>NZ_UGSP01000001.1:1740625-2115000 GCF_900454535.1 Avibacterium avium
AGAGGTGTTAATATCCAAGCGCCCTACCGCAATCCAACGTGATCCAGTTAAGCGCGGCAAGCGATCAAATACGGTGGCGCGCCCTTCTGGATCGTGGCGGGTACAGAGTTCCCCTTCAGGTTTGTAATACATCAACACGCGACACACTTCCTTTTGCGCTTGTTGTAAATTCACAACGTGCCCGTCAATGCGGATCTTTAAATTCGCATTCACCACAACACGATCACCCAGTGTTGCCATTTTGCCGTTTACGCTCACTCGGTTGGCGGCGATCATCGCTTCAATTTCACGGCGAGATCCTTGCCCTGCGCGTGCTAACACTTTTTGTAATTTTTCCCCTTCCACTTTATGGGTCGCAGAAAGTGCGGTCTTTTTTACCGCACTTTTTTCTTTGCTTTCTGCATTTGATGCGAAAGGCTTGTCTGTACGTTTTTTTTCCGTGTTATTTTTTTCAGCAAAACGCATTCCCTTGGTGGCATTGCGTTGTGAATAAGATGTTGTTTTCATATTTCCTCTTGTCGCTTTCCCAAGCGTCTAACAGTTTGAAAAGATTAAATAAATGGCGTGGTTGAACCGCTGCCCTCACGCAAAATTACAGGCGTGTTGTCGGTTAAATCCACCACGGTTGTTGGCTCTTGTCCTAAATAGCCACCGTTAATAATTAAATCCACTTGATGTTCTAAACGATCGCGAATTTCCTCTGGATCAGATTGCGTGATAAATTCTTCCCCCGGCAACATCAAAGAGCAAGATAAAATCGGCTCCCCTAAGGCATTTAGTAAGGCCAACGCAATTTGATTATCTGGCACGCGCAAGCCAATCGTTTTGCGTTTTGATGTCATCAAACGGCGTGGCACTTCTTTGGTGGCTGTGAGAATAAAGGTGTAACGCCCCGGTGTGTTATTTTTAATCAGTCGATACGCCATATTGTTCACCGTGGCATAGGTTGAAAGTTCTGATAAATCGCTACACACAAGGGTGAAATTATGATTTTCTGGCAATTGGCGAATTTGCACAATGCGATCCATTGCGTGCTTATCGCCGAGCATACAACCCAAGGCATAACCTGAATCCGTTGGGTAAACAATCACCCCACCTTGTTTCAAAATATCCACCGCTTGATTAATCAAACGCGGCTGCGGATTTTCTGGATGTATATAAAAAAATTGGCTCATAACCTTTATCCTGTCATCATTAACTTGGGCATTATACCGAAATTCCCCGTTGATTATAGGGTTAGGGGAAAATAAATTTGTACTGATGATTGATTTTTCATTATTCTCGCTATTGTAGTGATCTTATCCTTTTGCTACTATAACGCTAAAGATGACAGGAAGTTTTTAATGCGAATATTCAAGACAAAAGCATTTCATAAATTTGCCCTAAAACACGCCATCAGCGATGCGTTGTTAGTTGAAGCCATCTTGCGGGCGGAACAAGGATTGATTGACGCCGATCTTGGCAGTAATATTATCAAGCAACGCATAGCAAGAGCAGGACAAGGGCGAAGCGGTGGTTTTCGATCGTTTATTTTCTATCGAATTAATGAAAATCACTATTTTGTTGCAGGGATTAGCAAAAATACACAAGACAACATTTCAGCACAAGAATTAGTTGCCTTGAAAGCATTGGAAAAAGAATACGCTGAATTGATGCCAGAACAAATTGAGGCTCAAATAAAAAATGGCGTCTTCATTGAAATATTATGGGAGAGAAAAAATGAGTGAACTACTTGCAATGATCCACGAAAATGCTTCGGATCTATACGAAGCAGGATTAATGGATAAAAAAACAATGAAAAAATTTGATGAACTCTGTTTAACACCTGTTTCACCTTTCACCCCTGAAGAAATCAAAGCCATTCGTGAAAAAGAACAGGTTTCTCAAACTGTTTTTGCCCATTATCTCAATGTGAGCAAAAATATGATTTCAGAATGGGAAAGAGGGGTAAAAAAACCCAGTGGTGCAGCGCTTAAATTGTTGAATTTAGTACAACGCCGCGGTATTGAAATTCTCGCTTAACTCAAAAACGCTTTATCAAAAGATAAAGCGTTTTCTTTTTATGATAAAACCTACAAATTCTCCAACCCAAACTGATACAACGCATTTTTCTTATAGCCATAAAGCTCTGCGACAATCGCGGCGGCTTTTTTGAGTGGAAGTTCTTTGGCGATAAGAGTTAGGGCTTTAATGGCCTCGGGGGAAAAACTTTCTTCTTCGCTGTTTACATTGCCTTCTACAATCAACACCATTTCGCCTTTGCTGCGGTTTGGATCTTCGCTCACCCACTGGCGTAATGCGCCGACTTCATCACCGTGAATGGTTTCCCAAGTTTTGCTCAGCTCGCGTGCTAGCACCACATAACGCTGAGCGCCGAATACCTTTTCCATATCCGCAAGGCAATCTAAAATGCGGTGGGTGGATTCATAGAAAATCAAAGTGCGGTCTTCTTTGGCGAGATTTTCCAATTTATCGCAACGAGCTTTGGATTTAGCAGGCAGAAAACCTTCAAAACAAAAACGATCGGAAGCAATGCCTGAGGCGCAAAGCCCTGCTATTGCGGCACAAGCCCCCGGAATTGGCACTATTTTAATCCCAGCTTGGCGACATTTTCTCACCAGATGAAAGCCCGGATCACTAATCAGTGGCGTACCTGCATCTGAAACTAAGGCGATCGTTGTACCTTGCAATAGTTTTTCGCACAGAATATCGGCTTTTTGTTGCTCATTATGATCGTGCAAGGCAAAAAAAGGCTTTTTAATGCCGTAATGACTCAGCAATAAACCACTATGGCGCGTATCTTCTGCAGCGACTAAATCCACTTGTTCCAACACTTGTAATGCGCGTTGGCTAATGTCTTGCAAATTGCCAATGGGTGTTGCCACGATATATAAAATTCCAGTTAAATTGTCCATTTTTACTTCTTTTATTTGATTTTAATTATTGAGATAAGTAAGATCCCCGAGATTGTTTTCAACAACGGAGTAATTATGACTATTCTATTACAACGCATTAATTTAAAAAATCGATTAATGCCTTTTTTATTTGCATTGGTTTTGGCAGGCTGTACCAATTTGTTCGGTAACAGCTTTACAAATGTGCTGAAAAATGATGCAAATGCCAGTTCGGAATATTACATCAATCAAATTCAACGTACACAAAATCTTGAAGATCAACAAACTTACAAATTGCTTGCTGCGCGTGTGTTGGTGCGTGAGAATAAAATTCCGCAAGCACAAGCAATGCTTTCAGAATTGAAAGATTTAAACGAAGAGCAACTTTTAGATAAATCGCTGATTGAAGCGCATATTGCTGCCGTGAAAGGCAATAATCAAAATGCTGAAACGCGTTTAAAAATGATCAACTTAGCGTTACTAAGTCCTTCACAAAAAGCGCGTTATTATGAAGTAATGGCGCGTGTGGCGCAAAATCGTAATCAGGTTATTGATGCGGTAAAAGCGCGTATTCAAATTGATGCGTTATTAACTGATAGTAAAAGAAAACAAGAAAATAACGACCGCACTTGGGCGTTATTGCGCAGTGCAAATCGTGGCTTAATCAATGGCACACCAGCAAATGGTAATGCGGCATTAGGGGGTTGGTTAGCGTTAGCCAAAGCCTATAATGATAACTTAAATCAGCCCGCACAATTAAGCCAAGCATTACAAAATTGGAAAGCGATGTATCCAAGCCATTCTGCGAGCTATTTGTTCCCAACAGAATTACAAGGCTTATTTAATTTCCAACAAACGCAACTTGGACAAGTGGCATTATTATTGCCATTAAGCGGTGATGCACAACTTATTGGTAGCACCATCAAACGTGGTTTTGATGATGCTAAAGGCGATTCAGCCATTCAGGTTAAAGTGTTTGATACCCTTTCTACTCCTGTTGAAAATATCATTGAGCAAGCCAAACTAGAAGGCATTACCACTATCGTTGGGCCATTGCTGAAACAAAATGTGGATCAATTAACTAATCGTGCCGATCTGCTACAAGGCTTGAATGTGCTAACCCTTAATTCTACGGCAAACTCTCGTGCTATTGGTCAGCTTTGCTATTACGGATTAGCCCCTGAAGATGAAGCAGAATCCGCGGCAAACCGCATTTGGAATGAGGGCATTCACAATCCGTTAGTGATCGTGCCACAAAATGATTTAGGCCAGCGTACTGCATCAGCGTTCAATACCCGTTGGCAAAAATTATCTGGCACCGATGCTAACGTAAAATTCTATAACCGTGCTGATGATATTAGTTTTGCTTTACAAACAGGCATTAATGAGAATATTAAAGGCTTATATATCGTTGCCACCAATACTCAATTAAGCGAATTAAAAACCGTGATTGACAACACCAATGCGAACTTAAAACTTTATGCAAGTTCACGCAGTAATTCATCTAACAACGGCCCTGAATATCGCTTATTAATGAATGGCTTAGAATTTAGTGATATTCCATTCTTTAAAGATGTGGATTCCGCACAATACAAAAAAGTGGCAGGCTTTACCAATGGTGATTATTCCTTAATGCGTTTATATGCGATGGGCGCGGATGCGTGGTTATTGATCAACCAATTCAATGAGTTACGCCAAGTTCCTGGCTTCAATATTAACGGTTTAACCGGTAAATTAAGCGCTGGCCCGAATTGTAATATCGAACGTGATATGACGTGGTATCAATACCAAAATGCGTCAGTGGTTGTATTAAGCAATTAATATGTTTAAATCCAAACGTCAGCAAGGGGCGAGCTTTGAGCAACAAGCTCGCCTTTTTTTGCAATCTAAAGGGCTAAAATTTATTGCCGCCAACCAGCATTTTAAATGTGGTGAACTGGATTTAATTATGCAAGATGGCGAAACCATTGTTTTTGTTGAAGTGCGGCAAAGAAAAAATGATTTTTTTGGTTCTGCCGTGGAAAGTATAGATTGGCAAAAACAGCAAAAATGGCTAGATGCCGCCAATATGTGGCTGGCAAAACAAGATTGCAGCCTAGAAGATACTGATTGCCGTTTTGACTTAGTGGCATTTGGTAATACAATACAAGACTTACAGTGGATTCCTAATTTTCTTGACGAATAAGCCTGATAAATCACAATGTTAGATAAAATAAAAGATCTTTACAGCGAAAGCATACAAACCCAGATTTCTGCTTCGAGCTTATTGCCCAATGCCATTTTTCAAGCGGTGCAAAACATTGTCGCCTGCCTATTGCGTGGCAATAAAATTATCGTCTGTGGACAAGGGCGCTCTTATGCCAATGCGCAGTTTCTGGTGGCGAACTTGCTCAATCGCTATGAGCTAGAAAGACCGAGCTTTCCTTCCGTGTTATTAAGTTTGGATAACGCCATTGGATCAGCGATTATTGCCGATCGCCCCAAGCAACAATTCTATCAACGCCAATTCAACGCGGTGGCACAACAAGGGGATCTGTTGGTGGTGTTTTCCCCTTTTGGCAATGAAGAAATGGTGCTAGATACAATTAATTCCGCACTAAATAAAGAAATTAGTGTCATAGCATTAACAGGCGCGAATAATGATCATATTCAAGGCTTTCTCACCGAACAGGATTTGGAAATCACTGCCCCAACGGTAAAAGAAAGCCGTATTTTGGAACATCATCTATTTATTATTAATACGATTTGTGAGTTAATTGATCATTCTCTTTTTTCTCATTCATAGATATCAACCCTTTATAGATAATCAAAAGGAGTACAACTAATGAAAACAAGGAATTTAAAAAAATTAGCCCTTATTCTTGGTACCGCATTTTTATTACAAGGCTGTGTAACTGCAACCGTTGCGGGCGTAGCTGGTGCGGCCGCCATTGGTACGAAAGTCGCCACCGATCCAAGAACAGCGGGAACGCAAGTTGATGATGAAGTACTTGAAGAAAAAGTGCTAAGTGCAATCTATAAAGACGAACAAATCAAAAGCGAAGGCCGTGTTAGCGTGGTGTCTTATAGCGGACGTATTTTGCTGATCGGCGAAGTACCAAATGAAAATTTAAAAGATCTCGCTACGGGATTAGCGGAAGGCGTGGACAATGTTTCCAAAGTGTATAACGAACTGCGCATTGGTTCACCTATTTCGGTATCGCAAATTGCTAAAGACAGCTGGATCACCACACAAATTAAATCCAAAATGTTTGTCAATTCAGGGGTAAAAGCCACCGATGTGAAAGTGATCACCGAAAATGGCGAAGTGTTCCTAATGGGCAATCTCACCGAAGAGCAAGCCAATGCCGCCACTGAAGTTGCAAGAAATGTTTCGGGCGTAGCAAAAGTGGTGAAAGTGTTTAACTATCTCAATTAATCTCACTAATATTTCAATTTTGCCCTTAACCAGTTTAAGGGCAAAATTTGACAAAAAATCACCGCACTTTTCTACTTATTTTCCTGCTTGGCTGCACAATTTGCTCAGTAATTTTTCTCCATCTCAAGGCATTCCCTTTTTCATCTCTTTTATCCCTTAGGTTTAATCTAGTTCCCGACAAAAGCAAACGATTGCTTAAAATCCATTTTCAAGTATAATGCGCGCTATTTTTTATTACTCAGGAAAGCTTATGAACAACAACCTACTCTATTCCGTTGAAGACAAACCGCCTTTCGGGTTAAGTCTATTATTAGCCGCTCAGCATTTGCTTGCCGCCTTAGGGGGGATTATTGCTGTGCCATTGGTGATCGGGAATGTATTAAAATTACCCACTGAAGACACCATCACCTTAGTAAATGCCGCACTGCTTATTTCAGGTGTGGTAACCATTATTCAATGCCGTGGTTTAGGCCCAATCGGTATTCGCTTGCCAAGCGTAATGGGAACCAGTTTCACCTTTGTGGCCGCAGCCCTTGCCATTGGCTTTAGTGAAGATGGCGTTGCAGGGATTTTAGGGGCTTCGCTGGTGGGATCGTTGGTGATGATCATCGGTAGTTTCTTTATGCCTTATATCCGTAAATTATTCCCTCCGGTGGTAACAGGAACCGTGGTAATGATGATCGGCCTTAGCCTTATTCCTGTGGCGGTGGATTGGTTTGCTGGTGGACAACGCAACGATCCGAATTATGCCACGCCAGAAAACCTGATGATGGCAAGTTTCGTGTTAGTCATCGTGGTGATTTTAGTGCAATGGGGTAAAGGGATTTTTTCCGCCGCAGCCATTGTGATTGGAATGATGACAGGCTATGTGGTGGCACTCGCCCTAGGTTGGGTGAATTTTGATGGGGTGAAACAAGCGCAAATTTTCGCCGTGCCACAACCGCTACACTTTGGTTTATCTTTCCCTATCGCAGGAATTATTGGTATGTCCATCGCCTATTTGGTAACCATTGTGGAATCAAGCGGCAACTTCTTAGCCTTGGGGAACGCTACGAAAACGGAAATCACAGGGAAACATTTACGCGGCGGCGTGTTGTGTGATGGTTTAGGTTCAGCCCTTGCGGCGATTATGTCCACCACGCCATTTTCTTCTTTCTCACAAAATATCGGCGTGATTTCTCTCACTGGCGTGGCAAGCCGCTATGTTGTTGCCTTAACTGGGGCATTATTGGTGCTAGCAGGCTTATTCCCAGTATTTGGTGCGTTAATTGTATCAATTCCACTGCCAGTGCTTGGTGGCGCGGGGCTGATGATGTTCGCAATGATTATTGCCGCAGGTATTCAAATGTTAGATAGCATTGAACGCAGCAAACGCAACGGCTTAATCATCGCTATTTCCATTGGTTGTGGCTTAGCCGTAACCACTCGTCCAGAATTGCTCGAAAAACTGCCGCACTTTTTCAAAGAAGTGTTAGGTTCGGGCATTACTGTGGGATCCTTATTAGCGTTGATTTTAAATCTCATCTTACCGCAGGATAAGAAAGTAGAGAAAGCGCAATAATTCCCCTTTAATCTCTTTGAAATGGGTGAAATACAGGGTATTCACCCATTTTTTATAAAAATTTCTGTCATTTTTTACCGCACTTTTTTGTTTTCACACCTAATATTATTAATATTGCTCACCAATTTCACTAAATCCCCAATAAAAGCGCGGTGATTTTTTACTCATTTTTGACTAATAAATTTTGCCATCGCCTATTGAAATGATAACAGTTATCAATTAAAATCTCTCCCCCTTTAATTTACAGTGCAAAATAAGGAAAGTTTGTGTTTGAGTTAGATGCCGTTTCATTTGCCATTCAAGAAAAAGTGCTTTTACAGCCGATTTCGTTACAATTCAACACAGGCAAAATTTACGGCATTATTGGGCCGAACGGTTCGGGGAAATCCACGTTAATTAAGTTACTTGCCCGTCAGCAGGCGGTAACCAGCGGGGATTTGCGTTTTGCACAGCGTCCCATTCAGCAATGGAAAAACAAAGCCTTTGCCCGTGAGGTGGCATATTTGCCTCAATATCTCCCGCAGGCGAGTAATTTAACGGTGAAAAATTTGCTACAAATGGGGCGTTATGCGTGGAATGGGCTGTTAGGACGCAACCCAAAGCAAGATGAGCAAGCCATTCAAAATGCCTTGCAATGGACGAATATGCAAGCCTATGCCGATCAATTTGTGGACACCCTTTCAGGTGGCGAACGCTCTCGTGTGTGGCTGGCGATGCTATTGGCACAGCAAAGCCGTTTTTTATTATTAGATGAACCTTTGGCAGCGTTGGATATTGCTCATCAAGTGGAAGTGATGCAACTGATCGAAAAATTGGTGAAACAGCTTAATTTAGGGGTGATCATTGTGATCCACGACATCAATCTTGCTGCCCGTTTTTGCCATCAGCTTATCGCCTTACAAGGGGGCAGATTATTAATGCAGGGTTCACCGCAAGAGATAATGACCCCCGAAGCCCTCGCACAGATTTATCACATTGATTTGCAAGTGCAATCTCACCCTATTGACCACGTTCCAGTGGCATTTTTCTAGAGGTGATAATGAATATTCGGGCTGTTTTCTTCTCATTGCTGTTAATGCTAATTTCGTTGCCGAGCTTTGCAATGCAGAGTGTTGCGATGCCAAAGGTTGCCACCCTTGATTGGACGGTGGCGGAAACCTTACTCGGGCTAGGCGTTTCACCTGTGGCGGTGGGCGATAAACAAAGCTATCAAAATTGGGTGAGCGAACCTGCGTTGCCACAAAGTGCGGTGGATTTAGGCACAAGATTACAGCCGAATAAAGAATTGCTCGCTCAGCTTGAGATCGCACATTTCCCCAATGGCGATATGTATTTCGCTACCGCTCAAGCCAATTTGCCTTATTTGTCGCCAGTGAAAGCGGTTGAGCGAGTGAATTTTTATCAAGCAGGAGATTTCTGGCAAAATCAACTTCAAGCAACACGCCAACTTGCCAATATAGTGGGTGAGGATTCCACGCCGTTAATTCATCAAACCGAAACCCTTTTTGCCGCACAAAAAGCCTTGCTCACCCCATTTCAAGCGCGTCCGTTGTTAATTGTGCAATTTATTGATGGTCGTCATTTGCGTGTTTACGGCAAACAAAGTCTGCCCGGTGTGGTGCTAACCCAACTTGGACTACAAAATGCGTGGCAAGAAGAAGTAAATTTATGGGGATTTAGCCAAATTAGCCTAAATCAGCTCGCACAATTCCCCCACGCAAAATTGGTGATCGTCAAGCCTTATCCGCAAAATGTGCCACAAGAACTGGCGAGTAATAGCCTATGGCAAGCCTTGCCTTTAGCGAAAGATCCCCTGATTTTACCCGCCATTTGGACATTCGGCGCTCTGCCCTCTGCTCAGCGTTTAGCCCTTGCCTTAAGCCAAGGATTACGTCAGCCACAAGGGGAAAGCCAATGGTAAAAATTCGTTTAATGCCAAGCCTTGGGCTGATTGCACTGGCGTTATTTGCGTTGCTACTTTGGCAACAGCCCGAACAAAGTGAAACCAGCCAACTGCTGATTTTCAATTTCACTTTACCGCGCGTACTAATGGCAATCTTAGCAGGGGCAAGCCTAGGTGTGGCTTCGCTATTATTACAGCAAATTATGAATAATTCGCTGGCTTCCGACAGCACCCTTGCAGTGAGCGGTGGCGCACAATTCGCCCTATTTCTGGCTACCCTGTTTTTACCAAATTTATTGCAATTTGGCACCACACCGATAGCCTTTATTGGGGCATTATTCGCCTTAGGCTTAGTGCTATTACTGGCGTGGCGGCAAATGCTTTCGCCATTGTTGATCGTGCTTGCAGGGCTGGTGGTGAGTTTTTATCTTGGAGCGTTTTCTTCCCTTTTAATGCTCTTTTACCCTGAAGAAAGCCGTGGCTTGCTCGTTTGGGGCAGCGGCTCACTGGTACAAGAAAGCTGGTATGACAGCCTAACCCTGCTGCCGTTACTCGCCCCTGCCATTGTCGGCATCGTGCTACTTAGCCCTGCGTTGCAAATTCTGCAATTACAAGAAAGCAACGCTCAAAGTTTAGGCGTGAATGTGAAAAAAATCCGCTTGCTTGGTGTGTTACTGGCGGCGTATTTAGTGGCGATAATCGTCAGCCGTGTGGGAATGATCGCCTTTATCGGCTTAGCTGCCACCACCATTGCACGCCAATACCGCAGTGCGAATTTCCGAACTTTATTGTGGCGAAGTGTCTATTTTTCTGGCGTATTGTTATTGATTGCCGATTTAACCTTGCAACTGATCGAAAAACAATGGGGCGTAGGCTTGCCGACTGGCTCGGTTACCGCATTATTCGGCACGCCGTTGCTGTTGTGGCTAGTGTTTCGTCATCGCCAACAATATGGACGAGTGGTGGACAGTTCGCCCCTTGGGCAAAATGCGTGGAAAAAAACATCATCAAAAAGCACCGCACTTTTACTTGGCTTGCTCTGCCTTGCGGGGCTATGTTCGCTGTGGTTCGCACAAGGTCGCCACGGCTGGCAACTTGAATTAAACGCCCCCCTCTTCGCTTTGCGTTTTCCGCGTTTGGCTTATGCCCTTTCTGCGGGGCTAATGCTCGCTTTGGCAGGAACCATTCTGCAACGCCTCAGCCACAACCCAATGGCAAGCCCTGAGTTATTAGGCATTACCTCAGGCGTGAGCTTTGGCGTAATGCTAGCCATTTTTGTCTCGGGTGCAATGGCGATCAGCCAATATGCGTTTTGGGGGGCATTCGGTGCATTGAGCATTGTCAGCCTGATTTGGTGGATCAACCGTAAAAACGGCTTGCAACCCGATCAAGTGTTGCTGACAGGGATCAGCATTTCCGCCCTTTTTGAAGCCATTCAACGGATTTTAATCGCCAGTGGTGATCCCCGTGCGTGGCAATTATTAAGCTGGGGATCGGGTTCAACCTATTATGCCACTGAGGAAGTAGCCTTGCCGATGCTCGTTATCGCCCTTGCGTTGTTCGCCTTGAGTTTTGTCTTTTGTCGTTGGCTGAATTTGTTAAGCCTTAATGCCAACGTCGCCCAAGCGGTGGGGATGAACCTCACCCAAGCACGCGGGATTTTATTTTTATTTGCCATTGCCTTAACGCTCTGTGCTACTTTGATTGTTGGCTCACTCAGCTTTATCGGCTTGCTCGCTCCCCATTTGGCATACAGCCTCGGCTTCCGCCACAGCAAAAACCAACTGTTGGCGGCAGGCTTATTAGGGGCAACGGTGATGATTATGGCAGATTGGCTCGGGCGACAAATATTGTTCCCTTACGAAATCCCGGCGGGCTTGGTTGCCACCTTGCTCGGTGGAACGTATTTTTTATGGCTGATGAAAAAAATCTAGCCATTGGCTTGACGGGAAAAGACGTGCGTAAGCCTTGTTTTGCTGAACGTATCGGCTTCACTCAATGAAATTCGCTGTAATGCAAGATATTGTTCCAAAAGCTAAAAAGTTATCGCCGTTTGCTTTCAACGGTTGAAATTGAACGGCAATATGGCGGAATTTTACACCGCACTTTGAAAATAGAGGTAGAAAAGTGCGGTCAGAAAATTCCACGTTTTTTTATTTACAAAATAGGAGACATCAAATGAAAAAACTCACTCATCTCGCCTTAGTATGTGGCTTGGCGTTCCCTCTGGCAGGGCAAGCACACGATTTATGGGCATATGCACAACAAGCGGAAGCGGGCAAAGATTTGCTTGCGGTGCTTGGCTATGGCGATCGTTTTCCTGAAGGGGAAAAAATCGCAGAGGGGCGTTTAAATATTTTAAATCCGCTGGTGTTGCACAGTGCGGACGGCAAAAGCACTACCCTCACCCAAAAGGGCGAAAATTTTCACTATGTAACCACCAGCCCGTTGGCGAAAGCGGAATACAAAATTTCGGGCAGCTATAAACCGACATTTTGGTCGAAAAATGACAACGGCTGGAAGCGTGAAAATCTCACTCAAATGAAAGATGCCAATTACTGCGAAGAATCCAGTATGTTCGCTTCAACCTATGTGAACACAGGTGTTGATGTGAGCGATTTTGCCATTGCCCCAGTGGGATTACCGTTGGAAATCGTGCCATTGGTTGATCCAACCACGCTAAGCCCGATGGAAGTCTTCCCCGTGCAAGTATTGTATCAAGGTCAGCCAGCGAAAGGCGTGAGCGTGATCGGCACGACCAACGAATTTACCAAACTTGATGAAAAAGCCGTTTACGATCACCGTGAACCACAAGCTTTCTCTGGCAAAACGGACGCACAAGGCAAGGTGAATTTCATTCCTGCCTTAGCAGGCACTTGGAAAATCAAGGCCATTTATGAAATGGATTACCCAGATCAAAAAGTGTGCCAAAAACGTAAACTTTATAGCACTTATACCTTTAAAGTGAACAAATAATTTTATTTTCGTGGGGCGGAAACGCCCCTTATTTAAGCTGTAACTTGTAGTAAATTAAGGACTATTTATGCCAAAAGCTGTTTTTAAATTATCCCTTTTATCCACCGCACTTTTACTCGCCTCGCAAAATCTTTGGGCGGAAGAGTTGGAGGCGATCACGGTAGAAGCGGGATCGATGTACCGTATGGGTGAAGTGCCGATTTATCAAGCTAAATCTGCAGTTTCCCTTTCTCGCGAACAACTGGATCAGCAAAATATCACTAAAGCCGATGAAATCGGGCGTTATCAAGCGGGCTTTGAAAACCAAGTGTTTGGTGAAGATACCAACACCAACTGGTTTAGAGTGCGTGGTGCGGAGGTTACGCAAGCTCTTGATGGTTTACCAATGGCAAGCTATGGCTTTTTTACCCCTTATGTAAACACCTTTGGCTTAGAAGCGGTGGAAATAACCAAAGGTGCAGACGCAATGACCTTCGGCGCAGCAAACTCAGGTGGTTTGATCAACTATGTCACCAAGCGTCCGCATAAAGATCAAATTGGCAAAGGGGAATTTACCCTTAACGCTGGAAATCATCATCAATATGGCGTCGGCGTAGATTATACGGATCGCATCAGCAATAATGATGATCTGCGTTATCGCTTAGTGGGTGCATTTTCATCTAAAAATGGACAATGGGACGCAACAAAAAATAAAACCGTTTATTTCGCGCCATCTTTGGAATGGGATATTTCTGATCGCACTCGCTTAACCCTTTTAACTAGCTATCAATTTGATAAAGGCGTGCCAAGCTCGAATTTCTTGCCACAAGAAGGTTCGCTCGTGCCATTCCCTGATGGTAGCTATATTGGACGTTCCACCAACCTTGGCGATCCTGTCAATGATCGTGAATACAACCGCCAATACAATATCGGCTATGAATTTAGCCATCAATTTGATGATAATTTAAGTTTTGACAGTAGCTATCGCTACACTTATGCCAATAACTATCACCGTGGTTCTTATGCTTATCCTGCTGTTTCTGAGGAGGTTAGTCCAGACGTTTGGGTATCTAAAGCAGCAAGCCAATTTGGCTATAACCTAACTCGCGGTGTCGTTTTTAATGATGGCACATCTATTTCGCACACGATCGATAATCACCTCACTTGGAAATATAGCAACGATTGGCTGAAAAATACCTTAGTGGTGGGAACAGATTATCGTCATCAAAAAGTGAAAGCCTACTATACCCTATTTGGCAGCACTTCTGCAGTGAATTTAAAACAGGCTCGTTCTGGCTATAATCAGGCTCAAACCATCAATGCCCCTTATACCTACATCACTGCGCGCCAACTGGGGCTTTATTTACAAAATCAAAGCCGTTTTATGGATAGCCTTGTGTTAAACCTTGGGGTACGCCACGATCGTGCGAAACAAGATGAATACACATCTTCACAAAAAATCAGCAATACTTCTTATTCTGCGTCATTAATGTATGAAGCGCCATTCGGCTTAAATCCATATTTTAGTTACAGTGAATCCTTTAATTTACCAGTGGGATTAAGTGGCAATCAAAAACTTTATGATCCAAATATCACTCACCAATATGAAGTGGGGATCAAATATTTGCCAGACTGGTTAAACGGATCAATCACCGTTGCGGCTTTCAAAGCCAAAGATAAAGGTGCGTTAGTGTCGAATGGTTTAGGTAAAACCGTGAGCAATGCCGATCCTGTGCATCGCAAAGGGGTGGAAGTTCAAGCTGATGTGAATGTAACTAACAACTGGAATATGGGCTTAGCTTATACCTATTTGAAATCAATCACTCGTAAAGAGAGCGGCGATGTGCGCAACCCATTAATTCCAAAACATACTTTTGCTGTGAAAACCGATTACACCTTTGATAACGGCGCATTAAATGGTTTAACGGTGGGCGCAGGCGTACGTTATGTTGGTAAAAGTGTTACTTCTCAAGGTTCACTTTATTCAGGCAAAGAAGTACCATCTGCCACTGTAGTAGATTTAATGGCACGCTACGCATTTGATTCTAACTGGATTGCTCAGTTAAATGTAGAAAATGTCGGCAACCGCCGTTATGTCGCAGGCTGCGATTATTACTGCTACTACGGTGCTGAGCGTAATATCAATGCCTCGGTGTCTTATAAATTCTAACTATCTATAATCTTAGGGCTGAACAACTCAGCCCTTTTTCTTTCTGCGCAAAATCTGCTATGGTAAGCATTTCCCTCTCAATATAGGAAAACGGATGTTAAGCTATCTTAAAGAGCATTTTTTTACCCTAATTTTATGGCTAAAAAAACCAAGTAATGGGTTATGGCTCACGCCAATTTTAGGGGCGCTATTTGCCGTATTTTTGGCGCTTTTCTCAGCGTTGATTGAAAACCAAGCACTGCCGATAGATATAATGCCTGATATTAGCGAAGAATTGCTCAATGATATTCTCAGCATTATGGCATCAAGTATGCTGGCGGTGAGTACCTTTTCCCTTTCTATTATGGTTTCCGCCTTTTCGTCTGCTTCTAACGGAGCCACGCCAAGAGCCACAGAATTGGTGATGGGCGATAATACCACTCGCCTTGCCATTTCAAGTTTTATTTCCGCCTTTGTGTATGCGGTGATTGCCAAAATCACGCTCGGAATGGGGTATTACAACGAAGCAGGACGATTTGTGCTGTTTGTTGGTACGATTTGCGTGCTGATTTATTTAATCACCACCTTAATTACTTGGGTGAGTGCCTTATCGCAACTCGGGCTATTAAATAATACCTTAGAAAAAATTGAAACGGCTTCACAACAAGCCCTAAATAATTATTGGCAACAGCCCAATATGGGGGCGAAATCCCTTGACAAAATCCGCTTTACTTATGCGATCCACGCCCATGAAACAGGCTATTTAAGCCATATCAATATGCAAAATTTGCAAGATTTTGCTGATAAAAATGAGTGTGAAATTGAAATTGCCATTCAACCGGGAAAATTGGTTCATACGAATATGCCACTGGCTTATGTCAATAAATCCATTGAAGAAATGGCTCAGCTGCAAGAAAATTTTATCATCGAAAACAACCGCTCTTATGCACAAGATCCGAAATTTGGTTTGATCGTATTAAGCGAAGTGGCGCAACGTGCCTTATCTCAAGCGGTGAACGATCCCGGCACGGCAATTAAAGTGATTAGCGTTTTATTACGCTTACTACTTGATAGCAAAGCTGAAAAGCAAACGGTGAAATATGATCGTCTGGCAATGTTAAATCTCAATGAACAAGAACTTGTTTTGCAACCTTTTACGCCGATTTGTCGTGATGGGAGCGCAATGTTAGAAATTCACATCAAAGTACAAAAAGCGCTCGCGGTGCTACGGACACAATCAGACAACCAAGCCATTCGCGACGCCGCACTCAAACAAGCAAAAATAGATTTAGATTATGCGCTAAACGGGCTTTCTCTTGAAAGCGAGAAAACGCAGATCCAAGCTTTGCATCAGCATTTATTCTATTAAAGACATAAAAAAACTGACCTTGGAAAACCAAGGTCAGCTTGTATTTTTTATAGATTAATTATTTTGCGTAAAGTGGAGCTGGGCCAACATTGCCAGCTTCATTTTTCACTTCTTCCGCTTTAACTAACTGACCAGATGATGAAATTTCAACACGGCGGTTGTCGCGTAAACAGTCTTTTAATGCTTGTCCTGTTACATCATTACAAGCTTTAACTGGATTTGCTTTACCATAACCCACTGCTTCAATATTCGCAGTTACACCTTGTTGAATTAAACGTGCTTTAACACGATCTGCACGGCGTTGTGATAATTTCAAGTTATAAGCATCTGAACCTAAACGGTCTGTATAGCCTGCAACTTTAACATCTTTCGCACCAGCTGTTTTAAGCTGAGCGGCTACATTATCAACAACTTCTAAACCTTTCGCTGAAAGGGTATCTTTATTGAAATCAAATAAGAAATCACCTTTTAAGCTGAAAGACAAGCTGCCATTACAGCCATTTGGATACCAATAGAAGTTTTGTGCGTTCATATCTTTGTCAAATAAGATTTTGTATTGACAAATTTTGTGTTCGCCGTTTTCTTTGTAGTTAAATACATAATCCCATTCGCGAACGCCAAATAAACCTTCTGAGAAATGTGGGCGACCAATTAGGTTATAAATTTGGTCTTTGTTCATACCACGATTAATCATACGAACATTATCCCAATTTGGCCAAGAACCATATTGAGAACCATCGTGATTAAAACTAGAATCTTCAACCTTAGGCCAAACTAGGTTATCTGATGTACCTTCATCAGTAACCTTACTTAAGTTACCACAAGCTACTAATGTAGTCGCAGCAACCGCAGAGAATAAAAGATGTGATAATTTCATATTTTTACCTTAACACTGAATAAAATCATTACTGAAAATGAACGGAATGCTCAAATCGCATTTTGGTTCGGCCATATATAGTAAAGCTAATCACCAATAAAGTAAATTAACAAACTTTTTTACTAACTGAAATCCACGAAGTTTTTTGTCAAGGAATGTAAAGATTCTCTTTCTTACAATATTAGACTAGTACAAAGTCCTCTCATTACGCTTCAACCAGCCCAACAACAGATTATCGGCGCTTTCTTCAGCTTGTTTTCCTAATTTCTGCACAAGAGATTTTTTCATTGTGTATTTCACTGAAAGCACCAGTTTGTCTTTAATGGCTTGTAAGATCAAATCATCGCTGGTAGCAATTTCATCAACTAAGTTTAATCCTAGTGCCTGCTGACCAAACCAATGTTCCCCTGTAGCGATTTGCTCTACATCAATTTGTGGGCGGTGTTGGGCAACAAATTGTTTAAATAATTGATGGGTTTCATTTAACTCTTGTTGGAATTTTTCTTTGCCTTTTTCGGTGTTTTCGCCAAGTAAGGTTACCGTGCGTTTATATTCGCCCGCTGTCATCACGTCCACATCAACATCGTGTTTTTTCAGTAAACGATGAATATTCGGCACTTGCGCCACCACGCCAACTGAGCCAATAATAGCAAAAGGAGCGGCAATAATTTTATCTGCCACGCACGCCATCATATAGCCACCGCTGGCGGCTACTTTATCCACGGCTACGGTTAATTTTATTTGATGCTGTTTCAAGCGTGCTAACTGAGAAGCCGCAAGTCCGTAGCCGTGTACCACGCCACCGGGGCTTTCCAAACGCAGCAACACTTCATCTTCTGGTTTAGCGACGGCGATAATAGCACTCACTTCTTCACGAAGTGCGGTGGTTTCTGAGGCAGAAATATCGCCTTTAAAACTCAACACAAATAAATGGGGCTTGCGTTCGTTTTCTGGATTCTCGCCTTTTTTACGCTTTTCTTTTTCTGCTTTGGCTTTTTGTTTTTCTTCTTTTTTACGCGCTTTCTCCGCTTGTTTTAACGCATCTTCAGAAAGATGAAACTCTGCCAAACGCTTGGTGTTTTCTTCATATTCTTGCGATAAGTCGGTGATCACCAACTCCCCTGCTTGGTGAGATTTTTTCTGCTTAAACGCCATAATCATCGCGACAATCCCTGCGATAACCAATAACACCGTAAGAATTTCTAGAATAAATAAGCCATAGCCCATTGCTAATTCTGACCACATAAGCTGTCCTTTTTGTTAAATAAAAAATCAAAATGCGATCATAAAGCATTTCTGGCAAAGTGCAATTTTCCGCTGATTATTTACCATTAAGAAAAAATCTTTTTCCTTTTCTACCATTGTTCTAGAAAAAATTCGCTCTATAATGACCGCACTTTATGATAAGCACAGTTTAAGGATTTATTATGTCAAAAGTTCTTGTTTTAAAATCGAGTATTCTCGGCGATTATTCACAAACCAATCAACTTGCGGACTATCTTGTATCAAAATTACCCGCAGGCACAGAGGTGGTTGTGCGTGATTTAGGCGCAAATCCATTGCCACACTTTGACGGCGTTGCTGCCAATGCCTTGCGTGGTGAGCCAAAAACAGAACAGGATAAAGCATTGCTCGCCCTTTCCGATGAGTTAGTAGCGGAATTAAAAGATGCGGATACCATTATCATCAATGCGCCAATGTACAACTTTAATATCCCAACTCAATTAAAAAGCTACATTGATTTCATTGCCCGTCCGCGTGTTACGTTCCAATACACAGAAAACGGCCCTGAAGGCTTAGTGAAAGGCAAAAAAGCGATCGTTTTAGCCTCTTTCGGTGGCGTACATCAAGGACAAGCCACAGATGTTATCACCCCTTATCTAAAAACGTTCCTTGGCTTTATCGGCATTGATGATGTTGATTTTGTTTATGTAGAAGGCGTAGGTTCGGGCGCAGAAGTCGCGGCAAAATCGCAAGAACAAGCTAGAGCGAAAGTGGATACATTGATTTAATCTTCAAATAAAAGGGCGAAAGCCCTTTTTTACTATTGATAGCATTGTCAAATGAGATTATATTAACGCCACTATCTAATCAAAAATATAGGGTTCTTATGTTTAAAAAAGAGCAAGGCTATGACGAATATGTTATTGAACAAGTCAATATTGCCCTTAAAGAAGTTCAAGACGGAAAATTAGTTTCGCTTGAACAATGCTTTGAAAATGCAGAAAAGGAACTTTATCAAGCACTTGCAGAAGTGAAAGATAATGCCGTCTATGCCTGATAAAAAAACTGTTCTGATCTCTCCTTTAGCAGAAAAAGATATTGCCAACATTATTCGTGGCGTTATTGATTACACTTCCCATTATTCAAGCGGTGAAAGTTTGCTCAACGCACTCCGCACTCAAATCACAATGTTAGGCTTCTTACCTAAAATGGGAAAGAAAGGTATTGTAGAAAATACTCGAGAAATTTTTTGCCGTAGCTATCGCATTATTTATACCGAAACTGCCACTGAAGTCATTATTCTGAAAGTCATCCACAGCCGCAGAAAATATCCATAAAATAAATAATCGCTTTCAGACTAAGATAACCCTTGACAAAACCTTCTTGTACTAGTTTAATAGTGCGTAATTATTTTATACCAAAAAGGAATTCCAATGACAACGCCTTTTCTCCACGTTTTTTCACAAGAAGTGGCTTATCACAGCGATCCCACTGCGGTATTTGCTACCTTGTGCCAAGATCAAAAAAATACGCTGTTACTTGAATCAGCAGAAATCAGCAGTAAAAATAGCTTAAAAAGCCTGTTATTAATTAACGCCGCATTAAAAATCAGCTGTTTAGGGCAATGCGTTACCTTTACTGCATTAAATGAAAACGGTGCGGCATTGTTGCCTTTGGTGCAAGAAAAATTGCAGCCGATTGCTCTGCGCCTTTCCCACCAAGATAATCAAATGATCGCAGAATTTGCGCCGCTTAACCCAAATTTAGATGAAGATAGCAAATTACAAGCGCCGACAATTTTTGACGGTTTACGTTGTTTAACGGATCTTTACAAAACAAGTGAAACGCCGATTTTTCTTGGCGGATTATTTGCCTATGATTTAGTGGCGAATTTTATCCCGATGGAAAATATTGTGCTGCATAATGATGGCTTAAGCTGTCCGGATTATGTTTTCTATTTGGCAGAAAATTTATTGATTCTCGATCACCAACGCCAGCAGGCTCAGCTACAAACTTTCTGTTTTAATCAAAATACGCTTTCCGCCACGGAACAAAGTGCGGTGCAAATTAGGCAAAAATTACAAAAAATTGAACCGCACTTAACGGTTCAACCAGCTTCCACGGAAGTGAGTGTAAACATTGAAGATGAGCCATTTAAAGGCATTATTCGCCGCTTAAAACACCATATCAATATTGGCGATGTGTTCCAGATCGTGCCATCGCGCCGTTTTTCTTTGGCTTGTCCGAACAGCCTTGCCACTTATCGTCAATTAAAAGTGAACAACCCAAGCCCTTATATGTTTTATATGCAGGACGAAGATTTCACCTTATTTGGCGCTTCCCCTGAAAGTGCGTTGAAATATAGCCAAGATTCGCGCCAATTAGAAATCTATCCGATTGCCGGCTCTCGCCCACGCGGCTTTGATGCCCAAGGTAATATCGATCCTGAATTAGACGCACGTTTAGAACTGGAATTACGGTTAGATAAAAAAGAGCTAGCGGAACATTTAATGCTGGTGGATTTAGCCCGTAATGATGTGGCTCGAGTTTGCCAAAGTGGCACGCGCCAAGTGAAAGATTTAATGCAGGTGGATCGCTATTCGCACATTATGCACTTGGTATCGCGCGTGGTGGGCAAACTTCGCCCTGAACTCGATGCCCTACACGCCTATCAAGCCTGTATGAATATGGGTACGCTCACGGGTGCGCCAAAAATCAAAGCGATGCAATTAATCTATCAAGTGGAGCAACAAAAACGCCATAGCTACGGCGGTGCGGTGGGCTATCTTTCATCTGACGGCAATTTTGATACCTGTATTGTGATCCGCTCTGCCTTTGTGCAAAACGACATTGCTTATATCCAAGCAGGCTGCGGTGAAGTGCTGGATTCTGATCCACAAATGGAAGCAGACGAAACGCGCCACAAAGCTCGTGCTGTGATTAATGCGATTATGCAAACTAACCAGCTTGCTCAATAAGGACAGATTATGGCTAACATTGTTTTTCTAGATAATTTTGACTCTTTCACCTATAACTTAGTGGATCAATTCCGCACACTGGGACATCAAGTGCAAATTTACCGTAACGATTGCGATATTGCACTCGTGGAAAAAATGGCATTGCAGCCGAACAGCATTCTGGCGCTTTCACCGGGACCGGGCAATCCGCAAGAAGCAGGCATTTTGCTGCCACTTATTCAACGCCTTAAAGGTAAAGTGCCGATTATTGGCATCTGTTTAGGGCATCAAGCACTAATCGAAGCCTTTGGCGGCGATGTGGTACATTCTGGTGAAGTGTTGCACGGCAAGGTATCTAATATTCAACACGATGAACAAGCAATGTTCGCAGGCTTAAACAACCCAATGCCTGTGGCTCGTTATCATTCCTTAATGGGCGAAAATTTGCCCGATGAATTTATCGTAAATGCAGAATATAACGGCATTATTATGGCAATTCGCCACAAAACGCTGCCGATTTGCGGTTTTCAATTCCACCCAGAAAGCATTCTCACCGTGCAAGGGGGAAAATTGTTGGAAAATTCAGTAAACTGGTTGCTCAATCGCGATTAAGGATAAACCGATGATTATTGTTTATGGATTAAAAGAACGTCTTAATTCACGCAAAGCCCAGCTTGCGGAAATTATTTATCATTGTTTGAACCTAGAAATGGACATTCCAGCAGGTAAACATTTTATTTATTTCCAAGGCGCAGACGCGGACGATTTGTATCTCCCAAGCGGCCGCAGCGAAGATTTCACCGCCATTGAAATTAATTTAATGCAAGGGCGCACAGAATTTACCAAAAAACGTTTAATAAAAATGCTATTTTGCGAACTTGAAAATAAACTCAATCTCGCCCCGATTGACGTGGAAATCACCCTCCACGAACAACCCGCCCACTGTTGGGGATTCCGCGGAATGACAGGCGATGAAGCCAAAGATCTCAGCTACAGCATTTATCGTTAAATTTAAGAAAAAAGCACCGCACTTATGCTTTAATAAAAAGAAAAGGAATACCCTATGCAAACAGAACAACTTCTTAACCAACTTTTTGAGAAACAACCTTTAACTCAAGCCCAAGCGGAAACCCTGTTCAATGCGGTGTTGCAAGGGGAATTGAGCAATGAACAACTTGCCGCTGCCTTAATCGCATTAAAATTGCGTGGCGAAACGGCGGAAGAAATCAGCGGTGCGGTGAATGCGGTACTCTCTAATGCCAATAGCTTCCCAACACCTGATTATGTCTTTGCGGATATTGTTGGCACAGGCGGCGATGGGGCAAACACCATTAATATTTCCACCGCTTCCGCCATTGTTGGCGCAGCTTGTGGTTTAAAAGTAGCGAAACACGGCAACCGTAGCGTATCAAGCAAAACAGGCGCAAGCGATGTACTAAGTGCCTTAGGGGTAAATATCAATATCAGCGCCGAACAAGCACGCCAAGCCCTTGATGAAATTGGCATTTGCTTTTTATTCGCGCAACAATATCACCCTGGCTTTAAACACGCCGTGCCAGTTCGCCAAGCGCTAAAAACACGCACCATTTTCAATATTTTAGGCCCATTGTGTAACCCCGCTCGCCCAAAACATCAATTATTAGGCGTGTATTCCCCCGATATCATTGCCCCTTATGCAGAAACCGCGGTGCGTTTAGGGCATAAACACAGTATTGTAGTACACGGCGCTGGCTTAGATGAAGTGGCCATTCACGGCAAAACAGAAGTAGCAGAAATTCGTGATGGTAAAATTGAACGTTATAGCCTAAGCCCTTATGATTTCGGCTTTGAGCCACAACCATTAGAAAGCCTGCGTGGCGGCGAACCTGAAGAAAATGCAAAAATTTTGACCGCACTTTTACAAGGCAAAGGTAAGGCAGAACACGCCCAAGCCGTAGCAATGAATACGGCGCTATTAATGAAATTATTCGGCTATGAAGATCTCAAACATAACGCCGAAAAAGTGCTTGATGTGCTTGCCACGGGCAAAGCCTTTGAAACCTTAGTCGCATTGCGTGCGGTAGAATAAAAAAGAGAAAAAACAATGAATATCAACAACCAAACACCGACGATTTTACAAAAAATCGTGCAAGATAAAATGCAATGGGTGGCGGAGAAATCCCAAGCCTTCCCATTGCAGGATTTTGAAAAAAACCTTGAAAAATCCGACCACTCTTTTTATCAAGCGTTGGCACAAGGCACGCATCAACGCCCTGCTTATATTTTAGAATGTAAAAAAGCTTCGCCATCTAAAGGCTTAATCCGCGCGGAATTTAATCTTGATGAAATCGCTCAAGTGTATAAACATTATGCAGCAGCCATTTCCGTGCTGACGGACGAAAAATATTTCCAAGGGGATTTTGCCTACATTGCGCAAGTGCGCGATCAAGTCAGCCAGCCTGTGCTGTGCAAAGATTTTATGATAAGCCCTTATCAGGTGTATCTGGCGCGTTATCACCAAGCGGACGCCATTTTGCTAATGCTTTCCGTGTTGGACGATGACACCTATGTACAACTGGCAGATTTAGCCCACGAATTAGGAATGGGTGTACTAACGGAAACCTCCAATCAGCAAGAATTAGAACGTGCCATTGCTTTGGGGGCGAAAGTGATTGGCATTAATAACCGTGATTTACACGATCTTTCGGTGGATCTTGGCCGCACGCCACCACTTGCGAGTCAAATTCCTGCAGATCGCATTGTGATTAGTGAATCAGGCATTTATTCTCATCAACAAGTTCAGCAATTAAAACCTTATGTAAACGGCTTTTTGATCGGCAGCAGCCTGATGGGCAACGATGATTTGAATAACGCGGTAAGAACGGTGATTTTTGGCGAAAATAAAGTGTGTGGTTTGACTCGTCCGCAAGATGTGCAAGCGGTGTACAACCAAGGCGCGTTATATGGCGGATTGATTTTTGCGGAAAGCTCTAAACGCAAACTTTCGTTACGCCAAGCGCAAGAACTTGTGACGCAAGCACCGTTGCGTTTTGTTGGCGTATTTCAAAATCAAGAGATTGATTTTATTGTAAAAATCGCCTCGCAATTAAATCTCTTTGCGGTACAGTTACACGGTAGTGAAAATGCGGAATTTATCGCGCAACTTCGCTCACTGCTACCTGCCCAATGCCAAATTTGGCAAGCTGTTTCTGTGCCATTAGAAAAACAAAGTGCGGTGCAAATTGAGCCTATTTCTCAGGTTGATCGCTATGTGTTAGACAGCCAGCTCGCGCATCAACAAGGCGGCACGGGGCAAGCCTTTGATTGGTCGCTCATTCCTGCTGAAATCAAAGATAATGCAATGCTCGCTGGTGGTATTAATCAGGAAAATTTAGCCCTTGCCCTATCACAACATTGCTTAGGGTTAGATATTAATTCTGGGGCAGAAAGCAGCGCAGGCGTGAAAGATGCCACTAAATTGGCGCAATTATTTAAACAAATTTTAGATTATTAAGTAAAAGGAACGATAACGATTATGTCAGAAACCCAACTTAATCCTTATTTCGGCGAATTTGGCGGAATGTATGTGCCAGAAATTTTAGTCCCAGTGCTAAAACAGTTGGAACAAGCTTTTGTGGAAGCACAAGCCGATCCCGAATTTCAGGCAGAATTTCAAGATTTACTGAAAAACTACGCAGGTCGCCCTACGGCATTGACGCTGTGCCGCAATCTTACCAAAGGCACAAAAACCAAACTTTACCTAAAACGGGAAGATTTATTGCACGGCGGTGCGCACAAAACCAACCAAGTTTTAGGGCAAATTTTGCTCGCCAAACGAATGGGCAAAACGCGCATTATCGCCGAAACAGGGGCTGGTCAGCACGGTGTTGCCACTGCCCTTGCCTGTGCAATGTTGGATATGCCTTGCCGTATTTATATGGGCGCGAAAGATGTGGAACGCCAATCGCCGAACGTCTTCCGTATGCGTTTAATGGGCGCGGAAGTCGTGCCAGTGGAAAAAGGATCTTGCTCGCTCAAAGATGCTTGTTGTGAAGCAATGCGTGATTGGTCAGCCAACTATGACACCACCCATTATTTACTTGGCACGGCAGCAGGGCCTCACCCTTTCCCAACTATCGTGCGTGAGTTCCAAAAGATGATCGGGGAAGAAACCAAACGTCAAATTTTGGAAAAAGAGGGGCGTTTGCCTGATGTGATTATCGCGGCGGTGGGCGGTGGCTCTAATGCTATTGGAATGTTTGCAGATTTTATTGATGAGGCGAATGTGCGTTTAATCGGCATCGAGCCTGCGGGCAAAGGCATCGCTACAGGGCAACACGGCGCGCCGCTGCGCCACGGTAAAGTGGGGATTTATTTCGGAATGAAATCACCAATTATGCAAACAGAAGATGGGCAAATTGAAGAATCCTACAGCATTTCTGCGGGCTTAGATTTTCCTTCCGTAGGGCCACAACACGCTCACTTGCACGCTATCGGACGTGCGGAATATGAAAGCATTACCGATGATGAAGCCCTTGACGCATTCCAAGCACTGGCAAAACACGAGGGCATTATCCCCGCGCTAGAAAGCTCGCACGCTTTGGCTTATGCGTTAAAATTAATCCAACAAAATCCAGACAAAGAACAATTAATCGTCGTGAATTTATCCGGCCGTGGCGATAAAGATATTTTCACCGTGGACAAAATCTTGACTGAAAAGGGGAAAATCTAATGAGCCGTTTTGAAACCTTATTCACCCAACTGAATGCTAAAAACCAAGGCGTATTTGTGCCGTTCGTAACCCTATGCGATCCTGATTTAAACCGTTCTTTCGAGATTATTTGTACCCTTATGGATAACGGTGCAGACGCGTTGGAACTCGGCTTTCCTTTTTCTGATCCCTTATTAGACGGGCCTGTGATCCAAGCAGCCAACAACCGCGCTTTGCAAGCAGGTTGCAGCACGGCGGAAAGTTTTGAATTGCTGGCAAAAGTGCGGTCGAAATATCCTGAAATTCCAATCAGTTTATTATTATGCGCTAATTTAATTTATGCGCAGGGGCTAGATCATTTCTATCAACGCTGTGCCGAAGTGGGCGTAGATGCCGTGCTTGTAGCGGATATTCCTTTGCTTGCGGCTAAACCTTATATTCAAGCGGCGAAAAAACACGGCGTGCAACCTGTGTTTATCTGCCCACCCAATGCAGATGAAGCCACCATCAAAGGCGTGGCACAACACAGCGAAGGCTACACCTATTTAGCTTCTCGCGCAGGCGTAACCAGTGCCGAAAACCAAAGCCACGCAGCGAATTTAGATACACTAGTAGAACAGCTTAAAGCCCACCAAGCGCCGCCAATCCTACAAGGTTTCGGCATCGCCCAACCCCAACAGGTGAAAGAAGCCTTACAACTTGGCGCAGCTGGCGCGATTTCTGGCTCTGCCACAGTTAAAATCATCGAACGCAATTTAGACAACCACGCAAAATGCTTAAGCGAACTGGCTCAGTTCGTGAAAGCGATGAAAGGTGCAACGTTGTAAAGCTGCGTCAATGCTAAAATAAAAGAGCGGTGGAAAATTCAACATTTTTCACCGCTCTTTTGCATTTAATTTTCCCAAGAGAATTAAAAATCCAATTGCTCAAGATGAAGATTTAACGCATCAGCAATTTTTTGCTTAGTGCTTTTGCGTAGGCGAGTGGCATTTTCATACTGGCAATAAGCGGATTGCGATACCCCAAGGCGAGCTGCGACCTCTGCTTGCGTAAGGTTCAAATATTCTCGCCACGCCCGCACGGCAGAAATATCCTGTTTAAGTGCAAGGGCTGCAACCTCATAAGGGACACCGGTATCAAGGGGATTTTTCAAACCCGCTTTGCTTTTTAACCACTCTAAGGTTGCAAGCGGCACAACAGCAAAAGCGGGGTTGCCTTGCTCATCGTTAATATATTGGATATTAGTAAGTGCGTTCATCGCGTTTTTTCACCTCTTCAATGGAGACCACGCTTAATGCGTCGCCAATCAACTGGAAAAATACCCGATAACGCCCCACACGGAAGCGATAAGGGTATTTATGATTAATTAAGGATTTCACATTAGCACACAAAGGAAATTGCTTTAATTCTTCGCATTTATCAATAATAACAGAACGCTCGGGAATGCGACGCAGTTGTTTTAAAGCCTTAGGCTGGATAATTAAAGTTTTCATTTTGGCGCAACATTTGTGATTTAGACTTATCTTATAAGTTATTTTATAAGAAATCAAGAAAGGTTTATAGCTATTTACTACAAGGCAACTTTTATTTAGCCCCCCCAAAAGAGCGGTGAAAAATTTCAACATTTTCACCGCTCTTGTTTTATCAGCTCATACCTGTTGTTTATTCCTCACTGATTAATTTACCCTTTCTTGATAATTCGCTATACTGTGTTCCCGTTAATTTTGGAGTATTTCAATGAAAAAGATTGAGCAACTTTTCGCCAATAATTACAGTTGGGCAACACGGATGAAAGAGGAAAACTCTGACTACTTTCGTGAACTGGCGGATCATCAAAAACCGAGTTACCTATGGATTGGCTGCTCTGATAGCCGTGTACCGGCAGAAAAACTCACTAACCTAGGGCCGGGTGAACTTTTCGTGCATCGCAACGTAGGCAATCAGGTTATTCATACCGATCTCAATTGTCTTTCTGTGGTGCAATATGCGGTGGACGTGCTGGATATTGAACATATTATTATTTGCGGACACACTAATTGTGGCGGGATCAAAGCAGCGATGTCGGAACAAGATTTAGGCTTGATTAATAATTGGCTGCTACATATTCGTGATATTTGGTTTAAGCACAGTCATTTGCTTGGCAAACTCCCGCCAGAACAACGTGCCGATATGCTGACCAAGTTAAATGTGGCAGAACAGGTTTATAATCTTGGGCGTTCTTCTATCGTACAAGCAGCTTGGAAACGTGGCAAAAAATTGTCTTTGCACGGCTGGGTTTATGATGTGAATGACGGCTATTTGATTGATCAAGGGGTGATGGCAACAAGCCGTGAAACCTTGGAAATTTCTTATTTAAGTGCGATTTCTCGTCTGTTAAAACAAAATGAAGATGAACGAGAAGAAGCGGAAAACAACGCTGAGAATACAGAAAAATAAGCAAAAAATACACCGCACTTTGCGTGCAACATTATTCTTTTAACCAACATCATCAAGGATTTTATAATGCAAAAAAGTGCTTTATATCCCGTCATTTATGTCTTAGGTAATGGACAGCTTGGGCGAATGCTGCGTTATGCTGGCGCGCCTTTAGATATTCAGGTCGAGCCCTTGCCTTTCAATGCCCCTGTATTTGAACTGCAAAAGAACTGCCTGATTACCGCAGAAATTGAGCGTTGGGAAAGCACCCCGCTGACAGAGAAATTGGCTAATCATCCGCAGTTTATTAATCGTTCCGTTTTTGGCTTGCTTGCCGATCGCCTTTCACAAAAATCGCTTCTTGATGAACTCAATCTTCCCACTTCTCCTTGGACACTCATTCATTCTGCTTCTCAATGGCAAGATATTTGGCAACACATTGGCGAGAAAGTGGTGGTGAAACGCCGTACTGGCGGCTATGACGGGCGTGGCCAGTGGATCATCACGCAAGAAAATCAAGATCTGATTGGCGATGAATTATTTGGGCAAGTGATCGCGGAAAAATTTATTCCTTTTGACGGTGAAATTTCCCTCGTGGGAGCAAGATTTAAAGACGGCTCAACCCGTTTTTATCCCGTAACCCATAATTTACAACAAAACGGCATTTTGCGTTATAGCGTAGCCGATCCTTCACTTCGGAAACAATCCCTTTTTCAACAACAAGCGGAAGCAATGTTAGCCAAAATAATGCACAAGTTGGATTATATCGGAGTGATGGCAATGGAATGTTTTGTGGTGGGCGATAAGTTATTGATTAACGAGCTTGCGCCACGGGTTCACAATAGCGGACATTGGACGCAACTGGGCTGTTCCATTAGCCAATTTGAATTGCATTTGCGTGCCTTACTGAATTTACCAACGCCAGAATTAGTCAGCACAATGCCTGCGGTGATGATTAATTTAATTGGCACGGCACATAATCCCCAATGGCTCAATATGCCATTTAGTCAGTTGCATTGGTATGGCAAAGAAGTGCGTGAAGGACGCAAGGTGGGGCATATTAATCTAGCTCCCCCAAATCGCCAAGAATTAATGCGTTTATTAGATCAATTTGCGCAACAACTGCCACAAGATTATCAATCTGGTTTAACTTGGGCAAAAGAAAAATTGAAATTATCTAAATAATTATTGTAATTTTTGAATAAATATTGGCTTTCTTAAGGAGAAAGCCTATTTAGTATCAATAAATACTTGCGAAAAGGGTTAATTCTCAAGTATAACTTGGCACAGGATTTTCTTCACAAAAAGAAAATCGCATTATTAACAACAAAACACAACATTAGAAGGATAATGACTATGTTTGAACATATTAATGCTGCTCCTGCGGATCCAATTTTAGGTTTAGGTGAAGCGTTCAAAGCAGATGATCGTGCTAACAAAATCAACTTAGGGATTGGTGTATATAAAGATGCCAAAGGCAACACACCAATTATGAAAGCGGTGAAAGCTGCCGAACAACGTTTGTTTGATGTAGAAACCACCAAAAATTATCTTTCTATTGACGGCGTTGCCGATTTCAATGCGCGTACGCAAGGCGTGTTATTCGGTGAACATTCTGACATTGTGAAACAAGGGCGTGCCAAAACTGTACAAAGCCTTGGCGGCACAGGGGCATTACGCATTGCCGCAGAATTTATCAAACGCCAAACTAAAGCACAAAATGTGTGGATCAGCACACCAACTTGGCCAAACCACAATGCGATTTTTAATGCGGTAGGGATCACCATTCGTGAATATCGCTATTATGATGCAGAACGCAAAGCCTTAGACTGGGATAATCTAATTGCCGATTTAAGCAACGCAGGCGAAGGCGATGTGGTGTTATTACACGGCTGCTGCCACAACCCAACGGGGATCGACCCAACCCCTGAACAATGGCAACAACTGGCTGAAATGTCTGCTAAAAATGGTTGGTTACCGCTATTCGACTTCGCTTATCAAGGACTGGCTAACGGCTTAGAAGAAGATGCCTTCGGCTTACGCACCTTTGCGGCAAATCACAAAGAGCTACTGATCGCAAGTTCTTATTCTAAAAACTTCGGTTTATATAACGAACGTGTCGGCGCATTCACTTTAGTAGCAGAAACTGCAGAAATCGCCGCAACCGCGCTAACCCAAGTGAAATCAATCATTCGCACACTCTACTCTAACCCCGCTTCTCACGGTGCTTCCACCGTAGCCATCGTGTTGGCTGATCCTGCATTAAGAGAAGAATGGACTGGTGAGCTTGCCGAAATGCGCAACCGCATCAAAGAAATGCGTCATAAATTCGTAGAATTATTAAGAGAATACGGCGCACAGCAAGACTTCAGCTTTATCGAACAACAAAATGGGATGTTCTCTTTCAGCGGTTTAACCCCAGAACAAGTAGATCGCTTAAAAGAAGAATTCGCCATTTATGCCGTTCGCTCAGGCCGCATCAACGTTGCCGGCATCACCGAAGATAATATCCGTTATCTCTGCGAAAGCATTGTAAAAGTGCTTTAATTAAAAATTTGAAAAAAATACCGCACTTGAAGTGCGGTATTATTTTATTAGCATTTTAGAAAACTATTTTCACTCTTCCGCCAAAAACCTTTCCCGTAACTGATGTAACTGATCACGCACGGCGGCGGCTTTTTCAAATTCCAAGTCTTGGGCGTGTTTGTACATTTGCTGTTCCAGTTTTTTGATTTGTTGCTGAAGTTCTTTGCTGCTAGTTGGTTGATAAAGTGCGGTGGGTTCTGCCACGGATTTTTGTTTTTGTTTGCTTTTTGCTTTGTTGTTGGTTGCGCCTTGGCCAATATCAAGCAATTCACCCACTTTTTTATTCAACGCTTGCGGTACAATGCCGTGTTCTTCGTTATATTTCATTTGTTTTTCACGGCGGCGGTTGGTTTCGTTGATGGCTTTTTCCATTGATTTGGTGATGCTGTCCGCATATAAAATGGCTTTACCATTTAAGTTTCGCGCGGCTCGTCCAATGGTTTGAATCAACGAGCGTTCGGAACGCAAAAAGCCTTCTTTATCCGCATCTAAAATCGCGACTAAAGACACTTCGGGAATATCCAGCCCTTCCCGCAATAAGTTAATTCCCACTAGCACGTCGAATTCCCCTAAGCGGAGATCGCGGATAATTTCCACCCGTTCTACGGTGTCAATGTCAGAGTGCAGATAACGCACGCGCACGCCGTGTTCTTCTAAATAATCGGTCAGATCTTCCGCCATTCGTTTGGTTAATGTGGTTACCAAAACGCGCTCATTTTTATCCGCTCTTTGGCGTGCTTCGGAAAGCAAGTCGTCCACCTGAATTGCCACAGGGCGAATTTCAATTTCTGGGTCGAGCAAGCCTGTTGGGCGCACCACTTGATCGATAATTTCACTGCCCGATTTTTCTAATTCATAAGGGCCGGGCGTGGCGGAAACATAAATGGTTTGCGGTGCGAGGCGTTCAAATTCTTCAAATTTTAATGGACGGTTATCTAGCGCCGAAGGCAGGCGGAAGCCATATTCCACTAAGGTTTCTTTACGTGAGCGGTCGCCACGATACATTCCACCAATTTGTGGCACAGTAACGTGAGATTCATCAATAATCAGCAAACCGTCTGCAGGAATATAATCAAACAATGTCGGTGGCGGCTCACCTTCTTTACGCCCAGATAAATAACGTGAATAATTTTCAATGCCTGAGCAATAGCCCAATTCATTCATCATTTCAATATCAAACTGTGTGCGTTGGGTAATGCGTTGTTCTTCCAGCAATTTATTTTCTTTGATGAAGTACTCTCGCCGTTGTGCCAATTCTGTTTTGATTTGATCGATGGCTTCTAAAATCCGTTCACGTGGCGTAACATAGTGGGTTTTCGGATAAATGGTATAACGCGGCACCGCACCAAAATTCGTGCCTGTCAGCGGATCAAAAAGGCTCAGGCGTTCAATTTCGTCATCAAATAATTCAATGCGAATGGCTTGATCATCAGATTCCGCAGGAAAAATATCAATAATTTCGCCCCGCACTCTGAATGTACCGCGCTGAAATGCTTGATCGTTGCGTGTGTATTGTAGCTCTGCCAATTTCGTCAAAATTTCTCGCTGGTTGATGATCGCCCCTGTTTGCAGGTGCAACATCATTTTGAGATAGCTATCGGGATCGCCCAAACCATAAATGGCAGAAACGGACGCTACAACGATGGTATCACGGCGTTCTAGAAAAGATTTGGTAGCAGACAGCCGCATTTGCTCGATTTGATCGTTAATGGACGCATCTTTTTCAATAAAGGTGTCGCTGCTCGGCACATAGGCTTCTGGCTGATAATAGTCATAATAAGAAACAAAATATTCCACCGCATTTTCAGGGAAAAAGGCTTTCATTTCCGCATAAAGCTGAGCGGCAAGGGTTTTATTTGGCGCAAGCAACATTGCAGGGCGATTGAGCTTGGCAATCACATTGGCAATGGTAAAGGTTTTGCCCGATCCCGTTACCCCAAGCAGGGTTTGGTGCGCTAAACCATCATTGAGATTTTCACTCAGCTTTTCTATCGCCTGAGGTTGGTCGCCAGAAGGCGAAAAATCAGAATGAAGAATAAAAGGTTTGCTGTGAATTTTGTTACTCATAAAAAACTGCCTATCCGAAAAGTGCGGTCAATTTTAGCATAATTTTTTACATTCGGCTTGAGCAAAATTTTAAGTTTTACACAGACTTATATTTGTCAAGATTGAAATCTCACAAAATCAAAAAAAATTTTAAAAAAATTTCTAGATTTTTACTAACTTATTGATAAATAAAGAAATGCTATTTTACAATCAATTTTATTGTCAATTCGCAAAACCCTAGTTTTTTCAAGGGATCGGCGATTTTTTCAAATTAAAACTCACAGACTTATCCACAGGCGCTGTGGATATAAAAAAAGAACATAATTTTTCAACATTTTTTTAATTTCACTGTTGACAAAGGAAAGACAGATCATTATCATCTGCGACCAATTCCTTGTGATACAGAATTATTCCTCCTTAGTTCAGTCGGTAGAACGGCGGACTGTTAATCCGTATGTCGCTGGTTCAAGTCCAGCAGGAGGAGCCAATTTTCTCTTTTGGCAGTTTTTATTTGTCTCCTTTTATAAAAGCTATTTCGTTCCAAAAGAGCTTAAAGCCCATATCCTCCTTATGGGCTTTTATTTTTTTCTAAATTAGCCATTCATAATAATGATAACATTCTCTACTTTTCATCATTTATAGGACACACAAATGTTTTTATCTTTTCTCGCTATACTGGTCGGATTGGCGATTTTAGTCTGGAGTGCAGATCGTTTTATTGACGGTGCGGCTTCTCTCGCCAGTTATTTAGGTATGTCGCCCTTGTTGATCGGCATTGTGATTATAGGTTTTGGTACTTCAGCGCCTGAAATTATTGTTTCAGCGCTTTCTGCATTAAATCATAGCCCCGGTATTGCCTTGGGGAATGCTTATGGCTCAAACATCACCAATATTGCCTTGATTTTAGGGGTAACCGCAATGATTAAGCCGATTATGGTCAATTCGCAGGTGCTAAAAAAAGAATTGCCCGTGTTAATGCTAGTTACCCTCCTTTCTGCCTTGTTAATTTATGATGCCACCATTTCTCGCCTTGATGCGATGATTTTATTGGCGGTCTTCACGCTCTATATGGGCTGGACAATTTGGCAAGGCACAAGACATTCAGGTGATAGCCTTGAACAAGACATTAGCGATGAACTCAAAGAAAAATCACAAATGCCGTTGAAAACTGCGGTGTTGTGGCTAGTGATTGGCTTGGCGCTATTAATGGCTAGCTCGCAATTATTAGTGTGGGGTGCGGTGAATATCGCCACCTATTTAGGCGTGAGCGATTTGATTATCGGTTTAACCATTGTCGCCATTGGCACATCATTGCCAGAGTTAGCGGCTTCCATTATGGCAGCGAGAAAAAATGAATTAGATCTCGCGGTGGGCAATATTATTGGCTCGAACCTGTTTAACACCCTTGCGGTGGTCGGCATTGCGGGCGCAATCAGCCCAATTCAAGCCACGCCCGAAGTGTTTAGCCGAGATATGCTTGTTATGATTGCATTAACAGGCTTGCTGTTTTTATTTGGTTACGGCTTCAAAGGAAAAAATGGGCGAATTAACCGAGTTGAAGGATTGGTGCTATTTCTTTGCTATGTAGCTTATAATTCTTTATTAATTTACACCGCACTTTAATCTGAACGCGTGATACGATGAAAAGAAAAAGGGGTGATATTTCACCCCTATTTTTCATCTGAAAGATTATCCGCCAAATAGCACCGCCCCACCACGCACAGGCAAGGTTGTGCTATAAAATAATGCTGTCGCAAAGAAGATCACCACAAATCCTGCGATCAATTTCACCGCAATTTCGGCATAAGGGGAATGTTCTGCGCTAACATACCAACGCCCTAATTTCACCGCGGTCTGCCTTGCATATTGCACAATCAAGGCAAATAAAGATAGCGTGATCCCTGTTCCCACTGCCATCGCCATTGCCGCCGCCATTCCCCATTGATAAAGATCTAGCATATAGGAAAGAAAAAGAATAAAAATTGCCCCTGAGCAAGGTCGCATACCAATGGTTAAAATCACAAGCAAACGAGATTTAAAATTGGTCGCCTTGTCTAATTGCTGCGAACTCGGCAAGTGTTGATGCCCACAACTGCAACCTTCTGCGTGATCGCTATGATCACAATGGGATTGCACAAGCTGAACTGGTTTTTCTGAAATCGCTTTTGCCGAAATGGGTTTAATGGCGTGAATTTTTCCCACTGAAATGGTGCGTTTCTTGTGACGAAATTCTCGCAAAAATTTCACCGCACTTTGATAAATCCAGTATGCGCCTAGCAAGAACATTAAAATAAAGGCGGATCGCTCAAGCCAAAGTTGGCTCAATTTGAAATAATGGGAAGACAAACGCAATCCCACCACAATAATGGAGGTTGCCGCCACTGCCACCACTCCTTGCATTAAAGAAGACAACAACGTGAGCTGAACGCTGGTTTTTAACTTCGCTTGGTGAGTGGATAGATAACTGGCAATGACAAATTTACCGTGGCCTGGGCCAAGTGCGTGCAACACGCCGTAGAGAAAACTGATCAAGATTAAACCTAATCCCGCTTGTACGGGATATTGTTTAACTTGATGCAAATACCCCGAAATATGTTGATTAAAGATTTTCTGCCAAATGATCGTTTGCCCAAATAAATAAGGCAAAGCATAAAAGCCAATTCCCACTAGTAATAGCAATATTAGCAAATACTTAATCGCTTTTTTTATGTTGTTAGTTAATTGCATATGATCTCCACTTTTTGGCTAAAAACCTTGCCAAGGGAAGGGTCCTCATCACGCTGACTACGATCTAAAGACGCCGCGTATTCACGCACCTTTTCATCAACATTCGGTTCAATCACCTTGCCAGAACATTGAACAGGAAGTTGTGAAAAATCCACCGCACTTTGCTTATTTTCTGTAGGCTTATTTTCGGTTGGATAAGTCATTGCCACAAAATAAGTGGGATCGTATGTCGCTAATTCAAACTGGTTTTCCTTCAGCACTTGGGGCTTAGACAACAAAAAATCAAAATAGTACATTACTTGTGTGCCATTTGATTTCATTCCATAATTTTGCGGCTGTGCTTTGTACTTAATCTTTTTCTTATCTTTATCAAAGAGATAGCTAAAATAATGCTCATTGACAATATTTTTCATTGCTTCATCAATCAACCTTTGCTTATCGCTCGGCTGCGTGGACTGGGCTAAATCATAAATAATACTGGCAGAACTTGGCTCATCAAGCACCCACTGCATCGAAAACCCAACTAACTCCCCTTTTTCCACCAACACCTTACTTTGCATATCAATAAAGGCGTGCGGGTGGGCAACACTGAGCAACGGAACTAACGTTAAGAGTCCCAAGCATTTTTTGAACATAATCTTCCTTACTAAAACAAAAGAAAGCAAAATCCTACCACTAAATCCAAAGGCAGACAAAATGCCATTTGCTGATTTAAACAACAAAATCTCACAAAAAAACTCTATTTCTGTGATTTATATCAAAAAAATGTAAATTCATCATTTATTTATCAACAGCTTATAGGTAGTATATGCCCTGTCGAGTGATTGCTTGATATTCATAAAGTTCCTAAATAAAATAATCAAAATAAATAGCTAAACTACTTTCCTACCTCCCTTTTGGGAGGTTTTTTTTTCGCTTTCAATTCGCCAAAAGGTAAAATCTCAAGTAAAATAACCCGCACTTTTTACAGCTAAGAGAACAATTTATGTCATCACAATTTGTTTATACTATGCACCGTGTCGGTAAGGTTGTGCCGCCGAAACGTCATATTTTAAAAGATATTTCCTTGAGCTTTTTCCCAGGCGCAAAAATTGGTGTGCTGGGGTTAAATGGTGCGGGGAAATCTACCCTGTTGCGCATTATGGCAGGCGTGGATAAAGAATTTGAGGGCGAAGCCCGTCCACAACCGGGGATCAAAATTGGCTATCTTCCACAAGAACCAAAACTAGATCCGCAACAAACCGTGCGTGAAGCAGTAGAAGAAGCCGTGGCGGAAGTGAAAACCGCGTTAAATCGTTTAGATGAAGTCTATGCGCTTTATGCCGATCCTGATGCGGATTTTGATAAACTTGCCGCCGAGCAAGCAAAGTTAGAAGCCATTATCCAAGCGCACGATGGGCATAATCTTGAAAACCAACTTGAGCGTGCTGCTGATGCCTTGCGTTTACCAGATTGGGACGCCAAAATCGAGCATCTTTCAGGGGGCGAACGCCGCCGTGTGGCGCTTTGCCGTTTATTGCTCGAAAAACCAGATATGCTCTTATTAGATGAGCCAACCAACCACTTAGATGCCGAATCTGTGGCTTGGTTAGAGCGCTTCTTACACGATTATGAAGGCACCGTAGTTGCCATCACTCACGACCGTTACTTCCTAGATAATGTGGCAGGTTGGATCTTAGAGCTTGACCGTGGTGAAGGCATTCCTTGGGAGGGCAACTATTCTTCTTGGTTAGAACAAAAAGAAAAACGCCTAGCCCAAGAAGCCGCTGCTGAATCTGCCCGCCAAAAATCCATTGAAAAAGAATTAGAATGGGTTCGCCAGAATCCAAAAGGCCGTCAAGCGAAAAGCAAGGCGCGTATGGCTCGCTTTGAAGAGTTAAACAGCGGTGAATACCAAAAACGTAATGAAACCAATGAGTTATTCATTCCACCTGGCCCACGTTTAGGGGATAAAGTGATCGAAGTGAGCAATTTGAGTAAATCCTATGGCGATCGCACTTTGATTGATGACTTATCTTTCAGCATTCCAAAAGGTGCGATTGTTGGCATTATCGGGGCAAACGGTGCAGGGAAATCCACCCTTTTCCGTATGCTTTCAGGACAAGAGCAACCAGATAAGGGTAGCATCACCCTTGGTGATACTGTGGTGCTTTCTTCTGTGGATCAGTTCCGTGATGAAATGGACGACAGCAAAACCGTATGGGAAGAAGTTTCACACGGGCAAGACATTTTGCGTATTGGTAACTTTGAAATCCCAAGCCGTGCTTATGTCGGACGATTCAACTTCAAAGGTGTCGATCAACAAAAACGCGTTGGTGAACTTTCAGGTGGGGAACGTGGACGCTTACATTTAGCTAAGCTATTGCAAGCGGGCGGTAACGTGCTGTTATTAGACGAACCAACCAACGATCTTGACGTGGAAACCTTGCGCGCCTTAGAAAATGCGATCCTAGAATTCCCTGGCTGTGCGATGGTGATTTCCCACGACCGCTGGTTCTTAGACCGTATCGCGACCCATATTTTGGATTACGGCGATGAAGGCAAAGTTACCTTCTATGAAGGCAACTTCTCAGACTATGAAGAATGGAAAAAGAAAACCTTCGGTGCTGATGCCGTGCAACCTCACCGTATTAAATACAAACGGATTGCAAAATAATTAATAAAAAGCAAAAGAGCGGTAAAAATTTTATTATTTTTTACCGCTCTTTTTTTCTATTATGCCTTATTATTTCCCACCTAAAATATGGCAAAGTTCCCCTTTATTATAATGGCAAGGCATTAAATAAAAATCCTTACCGCCTTTTTCATAGCTTTTCCCCAAAATTAGACTATTACAGTTTTTACCTAAAATAAAATATTGTTCATTATTCACTTCCAGTTTATGGTAAGTCTCCTTATTAAAAGGCCTGAGATAGCCCACTAAACAAGACAAAATCATAAAATAAAAATAACCTGCGATCATCAAAGGTAAAATATTACGATCTGCGCGAGTGATAAAATGCCAAAGCATACAAATATTATATTTCTTTAGAAATCCAGCTAATAGTATAGTAATCGTAAATAATACGGCTAAATAAATTAATAAACTGTAAAGGCTGATCACTTTGATTAGCACGGTAACTTCTAAAAACAGTGGAAAGGTTAGGATAAAGCAAGTAATTAATGTGCGGATAAAATTAAATCGCACAAAAGAAAGTTTATCTTTAATGGCAATTAAAAGTTTAATTCCTGCAATATAAACAGAAATCATCACAGTAGAAACAACGATAACGTGAAATAAACTGCGTGCAATGTCTGCTTTACCAACTTCTACGATTTCCCAAGGATAGCCATAATACCAAGCCAATCCCCAGTTATAGCCATAAGCGACCGACCAGCCAACTAGCACTAGAAATGCAAGGAAAATAGATGAATTTAATAGTTTCGCAAAAGAAAAATTTTCGTTCATACCCACCTCAAATAGGAATTCTTCTCAACGCGAATTTTAAGAAAAAATATGCTTATTTCAAATAGGCTAAAAATTGGTAGGATCAGTAGTGGAAAAGTAGTAAAAAAATGAAAAAAAAGCCCCGCACTTGCAGGGCAAAAGATTATTTATGTGCTTTATAAATTGCCACTGCCTCTGGCATTAGGCGAAGTAGATTTTGTTGGCGATCTTTATCGCTTGGGTGAGTGGAAGAAAGTGCAGCAAGTACACCTTGTGAACCAGATGAGGCTTTTTGCATTTTTTCCCATAATCTAGGTGCGGCTTCTGGGTTATAACCCGATTTTGCCATTAATAATAATCCCACTTCATCGGCTTCTGTTTCAGCGCTGCGAGAATAAGGTTTATCGAGCGCCCAGTCTTTGGTTAAGCCGACCACTAAGCCACTGCCATCAGCGCCAATTTGGGTTGAAAGTGCAACGTGTGCAACCTGTGCGATCACTTCGGTAAATACGCCCATATTTACTTTTTTCTTACCGTGTTCTTTGAGGGCGTGAGCCATTTCGTGCCCCATTACTGTCGCAATTTCATCATCACTGAGCTGCAATTTATTCACTAATCCGGTATAAAATGCCATTTTTCCACCTGGCATTGCCCACGCGTTTAGTTCATCGGATTTAATCACCGTAATTTGCCAGTTGAACGGTTGCCCTGTATGGTTTTCTTGATTCGCATAAGGGTACATTTTGTTAAAGACTTTATGAATGCGTTTTGCGGTGGTGGAAGTGGTATCCACAGCCCCTTGCTGTTGTGCTTGATTCACTGTTTGGCGATAATTTGCTGCGGCTTGTTGGTTAATGCTCGCGGAATCCGCACAGGCGTTAAGCATTAATGCCAATACAGAAAGCGCGGTGATTTTTTTCAAGGTTTTTAACATTTTCACTCCTTAAGTTTACACATAGAAAAATACCGCCCTACGAAAAGGCGGTATTAAAAGTAAAGGAAAAATTATTTTTTCGCGCGCTCGAAAGATTCTAAAATCTCTTGACGGGCGGCGTCAACCCCTTCCCAACCATCAACTTTCACCCATTTACCCGCTTCAAGGGCTTTGTAGCTTTCAAAGAAGTGTTGGATTTGGGATTTTAATAAAGCTGGTAAATCGCCAACATCTTTAATGTGATCGTATTCTTTGCTTAATTTTGTGTGTGGCACGGCGATCACTTTAGCATCTTGACCTGATTCGTCCGTCATTTTTAACACACCCACAGGGCGGCAACGGATCACTGAACCTGGTTGTAATGGATAAGGAGTTGGGACTAATACATCAACAGGATCGCCATCTAAAGATAAGGTGTGGTTAATGTAACCATAGTTCGCTGGGTAGAACATTGCGGTTGCCATAAAGCGATCAACGAATAATGTCCCAGTCTCTTTATCCACTTCATATTTGATTGGATCTGAATTAGCTGGGATTTCAATAACAACATAAATATCATCAGGAAGTTCTTTTCCTGCTGGAACGATTTCTAAACCCATTTGGTCTTTCCTTCTAGTTAATGAATGGTAATAAAACTCTCGAATTATAGCTTGATTTTTTTGCTTTTGCCAAGATAAATGGGCAATTTAGCCATTGTATTTTTATTTTGTACTATTATAATAGTTCATCGATACCAATATTAAACTTATAGGTGAATTTATGAAAAAAAATCCTTCCTTATTTGGCGGTGCAATGATTATCGCTGGCGGCACCATTGGTGCAGGAATGTTGGCAAACCCTATTGCCACTTCTGGCGTGTGGTTTATCGGCTCTATTTTGATCCTTTGCTACACTTGGTTTTGTATGACCACATCGGGCTTAATGCTACTTGAAGCCAACTTGCATTATCCCACAGGGGCAAGTTTTGACACCATTGTGAAAGACTTGCTCGGTAAAGGCTGGAACGTGCTAAATGGACTTTCCGTGGCGTTTGTACTCTATATTCTCACCTACGCTTATATCACCTCTGGCGGCGGTTTGACGGAAAGTTTTCTGAATCAATTATTTAGCAGCGAACAAAGTGCGGTAGAAATTGGGCGTGTTTCTGGATCGCTGATTTTCTGTGCGGTACTCGCCTTTTTCGTGTGGTTTTCCACCAAAGCAGTGGATCGCTTTAGTACCGTTTTAATCGCGGGAATGGTAGTCGCCTTTTTGCTTTCTGTAACCAATTTATTAGGAATGGTAAACACTGATATTTTGCTTGATAGCCTAGCCACAGAAAATAGCCAATACCTACCATTCGCTCTTGCTGCCTTGCCAGTGTGTTTGGTATCTTTCGGATTCCACCAAAATGTGCCGAGCTTAGTGAAATATTATGATCGCGATAGCAGCAAAGTGACCAAATCTATTATTTACGGCACATTTATCGCGCTTATCATTTATATGCTCTGGCAGCTTGCCATTCAGGGCAATTTGCCGCGTAATGAATTTATCCCAGTGATCCAAAAAGGCGGCGACATTGCAGCATTACTTGAAGCCTTGAATAGCCAAATTCAAACAAATTTTGTGGGCTTAATGTTGCGTTTCTTTGCTTATATGGCGATTGCCAGCTCATTCCTTGGCGTAACCCTTGGTTTATTTGATTACATTGCGGATTTATTCAAATTCGACAACAGCAGCGCGGGCAGAACAAAAACCGCAGTAATCACCTTCTTACCGCCGTTGATTTTAAGCCTGCTTTTCCCTTATGGCTTTGTGATCGCCATTGGCTACGCAGGACTTGCGGCGACCATTTGGGCGGTGATTATTCCTGCGCTTCTTGCCAAAGCTTGCCGCGCGAAATATCCAAATCAAACCTACCAAGTTTATGGTGGCAACGGAATGATTTACTTCGTTATCCTGTTCGGTCTGCTCAATATCTTTATTCAACTGGCTGATCTCTTTGGCTTGTTACCAGTATTTGGCAGATAAACCTAAATCCCTTAAAATAGGCTTAAATTTCAACCATTAGCACGGGAAACCGTGCTAATTTTTTCTATAGAAAACAAAATGAAAACCTCCGTTTACGATAAAAAAGGCTTTTTTGAGCTTTACCAAAAATTACGTCAAAACCCTATTAGCCTGAATGAAATTGTGGAAAAACCCACAATGCTAAGTTTACTGCCTGATTTAACAGGCAAAAAGCTGCTCGATCTGGGTTGTGGAATGGGTGAGCATTTGCAGCTTTATTTGCAAAAAGGCGCAGAATTTGTGGCGGGAATGGATTTATCTCAAGCAATGTTGCAGCAGGCGGCAAAAAATCTCGCTGAAAAACAACCGCACTTTGCATTGCACCAGCTTGCGATGGAGCAGCTAAATACCTTGCCTGATGACAATTTTGATGTGATTACCAGCTCTTTCGCCTTTCATTATGTGCAGGATTTTCCCCAGCTGCTTGCGGATATTTATGCCAAGCTCAACACCAATGGCACGCTTATTTTCTCACAAGAACACCCCATTGTAACTTGCTATCAAGGCGGTGAGCGTTGGGAAAAAGATCAGCATAAACAACAGCTTGCTTATCGTTTAAATTATTATCGCGATGAGGGCGAACGACAGCGAAATTGGTTCAAGCAACCTTTTAAAACCTATCATCGCACCCTTTCTACCATTGTGAATGATCTGATTCGCGCAGGTTTTCAAATTGAAAAAATGGCTGAACCAATGTTGGCAGATCAGCCCGAATGGCAGCAAGAATTCAAGGATTTACAGCATCGCCCTGTGTTACTTTTCATTAAAGCGAAAAAAAGTTGAAAATTTTGCTTGCATAAAAAATTTTTTTTGCATAGATTAATAACCAGTTAGTTTTTGGAGAAACACAAAATGAATTTTAATCGCAACACTCATCATCACCATCACCCTGAATAATCTTTCAGGCGATGGCTATTGCTTGGAAGATAGGACTTCCGAGCGAGTGTTGCCAATCCTACTAATTTAAAAATTAGCGATCTCTCGGAAGTTTCTTTCGAGAGATTTTTTATACCCAATATTTTTAATTAGAAGGAAAACACAATGACTAACCCAACTCGCTTAAGAATCGCCTTACAAAAGAAAGGTCGCCTCAGCAAAGATTGCGCCGAGCTGCTCAAGCAATGTGGCGTAAAAATTAACTGGAACGAACAACGTTTAATCGCTTATGCGGAAAATATGCCCATCGAAATTCTGCGCGTGCGTGATGACGATATTCCCGGCTTAATTTTTGACGGCATTGTAGATCTCGGCATTATCGGCGAAAACGTGCTGGAAGAGGAAGAACTCGGCAGCCTTGCCACAGGCGAAAGCGTGGCTTACAAAAAATTACGCACCTTAGATTTTGGTGGCTGCCGTTTATCCTTAGCCATTGATCGCGATCGCACTTACAACGGCGTGCAAGACTTCGCCAACTGCCGCATTGCCACCTCCTACCCTAATTTACTCAAACGCTATATGAACGAACAAGGCGTTGCCTTCAAAAGCACTCTGCTCAATGGTTCGGTGGAAGTTGCCCCGTCCGCAGGTTTAGCTGATGCCATTTGCGATCTAGTGTCATCAGGCGCGACCCTTGAAGCAAACGGCTTAAAAGAAGTGGAAGTGATTTATCGCTCCACAGCGTGCTTGATTCAACGTAAAGAACCGTTATCCAGCGAAAAACAAGCCCTTGTGGACAAACTACTCACCCGCATTCAAGGCGTACAACAAGCGGGCGAATCCAAATACATTATGCTTCACGCCCCTAAAGCACAGCTAGAACGCATTATCGCCCTACTGCCGGGGGTGGAAAACCCAACCATTCTGCCCCTTGCGCACGATGAAAGCAAAGTGGCACTACACGCCGTTAGCCAAGAAACCCTGTTCTGGGAAACAATGGAACAGCTCAAAGCCGAAGGTGCAAGCTCCGTGTTAGTACTGCCGATTGAAAAAATGCTGGCATAAAGTGCGGTGAAAATTTACGAAATTTTAAAGAAAAATAAGGAAGAATTATGCAAACGCTTATTTGGAAAAACTTAACGGAACAAGAGAAACAACAAGCCCTGATGCGCCCTGCCCTTTCCGCCGCTGAGAGTATTAAAGACGCAGTCAATGCTATTCGTGATAATGTGCAACGTAACGGTGATAAGGCGTTATTTGAACTCAGTAAGAAGTTCGACAAGGTTAAATTAGACAACCTGATTGTATCGCAACAAGAAATTCAAGCTGCTACAGCACGCTTACCCGAAGCACTCAAAACCGCTATTCAAAATGCAAAAGCCAATATTGAACGCTTTCACCAAGCACAAATTCCACAAGCGGTGGATATTGAAACGCAGGCTGGCGTACATTGTCAGGTGGTTACTCGCCCAATAAATCGCGTTGGATTGTATATTCCGGGGGGATCAGCACCGCTTTTTTCAACTGTGTTAATGCTTGCTATTCCTGCCAAAATTGCGGGCTGTAAAAAAATCGTGCTTTGCTCTCCCCCACCGATTGCCGATGAAATTTTATATACAGCAAATTTATGTGGCGTAGAAACCATTTATGCAGTGGGTGGCGCGCAAGCCATTGTGGCAATGGCCTTTGGCACGGAAACAGTGGCGAAAGTGGATAAAATTTTCGGCCCCGGCAACGCCTTTGTTACCGAAGCCAAACGCCAAGTGAGCCAAGCACTGAACGGCGCTGCTATTGATATGCAAGCAGGCCCCTCTGAAGTCTTGGTATTGGCAGACGAAAATGCCGATCCCGATTTTGTCGCCAGCGATCTGCTCTCACAAGCGGAACACGGTGCAGATAGCCAAGTGATTTTGGTAACCCCAAGCGAAACGTTAGCAAAAAGCACCGCACTTGCCATCAAACGCCAACTTGCCCAATTACCCCGTGCTGAAACCGCACGACAAGCGTTGTCCCACAGCCGTATTTTTATTGCCGAAGACTTAGCGCAAGCAGTGGAAATCAGCAATCAATACGCCCCAGAACATTTGGTGGTGCAAGTGGAAAACGCCCGTGCCTTGCTCGATCAGCTGGATAACGCAGGATCGATTTTTCTCGGCGCATACAGCCCTGAAAGTATGGGCGACTACGCCAGTGGCACCAACCACGTTCTACCCACCTATGGCTACACCCGCACCACGTCTAGCCTAGGCTTAGCGGATTTCAGCAAACGAATGACCGTGCAAGAACTCAGCCCACAAGGCTTCCAAGATCTCGCACCAACAGTGATCCAAATGGCCACCGCCGAACAGCTCGATGCCCATAAAAATGCCGTGTTAGTGCGGTTGGAGAAGTTGCAAAAGGAAAATAGCTAGAAACAGTTGCAAAAAATGCAACAGCTTAAAACTGCGGTCAAAAAACAAAAATTTTTAGAGAGAACAAAAATGACAATCACAACATTATCACGCAAAAATATTCAAGCCTTAACCCCTTACCAATCGGCGCGCCGCTTGGGGGGCAAGGGCGATGTGTGGCTTAATGCCAATGAATGCCCGCTTTCCCCTGATTTAAATTTGCAGCTGCGCCACTTTAATCGTTACCCTGAAGCGCAGCCTGAAAAACTGGTGAATGCTTATGCTGCTTATGCGGGGGTGGCACCTGAAAATGTACTTGTTACACGTGGCGGCGATGAAGGCATTGAGCTGATTATTCGTGCCTTTTGCGAAGCGGACGATCAGGTGCTTTATTGTCCTCCAACTTATGGAATGTATGCCGTGAGCGCAGAAACCTGCGGTATCACAGCAAAAACCGTGCCATTAACGGCAGATTTTCAGTTAGATTTAGCCAATATTGCAAATAATCTTGCCAAGGTGAAAGTGATTTTCGTCTGTAGCCCAAATAACCCCACTGGCAATCTTTTACGCCGTGCGGATTTAATCCAATTATTAGAAATGACTAAAAACCGTGAGATCGTAGTGGTGGACGAAGCCTATATTGAGTTTTGCCCTGAAAGCACGATGGTGCAAATGCTGACAAACTACCCACATCTTGCCATCATTCGCACCCTTTCCAAAGCTTTTGCTTTGGCTGGATTACGTTGTGGTTTTACGCTTGCCAATCAAGAACTTATCGGCGTATTACAAAAAGTGATCGCCCCTTATCCAATTCCCGTACCGGTTTCGGATCTTGCCACACAAGCCTTATCGGAACAGGGGTTGAGTGAAATGCAAAATAATGTCACGAAAATAAAAGCTCAACGCCAATGGTTGATTGAACAATTAAAAGGCTTGCCACAGGTAGAAGATATTTTCCCGAGCGAAGCCAATTATATTTTAGTGAAATTTAAAAATGGCAACGACATATTTAAATCACTTTGGGAACAAGGCATTATTTTACGCAATCAAAATAACGCCTTAGGGCTAGAAAATTGTATCCGAATTACCGTGGGAACAGCCGAGGAAAATTTACGGGTGGTTGAGGCAATAAAGGAGCTAAATTAAATGAGTTATACCAAACTTTTTTACCATATCATTTTTCGCACAATGCAGAGTGTTCCTGCAATTTGTGAAAATTATGAAAAAGAGCTTTATCATTATATTTGGTCTTTTTGTCAACAAAAACATTGTGTTTTACATCGTATAAATGGAATGCCCGATCATTTACATTTATTTGTAGAAATACATCCTAGTATTTCAGTAGCTAGTTTCGTAAAACAATTAAAAAATGCAACACATAAATGGATAGAAAAACACCCGCACTTTTTCCCTGATTTTTATGCGTGGTCAAAAGGTTATTGCGCATTAAGCTATAACCAAAATGATAAAGATAAAATTATTAACTATATAAAAAATCAGAAAAATCATCATAAAAAAGAGAGTTTTGATGATGAAATTAGGATATTACTCAATAATCATAACATTAATATAACTGAATATTTCTATGATGATATTTAGTTTCACCTAGTACGAGCCGTACTAGGCTAAATCAACTCAGCACCGCTGGTGCTAAAAGCCACAGCGTGGCTTTGCTTAACGAACCTATACGGCTCATATGGAAAAACCCACCTAGCACGAGCCGTACTAGGTTAATTAACTTAGCACCACTGGCGCTAAAAGGCACAGCGTGCCTTTGTTTAACTAACCCCATACGGCTCGTATGGGGAAAAATATAAAAAGGAAAACTAAAATGACACAGCAATCAATCTTATTTATCGACCGTGATGGCACATTAATTGACGAACCGAAAACAGATTTTCAAATTGATCGTTTAGAGAAATTAAAATTTGAAAAAAATGTGATTCCTGCGCTATTAAAATTGAAAAAGAAATATCGTTTTGTGATGGTTTCAAATCAAGATGGCTTAGGCACGGATTCCTTTCCTAAAGAGGATTTTGATAAACCGCATAATGCAATGCTTGATCTTTTCCGTTCACAAGGCATTGAATTTGACGATATTTTAATTTGTCCGCACAAGCCTGAAGACAACTGCCAATGTCGCAAACCCAAAACGAAATTGCTGAAAAAGTATATTGAAAAGCAGTTATTTGATCCTGCCACCAGCTTTGTAATTGGCGATCGCGCTACCGATGTGCAACTGGCAGAAAACTTAGGCATTCAAGCTCTTCAATATCACCCAGAAAAACTCAATTGGGATCTGATTGCCGAAAAACTGTTGAACGAGCCTGTAACCAATATTGGCGAGCGCCAACCGCGCTATGCTGAAGTGGTACGCAAAACCAAAGAAACCGACATTAAAGTGCAAGTTTGGCTAGATGAAACAGGCGTAAATGAAATTCAAACAGGCGTGGGATTTTTCGATCATATGCTTGATCAAATTGCCACCCACGGCGGTTTTAGAATGAACGTAAACTGCAAAGGGGATTTACACATTGACGAACACCACACCGTGGAAGACACCGCACTTGCGCTCGGCACGGCGTTGAAACAAGCCATTGGCGACAAACGAGGCATTGCACGCTTTGGCTTCGTGTTACCAATGGACGAATGCAAAGCAGAATGTGCGTTGGATCTTTCAGGGCGTCCTTATTTCAAATTCAAAGCCAAATTTAAACGAGAAAAAGTGGGCGATTTCAGCACGGAAATGACGGAACATTTTTTCCAATCCCTTGCATTTACAATGCTCGCCACCTTACACTTAAAAACCAGTGGAGACAACGATCACCACAAAATCGAAAGCCTGTTTAAAGTATTCGGACGGACATTAAGACAAGCTATTCGCATTGAAGGGAATGAAATGCCGAGTAGTAAGGGTGTTCTTTAATTATTACCTTAGATTTCAAGGAATTAGAAATGCTAACCAACACAACCATCATTACTGATATTAAACAAATCATCGCGCAATCCCGTGAAAATGCGGTGAGAGCGGTGGATTTTCAGCGCGTGCTGATGTATTGGCACATTGGCAAGCGTATTTTTGAAGAAGAACAGCAAGGGCAAGAGCGGGCAGATTATGGTGTTTATTTGATTAAATCTCTTGCAAAGCAATTGCAACCTGAGTTTGGCACAGGATTTTCAGCTCGTCAGTTAGAACGCTATCGTCAATTTTATCGCACATTTCCAATTGCGTCCGCACTGCGGACGCAATTAAACTGGACGCAATATAAAAGTTTAATTTCAATTAACGATCCCGATAAACGCGAGTTTTATATTGGTGAAAGCATCAAAAATAATTGGAGTTCTCGCCAGTTAGAACGCCAAATCAACAGCAGTCTATACGAACGTTTATTATTGAGTAACGATAAAGAAACCGTGCTTGCAGTGGCGAATAATCAGCTTATCCCTAGCGATCCGAAACAGATTATAAAAGATCCGATGGTGTTGGAATTTCTTGGTCTGCAACGTGAAAGTGCTTATTACGAAAAAGATCTTGAACAAGCCATTATTACTCACTTACAAGAATTTTTACTTGAATTAGGCAACGGCTTTTCTTTTGTGGCTCGTCAGAAACGTTTACATCTTGATGGCGATGATTTTTTCGTGGATCTCGTTTTATACAATCGCTTGCTGCAATGCTTTGTGATTATCGAAATCAAAACCCACAAATTAACTCATCAGGATTTGGGGCAGTTGCAAATGTATGTGAATTATTTTGATCGGGTTGAAAAACTGCCACGAGAAAATCCAACCATTGGCATCTTATTATGTGCGGATAAAAATGATAGCGTGGTGAAATTTTCTTTACCTGAAAATCAACAGCAAATTTTTGCCAGCCAATATCAACTTTATCTGCCGTCAGAAGAATTATTACTAACAGAAATACGCAAAGAAATCGAAAACTTTGAACAAAAACAACAAGAAAGCTAGGAAATTCAGAAAACGATGCAAACCATTACTATCATCAACACAGGCTGCGCTAATCTTTCTTCGGTGAAATTTGCGTTTGAGCGCTTGGGCTATCAGGCGGAAATTACCGATGATTTAGCCAAAATTCAAAGTGCAGAAAAACTCATTTTGCCGGGGGTGGGAACGGCGTCAGCCGCAATGCAAAGTATGCAATCTCGACAATTAATTGAAACAATTCAACAGCTCACGCAGCCTGTATTAGGCATTTGTTTGGGAATGCAGCTAATGACCGATTATTCTGCTGAAGGTGAAATAGAAACCCTTAAATTAATTAACGGCAACACGCAACGCTTGCCAAATAAAGGGCTGCCATTGCCGCATATGGGCTGGAATAAGGTGCATTATCGGGATAATCACCCGCTCTTTAGCGATATTCCGCAAGATAGTTATTTCTATTTCGTGCATAGTTATGTGGTGTTGCCGAATGAAAATACTATTGCCACCTGCGATTATGGCGTACCATTTTCTGCGGCGATTGCAAGAAATAACTTCTACGGCGTGCAATTTCACCCCGAGCGTTCAGGCAAGGTGGGCGAACAATTATTGCGGAATTTTATGGAAAATCTGTAATGAATAAAATCAAAAGTGCGGTGAAAAATCTGCTCATTTTTGCCTTATTATTTGGTGCGATCTCTTTCGCGATGGATTATTGGCGGCGGCCTAATGCCCCAGAAAATGCTTTGCAACAGACTTTGCTTGCATTGAATGGGGAAAGCGTTCAGTTAGCTAAACTCAGCAAAGAGAAACCTGTCCTACTCTACTTTTGGGGCAGTTGGTGCAGTATTTGCTCGCTCACTTCACCAAGCATTGCAAGCCTTGCCAACGATGGCGTGCAAGTGGTGAGCGTAGCGTTAAAATCAGGCAATGATCAGGCGGTACAAGACTATTTACAGCAACACCAATATGATTTTTTGACCGTAAATGATCCAAAAGGGACGCTTTCCGCCCAATGGCACATTCAGGTTACGCCAAGCATTATCATTATTAAAAACGGCAAAATCGTTCATACCACCACAGGATTAAGCAGCCCATGGGGCTTGAAATTACGTTTATGGCTTAGTTAATAAAAACAAAAGAGAACACAACAATGAAAAAAACATCACAAATTATCCCCGCACTTGACCTTATTGACGGCAAGGTGGTGCGGTTGTATCAAGGGGATTACGCGCAGCAAACACAATATAGCGACAACCCCATTGCACAATTTCAGCATTATTTATCGCAAGGGGCGAAGCAGTTGCATTTGGTGGATTTAACCGGTGCGAAAGATCCAAGCCAACGCCAAACTAAACTTATTGGCGAAATCATTGCCGCCACACAAGCTAATATTCAAGTAGGCGGTGGTATTCGCACAGAGCAAGATGTGGCAGATTTATTATCTGTCGGGGCAAATCGTGTGGTGATTGGTTCAACGGCGGTCAAACAGCCTGAAATGGTGAAACAATGGTTCGCTAACTATGGTGCGGAAAAATTTGTTCTCGCCTTAGATATTCATATTGTGAACGGTGAAAAACGCATCGCCATTCACGGCTGGCAAGAAACCAGCCCGCTAACGTTAGAACAAGTGATTGACGATTTCCGCCAAGTGGGCTTACAGCACGTTTTATGCACCGATATTTCTCGAGATGGCACATTGCAAGGCTCAAATGTCGCCTTATACCAAGAAATTTGTGCTGCTTTCCCACAAATTGAATTTCAATCTTCAGGCGGCATTGGCTCACTCGCAGATATTGCGGCATTAAAACAAACTGGCGTGGCTGGCGTGATTGTCGGACGCGCTTTACTAGAAGGAAAATTTGACGTAGCGGAGGCAATCCAATGTTGGCAAAACGCATAATCCCTTGTTTAGACGTTCGTGATGGGCAGGTTGTGAAAGGCGTGCAATTCCGCAACCACGAAATTATCGGCGATATTGTGCCGCTAGCAAAACGTTATGCAGAAGAGGGGGCGGACGAACTGGTGTTTTACGACATCACCGCCTCATCAGACGGACGTACGGTGGATAAAAGCTGGGTGGAACGTGTGGCGAAAGAGATCAATATTCCGTTCTGTGTGGCTGGGGGAATCAAGACTATTGCCGATGCGGAGCAAATTTTCACTTTTGGCGCGGATAAAATTTCGATAAATTCCCCCGCACTTGCCGATCCCGAGTTAATCTCTCGCTTGGCGGATCGCTTTGGTGTGCAAGCCATTGTGGTGGGGATCGACACTTGGTATGATGCCGAACAAAATAAATATTGGGTGAACCAATACACAGGTGATGAAAAACGCACCCGTCAAACCCACTGGCAAACACTAGATTGGGTGCAAGATGTGCAAAAACGCGGTGCAGGCGAGATTGTACTGAATATGATGAACCAAGACGGCGTGCGTCAAGGCTATGATTTAGTTCAACTGAAAAAGGTGCGGGATGTGTGCAACGTACCACTGATCGCTTCAGGAGGAGCGGGCGAAATGGTGCATTTCCGTGATGCCTTTATTGAAGCCAATGTGGACGGCGCGCTAGCTGCAAGCGTGTTTCATAAGCGGATTATTGATATTGCGGAATTAAAACGTTATTTACGCAATGAGAATATTGAAGTGAGATGTGAGGAATAAAATGACAAATCAATTATTAACAAATAAAATCAACTGGCAAAAAGTGGGCGGTTTGTTGCCTGTTATTGTGCAAAATGCCCGCACTTGTGAAGTGTTAATGTTAGGCTATATGAATGCGGAAGCCCTTGAGAAAACGCTTGCAGAACAACGTGTTACTTTTTATTCACGCACAAAACAACGCTTATGGACGAAAGGGGAAAGTTCAGGACATTTCCTTAATGTGGTGGATATGAGTTTGGATTGTGATAATGATGCCCTATTAATTCTTGCCGATCCCATTGGTGAAACTTGTCATACAGGGGCGGAAAGTTGCTTTCATCAATTTGAAAAACAAAGCGAGCCTGATTGGATCTTTTTTAGCAAATTAGAACGTTTGATTGCCAGCCGCAAAGGCGCTAATCCTGAAAGTTCTTACACCGCGCATCTGTATTCCCGTGGCACGAAACGCATTGCGCAGAAAGTGGGGGAAGAAGGCGTGGAAACTGCGCTGGCGGCAACCGTAAAAGATCGCGAAGAAACCATTTGCGAGGCGGCGGATTTGGCCTATCATTTAACGGTGTTATTACAAGATGCCAATTTAAGCTGGGCGGATATTATCGCTAAGCTGAAAGAACGTCATCAAAAATAAGTCTAAAAAATGGATTTTGAACGTTATCGTCAATTACTCGCTCGCCCTGATTGGCAAACATCAGGGCATTTTGCTGCACCTGAAATTGCCCAGTGGGTGCAACATCAAGGTTCGCTAACGCAGAAATTGCAGCAAGCCTGCCAGCAACTTAGCGTAGAAGTGATTTATCAAGGCTGGCAAGAAAACTTAAGCGAAAAAATTTCACCAAAAAGCACCGCACTTGAGCAAATTTGGTTACGCGAAGTATTACTGAAAGGCGATGGCACGCCGTGGATTTTTGCGCAAACGACACTTCCTGAAACCACCGTGCAGAATGTGGCGCAATATGTGCTTCAACTGGGTGAACAGCCTATTGGTTTGTGGTTATTTAAACAACCTATGCAGCGTGTTTCGCTATATTGGCGGCAAGATCCTGAAACGGGGCTTTATGCGCGCTATTCTGATTTTGATCTCAAAGGCTATCCTTTACAAATCAAAGAGTTATTTCTCGCAGAGTTTCCTTTTCCTGCCTAATTTTTCCTTTATATAAAAAATCAGTGAAAACGCACCGCACTTTTTTCACTGATTTTGCATAATTTCGCTGTTCATTTTCGTTACTTTGATTTAGAATTTGTCGATTTTATTTTTACGGGTCGAAATAAGGGGTTACAGATGAAAATTGTTGAAGTCAAACATCCATTAGTCAAACACAAATTAGGTCTAATGCGTGCCGCTGATGTTAGCACCAAAGATTTCCGTGAATTAGCCACGGAAGTGGGTAGCTTGCTCACCTATGAAGCAACAGCAGATTTAGAAACGGAAAAAGTCATCATTGACGGCTGGTGCGGCCCTGTGGAAGTGGATCGCATTAAAGGTAAGAAAGTAACCGTTGTGCCAATTCTGCGTGCAGGTTTGGGAATGATGGACGGCGTGTTAGAACATATCCCAAGTGCGAGAATTAGCGTGGTGGGAATGTACCGTGATGAAGAAACTCTTCAACCTGTGCCTTACTTCCAAAAACTTGCCAGTGATTTAGAAGAACGCTTAGCGATCGTGGTCGATCCAATGCTGGCGACAGGCGGTTCAATGATTGCAACCATTGATTTGTTAAAAGAAAAAGGCTGTAATCAAATCAAAGTGTTAGTGCTAGTGGCAGCACCTGAAGGGATTGCGGCGTTAGAAAAAGCGCACCCAGATGTGGAATTATACACCGCTTCTATCGATCAAAAATTAAATGAGCAAGGCTACATTATCCCGGGCTTGGGTGATGCAGGCGATAAGATTTTTGGTACAAAATAACCTTTTTTAGAAACGGCATTTATGCCGTTTTTTTCCGCGCGTTTTATGCAAATAAAGCGTTTTTTAAAGTTAATTCAGACAGAGAGTTGAAACTTAAAATGACAAAAACCAATCCAAATGCACCTGTCGAGGTGGAAAGTAAAGCGAAGCAGGCATTTGTCGGCTTGCAAATGTTGTTTGTGGCCTTTGGCGCGTTAGTGCTTGTGCCGTTAATTACCGGGCTAGATGCCAACACCGCCTTATTAACCGCTGGCGTGGGGACATTGCTTTTCCAATTATGCACAGGCAAACAAGTGCCAATTTTTCTGGCGTCTTCCTTTGCGTTTATTGCCCCAATCCAATATGGCGTGGCCACTTGGGGCATTGCGGTAACAATGGGCGGACTTGCCTGCACGGGCTTGGTGTATTTCGCACTAAGTACCTTAGTTAAATTAAGAGGTGCAGAAGCGCTGCAAAAAGTGTTCCCGCCTGTGGTGGTTGGCCCTGTGATCATTATTATCGGTATGGGATTAGCGCCTGTGGCGGTGGATATGGCGTTAGGCAAAGGTTCCGCCTATGAATACAATGATGCAGTGCTTGTTTCAATGGTTACCTTGCTGACTACCCTTTCCGTTGCAGTATTCGCGAAAGGTATTATGAAATTAATCCCGATTATGTTTGGGATCACCGCAGGTTATGTGCTGTGCTTATTTTTAGGTTTAATCAATTTCCAGCCTGTACTAGACGCACCTTGGTTCAGCCTGCCAAATATCACCACGCCAGAATTTAAACTTGAAGCGATTTTATATCTCTTACCTATCGCCATTGCGCCTGCGGTTGAACACGTTGGCGGTATTATGGCGATTAGCTCGGTAACAGGTAAAGATTTCCTAAAAAAACCAGGTTTACACCGCACTTTATTGGGTGATGGCGTGGCAACCACTGCGGCTTCATTATTAGGCGGCCCACCAAATACCACTTATGCTGAAGTGACTGGCGCGGTGATGCTAACACGCAACTTCAATCCAAATATTATGACTTGGGCTGCGGTATGGGCGATTGCTATTTCTTTCTGCGGAAAAGTAGGCGCATTCCTTTCCACCATTCCAACTATCGTGATGGGCGGCATTATGATGTTGGTGTTTGGCTCGATTGCTGTTGTGGGAATGAGTACCTTAATCCGTGGTAAAGTCGATGTTACCGAAGCACGCAATCTGTGCATTATTTCTGTGGTGATGACCTTTGGTATCGGTGGAATGTTCGTGAACTTCGGCGAAATTTCACTAAAAGGCATTAGTTTATGTGCGGTTGTGGCGATTATTCTTAACTTGATTTTACCGAAAGCGAAAGATCAGGTCGAAATTCAAGAATAAAATTCCACCAAATTCAACGCAGAAAATAGGGGTAGGCTTTATTTATCCCTATTTTTTTTGTATATTCTTACCGCACTTTAGTTTACGAACACATTGGTTATTAGATTTGCAGTTACCGCTTCCCATTCATCAAATTGATGAAGAAACCCTTGAGAATTTTTATGCCGACAATAATTTATTGTTGCTGGATTCCTTGCATAAAAATTTTGCTGATCCGAAACAGCAGTTTTTCTACGTTTGGGGATCAGAAAGTAGCGGAAAAACCCACTTGCTAAAAGCCTGCTCCAATGAATTTTTAGTGCAGCAACGCCCTTCTATTTATGTGCCATTGAGCAAATCGCAATATTTCTCCCCAGAAGTGCTAGAAAATTTAGAACAGCAAGATTTAGTTTGCTTAGACGATATTCAAGCAGTGATCGGCAATGATGAATGGGAACTAGCCATTTTTGACCTAATTAACCGTATGCGCGAACAAGGGCGAGGCATTTTGCTCATCAGTGCTAATCAATCACCAAACGCGCTGCCAGTGAAATTGCCTGACTTACGATCTCGCTTGTCTTGGGGGGAAAGTTACCAGCTCGCACCTTTAGATGACGAGCAGAAAATCAAGGTATTGCAACAAAAAGCCCATTCTCGTGGCATTGAATTGCCTGATGAAACAGCTAATTTTCTGCTTAAACGCCTTGATCGCGATATGCACACCCTATTCCAAGCACTGGCAGATTTAGACAAAGCGTCTTTACAGGCGCAACGTAAACTCACCATTCCTTTCGTGAAAGAGATTTTGCAGTTATAAATTTGCCACAAAATCTCACCGCACTTTTTATTTCAGCGTGCTTTCCGCACTTTTAGGCTTGAACCCTTTCTTTAAGATCCACAGCAAAACGTTTTGGCACTAAGAATAGTGCTGGAATAACAAAAATCGCCATTAATACAAAACTCATTTGCGCAGAATAAGGATAAACAATACCTGAAATAAAGGTAAATAATGCCATCATAATACAGCTGGAACTCGCAAAATAAATACTTTGCAATTTTGGAATCATCTCACTTGGCTGAGAAGTAATATAGCGAATGATAGCCAAATGCCCCATTGCATAAGTGAATGCGTGCAGAATCTGCGCAAACATCAACAAACTGAGATCCGTTGTATAAGCAATAGTTAGCCAACGAATAATGGCGGCGGTTGCGGAAAAAAGCGTTAAATAATGAATTTTCCAATTTTTCAGTAAGCCTTTAGAAAAATAGAAAAAGATAATTTCTGCAATCACCCCTAAGCTCCACAGCAAACTAATTGATGACGTGCTAATGCCATTCGCAGACCAATAAATTGTACCGTAAGCATAACAAGCCGCGTGAGATCCTTGAATTAACGCAGTGGCAATCACCATTCTCAACGTGGTTGGATTTTTTAATAGCGTCAAATAGCGTACTGAAGAAATATTTTTTTCCTGCTGATCTTCTTGAAAACGCTGAGTAGGATTAAGGCTAATTCCCAATCCCCAAAATACCAAATAGCCAATAATAATACCGATAATCGCACTCTCACCTAGCCAACCAAGCAAATAGCCTGCAGTCATAGATCCCACCACAAAGGCAAAAGATCCAAATAGTCGGCTTTTTCCATAATCCATTCCTAACTGACGATGCCAGCTTGCGGCAATGGTATCGCACACAGGCATAATCGCACCATTTAACATATGAAATACGGCTAAAATCGGCAACAATAGCCAAACAGACTGCACCGCCCAACTCACCGCAAGCAACACCGCAACACTCAACCAAGTAAGCAAGCGTGTTAATGGAATAAGCTGATCGAGATGGCGTAAATTTTTAGTAAATGCGATCGCGCCAGCAAAACGGCATAAATACCCCAATGAAATCAAACTACCAATTAATTCCATATCATAGCCGTATTGCTGCAACCAAATCGGCAAAAACGGAACAATCACGCCATAAGCGCAATAAAAACCAAAGAAATTAAAAGATGACCACTGAAAAGGTGTGAGTTTCAACATAATTCATTATAAAAAATCCAACGTACGCTTATTATACGTTCGACTACGGGATATCTAAAGGGGATTATGATAAGAAAAAAGTGCGGTGAAATTTTTTACATTTTTTCACCGCACTTTTGCTTTATTATTTAGAAATGAATTAACGCCACTCTTTGTATTGGTTGATTAAACCGTTGGTTGAGCTGTCGTGGCTGGTGATTTCGTTGTTGTTTTCAAGCTCTGGTAAAATTCGGTTGGCGAGCTGTTTGCCAAGCTCTACGCCCCATTGGTCAAAGCTGAAAATGTTGAAGATTACACCTTGGGTGAAGATTTTGTGTTCGTACATTGCAATGAGTGCGCCCAAGCTAAATGGGGTGATTTTTTGCAATAAGATTGAATTGGTTGGTTTGTTACCTGTAAACACTTTAAATGGCACGATGTCTTTCACTTCATCAAGGGATTTGCCCGCTTTGACAAATTCTGCTTCCACTTCTTCTTTGCTTTTGCCGAAAGCAAGTGCTTCAGTTTGGGCGAAGAAGTTAGACAATAATTTCAGATGATGATCTGAAAGTGGGTTGTGGGTTTGCGCTGGCGCAATGAAATCACAAGGAATTAAAATTTTGCCTTGGTGAATTAATTGATAGAACGCGTGTTGTCCATTTGTACCCGGCTCACCCCAGATAATTGGGCCAGTTTGGTAATCCACCACTTTACCATCGCGTCCTACATATTTTCCGTTTGATTCCATATTACCTTGTTGGAAATAGGCAGCGAAACGATGTAAATATTGGTCATAAGGCAAAATAGCTTCTGTTTGTGCACCAAGGAAATTGGTGTTCCATAATCCCACTAAGGCAAGAGTCGCTGGGATATTTTCAGCCAGTGGCGCAGTGCGGAAATGTTTATCCATTTCGTGCGCACCTGATAACAAGGCTTCAAAGTTTTCAAAGCCGATAGAAAGGGCGATAGATAAACCGATAGCTGACCATAAGGAATAGCGTCCGCCAACCCAATCCCAGAATTCAAACATATTTGCGGTATCAATGCCGAATTTTTCCACTTCTTTTGCATTAGTGGAAAGTGCGGCAAAATGTTTTGCAATATGTGCTTCATCTTTCGCACTGGCTAAGAACCAATCACGGGCAGAATTTGCGTTGGTCATTGTTTCTTGCGTGGTGAAAGTTTTTGATGCTACTAGCACTAGGGTGGTTTCTGGATTGACTTTTTTCAAGGTTTCCGCGATGTGCGTGCCGTCCACGTTAGACACAAAGTGCATATTGAGGTGGTTTTTATAAGGACGCAAGGCTTCAGTTACCATATAAGGCCCTAAATCCGAGCCGCCGATGCCGATATTAATCACATCAGTGATCGCTTTGCCTGTGTAGCCTTTCCATTCACCTGAAATCACACGGTCGCAGAAAGATTTCATTTTAGCAAGTACAGCATTCACTTCTGGCATTACATCTTTGCCGTCCACCAATACAGGCGTATTTGAACGGTTACGAAGTGCGGTGTGTAAAACAGCACGATTTTCCGTGCGGTTGATTTTTTCCCCAGTGAACATTGCTTCTGTGGCTTCCTGCAAACCACATTCTTCCGCTAATTGACGTAATAACTCTAAAGTTTCTTGGGTAAGGTTATTTTTTGAGTAATCCACCAAAATCTCGTTATCAAAGGTTAAAGAATAATCTTTAAAACGATTGGGTTCTTGTGCAAATAATTGCTGGATCGTGGTTTCACCTAGGTTGTTTTTGTGTTGTTCTAAGGCTTTCCACGCGTTAGTGGTGGTTGGGTTGATGTTTTTCATTTGAGTTTCCTTTTATCAAGTTTAATTAAAATTAATCAACATATTCCGTCAAAACTCGTGGGGTGAGTTTTGTTATTAATTCATAACTTAAAATGCCGCTTATTGCTGCGATTTCTTCAATAGGTAATTCCTTACCCCATAGGATCACTTCATCGCCCACTTGATCTTGGCTGTCTTTGCCAAGATCAACGGTGAGCATATCCATTGATACTCTGCCCACGATTGGTACAAGGCGACCATTAAGATAAACCGGCGTTCCCATTGGCATATCTCTTGGATAACCATCACCATAACCAATGGCGACCACGCCAATTTTCGTGTCTTGTTCACTCACCCATTTTCCGCCATAGCCTACAGGCTCGCCCTTTTTATGCTCACGCACCGCAATCAGTGATGAAGTTAGCGTCATTACAGGAATTAAGCCGTATTCTCGGCTTGGCACATTGTTCGGCGAAATGCCGTATAAAATAATTCCGGGGCGAATCCAATCTAAATGAGAATCTTGCCAGAATAAAATTCCCCCTGATGCTGCAATGCTACGCTCCCCTGCTCTATTTTCGGTAGCTTGAAGAAAGGCGTTAAGTTGTTTTTGCGTGTAATCAGATTCTAATTCATCAGCGCGGCTAAAATGGCTAACAAAACCAAAGTGCGGTTCAATATTTGGACATTTTTCAAGGGCTTGGCAAAATTCTTCCACTTCATCTAAGGCAACACCAAGGCGGTGCATTCCTGTGTCAATTTTAAGCCAAACTTTAATCGGGTTAGGTAAATCGGCTTGCTGTAAGGCTTGTAATTGTTCTTTGTTATGCACGATAGTTTGGATATTATTTACCGCAATAATCGGCAAATCTTTGGCGCGGAAAAAGCCTTCTAATAATAAAATGGGCTTGGTAATGCCGTTGGAACGCAGCGTAAGCGCTTCTTCTAAACGTGCCACACCAAAGCAATCGACCAATTCTTCCAGCACGGACGCCACAAAGGCCACGCCGTGTCCGTAGGCGTTGGCTTTTACCACTGCGATCACTTTGCTATTTGGCGCTTTTTGTTTGATCACTTCGATATTGTGTCTTAATGCGTGCGAACTAATTTTTGCTGTTGCGGGTTTTACATCAATCATAATGCCTACTCGTGAATATATTCTGGTTGATCTTTAAGGTTGTCAAAACGGGAAAATTGTCCGTTAAATTTCAACCGCACTTTACCAATTGGGCCATTACGTTGCTTACCGATAATAATTTCCGCAATGCCTTTTTCTTCCGAATTATCGTTATACACTTCATCGCGATAAATAAACATAATCAAATCCGCATCTTGCTCAATGGAGCCGGACTCACGCAAATCTGAGTTTACAGGGCGTTTATCCGCGCGATTTTCCAAGGTACGGTTAAGCTGAGAAAGGGCAATCACTGGCACTTCTAGCTCTTTGGCTAAGGCTTTCAAAGAACGCGAAATTTCTGCAATTTCTAAGGTACGGTTATCAGAAAAGGCTGGCGCACGCATTAACTGCAAGTAATCCACCATAATCAGGCTCAAGCCACCGTGTTCACGATATATCCGTCTTGCACGAGAACGTAATTCAGTTGGCGTTAGGCCTGAAGAATCGTCAATATACAAATTTGGGTTTTGCTTAAACAAACCAACACTGCTAGCGATTTTCGACCAATCTTCATCATCTAATCCCTGTCCAGTACGAATTTTGGTTTGATCAACGCGTGAAAGAGAAGCGATTGTACGCATCATAATTTGTTCTGATGGCATCTCTAAACTAAACACCAACACAGGTTTATCCGATTCTAACGCCGCATTTTCGCACAAGTTCATTGCAAAGGTGGTTTTCCCCATTGATGGACGCGCGGCAATAATAATTAAATCAGAAGGTTGCAAGCCAGCTGTTTTGCGATCGAGATCGAAAAAGCCTGTACTTACCCCTGTTACCCCATTATTGTGTTCAGATTGGCTTAAAAGCTGAATTTTTTGTACTGTTCCGCGTAAAATATCCACCACATTTTCTGGCCCTTCACCTTGCGTAGTACGCTTTTCTGCAATGCTAAACACTTCACGTTCGGCATCATCAAGAATTTCTTTAACATCTCGCCCTTTGGTTTGATAGCTCATTTCAGCAATTTTGTTACTGGACGCAATCAGCTCACGTAAAATGGCTTTTTCACGCACAATATCAGCATAAGTCAGCACGTTCGCTGCACTTGGCGTATTTTTTGAAAGCTCGGCTAAATAGGCAAAACCGCCCACTTCTTCGCTCACGCCAGCGGCTTTCAAGGTTTCATCTAAGGTTAAAAGATCCACAGGTTTATTGTTGCGGATCAAATTCATTATGTGTTGAAAAATTAAACGATGCTCAAAGGTATAAAAATCTTCGGCAATAATACGCTCAGATACGGCGTCCCAATGGGCATCTGTCAGCAACATACTGCCGATGACCGCTTGTTCTGCTTCAATGGAATGAGGGGGAATGTTAATCTGCTCAACTTTTTTATCTTTCGAGCTTGAGAGGTATTGTTTCGCCATAAATCCGTTTTTGATTACGATAAAAATTTATGCCTATCATATACCAAATTGCGGGGAGAATTAAGAAAAAGAAAAGGGGATTTTATTTCTGATCAAAAGAAAACCGCAACCTTGGCTGTTCGCTCAAAGTGCGGTTATTTTTTCTCAAATTTTTATCGTTTGCTTTTTAAACGAAAGTAAAGTGATGGATTATTCCAACGCCAACAAGGCAAAGGTTGCAAGCCAGTGCGCACCGCTGTAATGGCTGCCGACAACGTGATCTAAGCTCGCTTGAAGATGCTGTTGAATGGCATTTTTAAGCGCTGTTTGTAAGGCGTGATCCGCAGGTAGCGCTTTCGCGATGTGTTTGAAGCACCACGAACGGCTCAGATTTAAGCCATCTAAATGGGCAATTTTTGGATCAGCACGATCGCTCACTTCTGCCGGACTTAGCAAGGTGTTGAGCTGTTGTTCAGGCAAGAACTCGGCAAACCAAGCTGGGAAATCCGCTAACACTTTACTCATTAATAAGGCTTCCGTTAATGCGCCTGAAAGATAATCGTCCCCTGCGGGTTCATAATTGGCTGGGTAATTTTTATCTTGGCGATAATAACGTTCAGTCGCCTGTAAAATGGCATTTTCCAATTCTTGATCCTGCATTGCTCTTGCATAATCCAGTGCCAAAACAAGCGCAAAGGCAGTGTTAAAATGCGTTCCAACACGAATTGGATAGCTTAATTTACCTAGATAATCGAGTAATTTTTGGCGAATATCCAAGGTGAGCGGTTGCAATAATTCATACCATTGTTCTGCTTGTGGTAAGTCGGATTGTTTAAGCTCTTGAGCAAGTGCCAAGATCCACGCATAACCATAAGGGCGCTCAAAAGACGCGCGGAATGGTGCGTGAAAATAAGCCAACTCGTGCGCTACATTTTCCGCTGTGAAATGTTCGGCGAATAATTTTTCGATCTCCGCTTTGCTGTCTAAATTAGGATAAATTTTTACACAGCGTAATAAAAGCCAATAACCGTGTACCGCGGAATGCCAGTCAAAACAACCGTAAAAAATCGGGTGTAGCTGACGCGGTGATTGCACATCGGCTTCAGAATTAAGCAGGTGCATTATATGATTTGGGTATTCTTGACGTAAAAATTGCAAGGGCATATTGGCAAATTCAGTCGCCTGTTGTTGAGTGAGTTTCATACTTGCTCCTTAAAAAATAATGAAATACATCAGAATAATATTGGCGATCAAAATAGATACCGCAGAAGGAATCTGCACTTTGATCACTTGATATTTATCTTTTAATTCTAACAATGCGGCAGGCACGATATTAAAGTTTGCTGCCATTGGAGTCATTAATGTACCGCAATAGCCCGCATACATACCAATCGCAAACAATGGTGCTGGATCAGCATTGTGCATTGTCACTAAAAACGGCAAGGCAATCCCCGCACTCAGCACAGGGAAAGCAGCAAAGGCGTTACCCATAATCATTGTGAAGAGCGCCATTCCTAAGCAATAAGTGGCAACGAGTAAGAAACGATTATTTGGATCGATAAACAAGCTCACCACTTTTTGCACCGATTCCCCAGTGTTCGCTGCCACAAATACACCGCCTAACATTGCCAACATTTGCGGTAAAATTGCTGCCCAGCCAATGGTGTCCACTAAACGTCTAGATTGGCTTACCGCTTGCAATGGTGAACCGCCTGTGAGTTTCCAGCCGACTAATAACGCGGTGATACAAGCTAAGCATAATGCAGCAAGGGTGAGATATTTTTGATCAAGCAAGAATACGCCACCGATGGATACGCCTTTCAGGAAGATCGTTCCGATCACTGTTACCACAGGAATTAATACTGCAGGTAAGAATAACCAGTTTTTCAATTTATTTGATGAGGCTTCGCGTTGCTCATCGGTAGCCATTGGGTATTCCCCTTTGCCCACTAAGCCAAGTCCAGCCAATAGCGCAATAACGATTACAACGGCACCAACAATACGGTAAGTAAGCGCTTTTCCTAAGGTGGCGATCATAAGATCACTAAATAAGAAAATGCTGCCAAATAAGAACCAGAAAAGTGCGGTGGTAAATCGTTTAGCATTTGCTTTATCACGCAAGGTCATTACCACGAGCATCATCACAATAATGCCAATTAAATAATAAACGGAATTAATGCTGATTAAGGTCATTTGCTCGCCTCCTCTGTTGCTTTACCTGTTTGGGCTTGCCACGCCAACACATCACGATGAATACTCGCATCAAGGCGTACAAGGCGGAACATATGAATCACTAATGCAGCAATCGCCGTTGGAATTGCCCATAATCCAATGTGTAACGGTTCTACGTTGGTGATACCGTTTTCTTTCAAGAAAGCATCAATCAGCAATACCGCACCAAAGGCAATAAAAATATCTTCTCCAAAAAATACGGCAATATTGTCGCAGGCGGCGGAATGGGCTTTGATTTTATCGCGAATATGTTGTGGTAAATCACCATATTTATTGACCGCAGCCCCTTCTGTCATCGGTGCAAGCAAAGGACGTACGGTTTGTGCGTGTCCCCCTAAAGACATCAAACCTAATGCGGCGGTGGCTTCACGCATAACAAAATAAAGCATTAAAATGCGTGCTGAAGTAACACTTGCCATTTTCGCCACCCAAGCCTGAGCGCGTTCTTTCAAGCCGTAATATTCTAATAATCCAATAACCGGCAAAATAAGTAGAAATGTGGCAAGAGAACGGCTGTTGATGAATTTCTCACCGAAGGTTTCTAGCAACAAACCAAAATCCATTCCCACCACTAAACCTGTGGCTAAGCCTGCGGCAACCACCACAAGCAGGGGGTTAAAACGTAAAGCAAACCCGATAACGACAATGGGAATACCCACAAGAGGGAGTAGCGTTGCGCTATCCATAAATCAGACCTCCATAGCATAGGATAAAAAGGAAAAACGATGAATAATCAATCGTTTCTCAAGCAATATATGGAAATGTAAAAAAATTGTAAACAAAGATTAATGAAATTAGCGATCTAGATCACATTTTTAAACAAAAAAGTGCGGTGAAAAATCACCGCACTTGTTACGATTAAGGCGTATAGTAAGTGGCAGAACCTGGGCCAACAGGTAAGCCAAAGACAAATACCCATACGAAGAACAAGGCTGACCAAGCAATTAAGAATGCAATAGAATAAGGTAACATCATTGAAACAATAGTTCCCACGCCCGCATCTTTTCTATATTTAATCACTGTGGCCATAATCAAGCCGAAATAGCTCATCATTGGTGTGATAATGTTGGTAACAGAATCCCCAATTCGATATGCAGCTTGAATCACTTCTGGTGCATAACCTGCTAGCATTAACATTGGCACAAAAATCGGTGCGGTTACTGCCCATTGCGCTGAAGCCGAGCCAATCATTAAGTTAATAAACGCACAAATTAGGATAAAGCCGATAAATAATAAACCGCCGTGTAAGCCCAATTCATTTAAGAAATTCGCACCTTTCACTGCGATGATTTGACCAATATTCGTCCAGCTAAAGAAAGCGATAAATTGCGCAGCAAAGAAAATAATTACTAAATAAAGGCCTAATGAACTCATTATTTCTGCCATTGCATTGACGACATCTTTATCGCTACGGATTGTTTTTACCACTACTCCATAAACAATCCCCGGAATGGCAAATAATACGAAGATAAATACAACAATAGATTTTAAGAATGGGGAACCCGTCACTAAGCCTGTGGTTGGATTACGCAAAATACCATTTTCTGGCACAACGCTTAACGCAAGTAATACGCAGCAGACTAAGAAAGCTAAACCAGCAAACAATAGCCCTTTGCGTTCTAGCGGAGTAACGCTAGCTGAGCGTTGTTCATCAATTTCATCTTGACTTAATGAACCTTTGTATTCACCAAGTTGTGGTTCAACCACTTTTTCTGTAATAAGATAACCAATAATCGCAATGATGAACGTACTAACAAACATAAAATACCAATTAGCTTCTGCGCCTACCGTATAATTCGGATCAATTATTTGCGCTGCTTGTTGCGTAATCCCAGCTAATAATGGATCGATGGTACCTAATAGCAAGTTGGCAGAATAGCCGCCCGATACCCCTGCAAAAGCAGCAGCCAGACCTGCTAATGGGTGGCGTCCTAAAGAATGGAAAATAATCGCCGCTAATGGGATAAGCACCAAGTAACCTAATTCCGCCGCCATATTCGACATAATCCCAGCAAAAACTACCGCTAATGTGGTGAGTTTGCGTGGTGCTTTTAATACAACCAAACGCATTGCCGCAGAAATTAAACCTGATTTCTCCGCAATACCCACACCAAGCATCGCTACTAACACCGTACCAAGTGGCGCAAAGTTGGTAAAGTTTTTAACTAAATTAGTGAGAATTTTGATTAACCCTTCTTGGTTTAGCAAACTCACCACATAGATGACTCCATCAGCACTACGGCCTTTGGCGCCCTCAGGACGAGGATCTAATGCAGAAATGCCAAAATACTCCCCTAATGCGGAAGCGAGCAATAATAAAGTAATTAAAATAACAAATAATGTTACGGGGTGAGGCAGGGCATTCCCTAGCCATTCAACGGTTCGTAGAAACTTACTTCCCTTGGGTGGAGTTTTCGCTACTGTCATATCTTACCTCATCTAGGTTATTAACAAAAAATCAACAATCTTTAACTTAATGATTTTTGAATAAAAAATCTACCCCAATTATAGAACAAAATGACATAATATATAAAGATTATATAATATTTAAGAATTTAAGAACGCTAGACAACAAAAAAGTGCGGTAAAAATTACCGCACTTTTTTCTGTTTAGTAGCCTTCACTTAACATATTTGGCAAAAATTGTTTTTGCGTAATACGTTTAACACGAGTTTTGATTTGGCCATCAGAATATAGCTCTAACTCGCGCCAGCCCGGCTGTAATGTGTCTAGCGCAAAAGTATTACTATCTGGCTTAAATTGAATGCTGGTGGACGGGGTAGCCATTACTTGATAGCCTTGCCATTGACTATCAACCGCTTGATGAATATGGCCGTACAAAATCCCCTTGACATTCTTAAATGGCAATAGCACATTGGCAAGTTCTAAGGCGTTGCGTAAATTATGCTGATCCAACCAAGCAGAATTAGTCGATAAAATATGGTGGTGCAGCACAATTAACGCATAACGTTGTGGATATGCCTTTAATTTTTCCACTAAAAAATCTAACTGCGCAGGTTCTAATTGTCCGTGTGGAACACCAGATACTTGACTATCAAGCATAATAATCTGCCAATGTTCACCCAATAAAAGATGCTTCGCTGGACTTAACTGTCCATTATTATGATTGAGTATCTCAAACATTTTCGGCTGAAAATCGTGGTTGCCTGGTATCCAAAATACGGTTTTGCCTAGTTTTTGTACGCTTTGACAAAATCTTAGATAGCCTTCATTACTGCTATCTTGCACTAAATCGCCTGTGGCTAGCACAAGATCGTAATTGAACTCACTTTGTTTAATTTCCTCCAAGACTTGATTAAAACTAGCCTGCGTATTAATCCCTAGTAATTCTCCATTTTCATCATTAAATAAGTGAGGATCTGTGATCTGAATCAAACGTACAACGTCTTCGTTTGTTGAATGTGTATAAGTATCGATCAAAATACCTTCTCCTCTTTGTCAAAATAAATGCAAAAGACATTAATAACTTACGGATTTGAAAAAAAATTGCATTATAAAAATCCGAAAAATGCTAAGCGGATCATATTCCGCCCTTAAATTTTGATTAAAAATTCGATCCAGTTCACATTTTTGACCATTCCTTTTGTAAAGAAAGGTAATTTAATTGTAGCCACAGCAAGCCTGTTACCGCTAAGCCATTATCAATCTTGCCATTACAAACCCACTCGTAAGCAGTTTGACGCGGAATAACGTGAACGCGAATATCTTCATTTTCATCGGCCAAGCCGTGAATACCCTGTGCTTTTTGGCTATCTACTTTGCCGACAAATAAATGAATGCGCTCAACAATACCACCAGGGCTGTCCCAAAAGCTCATCACTTCACGCAGATGTTCTACTTGTACGCCTGCTTCTTCTTGGCTTTCACGTTGCGCCACTTCATCGGGCTGCTCACCTTCTTCCACCATACCTGCGATCAGTTCTAACAACCAAGGGGATTGGCTAAGCTGCGGGTTATAAGCACCGATGCGCACCTGCTCCACCATCACCACGCTGTCGGCATCAGGATCATAAGCCACCACCACAGAAGCTGCGCCTTTCACCAGCAATTCACGGGTTACTACACCGCTTTCACCGCCAGCAAACAGCTTATGTTTAAAATAGACTTTCTTTAAATTAAAAAAACCGTTATAAAGCGGTTCTTCCTTGATAATTTCAATATCCTGTTGGGTAAATTGCTGTAAGTCGGACATCATTTTTCCTCGTATAAAATTTTGCTAAGAATACGCCAGTTTTTTACAAAAAAAAATGTAATTTTTCTGATCTTTGTTGAAAAATTTGACCTTGTTCACAAAACCTGTGAAAAATCGGCTAACTTTTCTTCAGGCGATCGGAGCTAACCAAGAATAACGCGATCACCATTAGCAAAATCGATCCAGAAAAAAGCAAGGTATTTACTGGGCTGGAATGATCCACAATGATTAAACGCACCATTGCGGTGATCCCGATATATAAAAAATAACGCAGTGGAAAATGATAATCGGTTTTGAAATATTTCACAATCAAGGCTAAAAACTCAAAATAAAGAAAATACACCACAATTTTTTCCACCAACAAATAAGAGGCCTCTTTTGATTGCTCAAATAATACAAGGGCTAAACCATAAGTTTCTTTCGCTAAAAACACGACCAAAATCAGCGCAAGCACCAAGAGAGAAATATTCAGCACCCACTGTAATAATGCAGAGATACTTTGTGGAAAAAAACGTTTTTCACTCATTTTATTTTCCTTCTAAATAAAAAATCGTTCAAAAATTTCAGGCAATTGCTTGATTAATGTTGCCTTGCCTGCTACATCTTGATCTTGCCAAGCTTGCACTAAAATTTCAGGATTGAAATGCGAGCGAGCAAGCTCAGCCATTGGTAAATAACTAATATGCCAAGGCTCATAACCAATATTTAGACGTTCTGGCATTTGTGCAAAAGGGAAGTAAAAATCAAACTTTTGCACATTTTCTTTTATCCATTCACTCAGCTCAAAAAAATAGCCTTTCTCACCATATTCCCAAGGCTCAAGTTGTAATTTTTGATCTGCCGGCAATAAATCAGGATCAAAAATATCCACTTCCGTTCCCCAATGATGACGGCTCCCCCCCGGTAAGGCTGACCAACGTAAAATGCCTTGGCATTTTTCCCAATCAGAACAACAGGATAAATCAAGCGCTTGTCCTTCATCATTATGCACTTTACGCTTGCCAGCAAATTTATCATTCCAGATCATTTGCTGACGTTGGAAATCACGAAAGCTACTCGCAGGCTGTAAATTAAAGCCATTTTTCACCGCACTTTGTTGCAAGCCTTGAAACGCTTTTAACGCATTGGCTTCAAGGAAATGCTGATGAGAAAAAGGGCAAGGCAACGCCACTAAATGCTCACGGGATTTTCCCGTCAGTGTCGCTGCGTTAAATGGGCTTTTCATTCGGTGTCCTTATCTAATAAATTCACGAGCATTTGCTGATACACTTCGCCTAGCGTAGCAAGATCTTGGCAACTTACACATTCATTGACTTTATGGATTGTGGCATTTAACGGCCCAAGTTCCACTACTTCTGCGCCCATTAAGGCAATAAAACGTCCGTCTGAGGTGCCACCGCCTGTTTCAAGTGCGGGGGTAATTTTGGCAATTTTTTCAAGACTATCCACCACGGCATTCACCAGTTTACCCGGTTTTGTTAAAAATGGCTTGCCCGATAAATTCCATTCAATACGATAATCAAGCTGATGTTTTTTCAGCATTTGTTCTACGGTTTGCTTGATTAGCTCGTCTGTTACTTCGGTGCAATAACGCAAATTAAACTGTACATAAAGCTCCCCTGGGATTACATTATTACTGCCTGTACCAGCTTGAATATTAGCAATCTGCAAACTGGTTGGCGGGAAGAATTCATTGCCCTGATCCCATTGGTAAGTGGTTAATTCTTTTAGGAAATCAACGGATTTATGAACAGGATTATCGGCTAAATGTGGGTAAGCAACGTGTCCTTGCACACCTTGAATATACAGATTGCCTGTAATGGAACCACGACGACCATTTTTCACCACATCGCCCAATTTCTCAGCACTCGAAGGCTCGCCAACCAAACAATAATCAATCGGCTCACCGCGTGCCATTAGGGTTTCCACTACCCGCACTGTGCCATCTTTTGCCGCCGCTTCTTCATCGGAAGTAATGAGCAAGGCAATCGTCCCAGCGTGATTCGGGTTAGCTTTCACATAATTTTCTGCCGCCACAACCATTGCAGCCAGCGAGCCTTTCATATCCGCCGCACCACGACCATACAACATATCATCGACAATTTGGGCTGAAAACGGGGGATATTGCCATTGGCTCTCATCGCCCACTGACACAACATCGGTATGCCCAGCAAAAGCCACCACAGGGCCTGTTGAGCCGTGCTTTGCCCATAAATTTAACGTATCATTAAAAGGCAACCACTCAATTTGAAAACCGAGTTTTTCTAAACGATCAGCAATCAGTTTTTGACAACCTTGATCATCAGGGCTAATCGAAGGACGTTGGATCAGCTGTTGCGCTAAAGTAACGATTGTTTCTTTCATTGCTTAACCTTTTTTACTTACCAAAAGCTTGATCGTATGCGGTGGCATCAAAGCCGATTAACGCAATGTTATCTTGTAAAATAATCGGGCGTTTAATCAACGTTGGCTGTTCAAATAACACCTCAAGTGCGGTGCTTTTTGACAGATTTTTTTTCACTTCATCAGTTAAATTACGCCAAGTCGTACTGCGTTTATTAACTAAATTTTCCCACCCAAATTGGTTTTCAGCCTTTTCCAACCAAGCCTTATCCAAGCCATCTACACGATAATCGTGCAAACGATGTTCAATGCCATTATCCGCCAACCATTTCAAGGCTTTTTTCACCGTATCGCAATTTTTAATGCCATAAACTGTAATCATTTTTTGTCCTATGTTCTTTAATTAGCCAACGGGCGGACACACCGGCCCGCCCCTATATATTCATTATACTGATATAAAATTTATCTAAATGCTCCGTAGGGTGGGCTTTAGCCCACCGTGTAACGAAATGTTTCCTAACGGTGGGCTAAAGCCCACCCTACTTCACTTCTTGCATCTTTACTTCAACAAATACGCCTTTAACGTTGCAAAATCATTATCCATTTCATCTGAAAGCAATGGCAATTTGTTGTGTTTATCCAAAGCTTCTGGCAATGGTAATTCGGTGGATAAAATTCGCTCTACGCTTTCTTTGAATTTTGCCGGGTGTGCGGTGCAAAGGAATAAACCTGTTTCCCCCGGTTGCAAATCTGCTTTTAATACGCCGTAGGCAATCGCGCCGTGCGGTTCGCATAAATAGCCCAGTTCATTCATTGCACGCAATGTTTGTTCTGTCTGCTCATCATTCATTGCTGCTGAATGTAATTCTGATAATGCCCAACCGTTGCGTTTAAATAATTCTTCCACGCGTGGCCAGTTGTTCGGGCGGCTTACGTCCATTGCATTTGATAAAGTCGCAACGGTGTCATTTGGCGCCCATTCGCCAGTGCTTAAATAACGTGGCACAGTGTCGTTCGCATTAGTTGCGGCGATAAAACGTTTAATCGGTAAGCCCATTGTTTTGGCAATTAACCCTGCGGTGAGATTACCAAAGTTACCGCTTGGCACAGAAACCACAATATTTTCACGCTCTGCTTTTGGCAGTTGTGCTACCGCTTCAAAATAATAACAAACCTGTGCTAATAAACGGCTGATATTAATAGAGTTAGCTGAATTTAAGCCAATCGCTTGGCGAAGCTCCGCATCATCAAACGCTTGTTTAACCAAGGCTTGGCAATCATCAAAATCGCCGTTAATGGCAACAGTACGGATATTCCCACCTAGGGTGCAGAATAATTTTTCTTGTAATGGGCTGATTTTACCTTTTGGATATAAAATCACCACATCGATGTTTTCTAAACCATAGAATGCGTGCGCCACTGCAGCACCAGTATCCCCTGATGTTGCCGTTAAAATGGTGATTTTGCCATCGCCACGAACGGCTGCAAGAGCTTGTGCCATAAAGCGTCCGCCAAAATCTTTAAAGGCAAGAGTTGGGCCGTGGAATAATTCTAAGGCGTAAATATGATCTGCCACTTTTTCTACTGGTGCAGGGAATGTAAAAGCATTTTTTACCAGTTGAGCCAGTTTATCCGCTGGAATTTCATCACCAATTAATGCCCCTAGAATTTTCTCGCTACGCTCAACCAAAGGTAGCTCAAGCAAGGCATCAATGTTATCTAAGTGCGGGATAATTTCAGGGAAAAATAGCCCTTGATCTTTGCCTAGCCCTTGGCGTACTGCTTGGGCGAAATTGACTTGTTCTTCGGGGTGTTTGATGTTGTATAAATTCATAGTTGTTCCGTTTGGGGTTGGTTAATATTCTCTGTTTAAAGTTCTTTGGTTAAAATCTTTTATCTTTGTGGTTGATAACGGGTTTCGCTCGTTGAGCGACTTCCTTTCTTTTGCTTACCCAAAAGAAAGGAAGCAAAGAAAAGGGAACCCAAATAAATTGCTTATCTTCATTCCAATAAAATTTTCTTAACGAAAAGTAAGCCCATACTCGCTACGCTGCGTTCAGGCGTTACTTTTCTAAAAATTTTATTTCCATTCAGGCAATTTATATGGGGTTCAATGTTCTCATTAACCCAATTCTCTTGCGCCTTGGTTATCTACTTTACAAACGTGGACGAAGCCTTCGTTGTTTTGTAGATAATGGTTTTCCAAATAGGTGGCCACTTTGCTGGCGGTGTTTAAATCTGGTGCGATGGCGAACATTGTTGGGCCTGAGCCTGAAATGCCAGAAGCCAGTGCGCCAAGATCGCGTACCGCTTGTTTAACTTCAGCGAAATTTGGTAATAGTGCTTCACGATAAGGCTCTGCAATCACGTCTTTCATCATATAGGCGGCCAAAGCTTCTTGTTGCGTATGGCACGCGTGAACGAAACTGCCTAAATGACGGCCGTGTGTAATTACATCTTGACGAGTGTAGCTCTTCGGCAAAATGGCTCGCGCTTCTGAGGTAGAAACCTCAATACCCGGGTATGCCAACACCCAATACCAGTTATCAAAAAATGGCAACTGCTGACAAATATTGCCGAGCGATTGTACCATTAATTGCACCCCACCTAAATAACAAGGGGCAACATTATCATAATGAATTGAGCCTGAAATACGCCCTTCCAGTTCGCCCATCATTTCCAATAATTCCATTTTGGAAAAAGGTTCATCGTGGAATTTATTTAACGCCACTAAAGCAGCCACAATAGAACAGGCACTTGAGCCTAAGCCTGAGCCAATAGGCATATTTTTTTCTAGCGTTAAACGCAGCGGCTTCACGGTGCCGTTGCGTAATTTTAAGCGTTCACTAAAAAGCACATAGGCTTGATACACAATATTTTTTTGCGGTTCTTTTGGCAATTTACGCACAAAATAGCCCGCACTTTCTAGCTCAAAGCCTTGGCTGATTGCCTCCACTTGCACCACATCGCCCAATAATGAGCCATCAATTGGGGACACCGCCGCCCCCAATGTATCAAAGCCCACGCTGATATTCGCACTAGATGCAGGGGCGTAAATTCGTAACATAAATGCTCCTTAATTATGTAATGTTCTTAAAATATCGGCGAAGATCCCTGCCGCAGTTACCGCATTTCCTGCGCCATAACCACGCAATAATAATGGGATTGGCTGATAGTAGCGGGTGTAGAATGCTAAGGCATTTTCACCATTTTTTACTTTATACAGTGGATCATCTTGCCCTACCTCTACAATCGACACTTTGCATTTTCCGTTTTCAATTTGTCCAACATAACGCAGTACTTTGCCCTCTGCTTTCGCTTTTTCCACGCGCGCTTTAAATTCTGCATCAAGCTGTGGCAACATTGCCATAAATTCGTTCACTGATTTTCCTTCCGCAAAACCTTTTGGCAACACGCCCTCTACTTCCACATCGCTTAATTCTAATTGTAAGCCAGCTTCACGGGCTAAAATAAGCAATTTACGCGCCACATCTTGTCCTGAAAGATCATCACGAGGATCAGGTTCAGTAAAGCCTTTTTCACGGGCTAATGCGGTAACTTCTGAAAGCGATAGTCCTTCTTCCAACTTACCAAAAATAAAGGAAAGTGAGCCAGATAAAATGCCACTAAAGCGGATTAATTCATCCCCGGCGGCTAATAAATTTTGCAAGTTTTCAATCACTGGCAAGCCTGCGCCCACATTAGTTTCATACAAGAATTTATGTTGGCTTTTACGCGCATTTTCACGCAATAAATTATAGTACTCGAGTTCTCTGGTGTTGGCTTTTTTGTTTGGCGTTACCACGTGGAAGCCCTCGCTTAAAGCACGCGCATACAAGCCAGCAACACTTTCCGCTGATGTGCAATCCACAAATACAGGGTTTACAACGTGGTGCAATTTAATGAAAGAAAGCAACACATCAAAGTCTGAAGGCTGTGTGGCATTTTCCAAATCTTCTTGCCAGTGATCCAGATTTAAGCCATTGGCATCAAGTAACATTTTATTTGAGTTTGCAATGGCACAAACGCGGATCTCAATGTCCTTTTTTGCTAAATAATCTCGCTGATTTTTTACCTGCTCAATTAATTCACTCCCTACGCCACCTACCCCAACGAGAAAAATGTCCACCACTTTTTTGTTATTAAAAAGAGCTTGGTGCGTTGCTTTCACCGCTTCAATGGCTTTATTTTGTGGCACTACGGCAGAAATAGAACGCTCAGAAGATCCTTGTGCAATCGCTACAATGCTGATATTCGCCTGTGCTAATGCGGAGAAGAAATGGGCAGCAATCCCTTTCGCTTGACGCATTCCCTCGCCCACTACGGAGATGATGGAAAGATCTTTGATCACTTCGATTTCTTCTAAATCTTGGTTTTTCAGTTCTTGGGCAAATTCCACTTCCAACGCATTTTTTGCCACCTCTGCCGCTTTCACTGGCACACAGAAACTAATGCTGTATTCAGAAGAAGATTGGGTAATTAAAATCACCGAAACGCCAGCTTTTGACATTGTAGAGAACACGCGAGCGGCCATTCCCACCATTCCTTGCATTCCCGGCCCTGACACATTAAACATCGCCAAATTATCAAGGTTGGTGATCCCTTTTACTTGTAATTGTTCTGATTGCGCATTGCTGTCGATAATTGAGCCTTTGGCATCTGGATTGCCTGTATTTTTAATTAAGCAAGGAATATTGGCTTGTGCTAATGGCCCAATGGTGCGTGGGTGAATCACTTTCGCCCCGAAATAAGAAAGTTCCATTGCTTCACGGTAAGAAAGACTTGGCAATAAACGCGCATCAGGCACAAGGCGTGGATCACAGGTAAATACGCCGTCCACATCTGTCCAAATTTCGCACACTGACGCATTTAAACAAGCCGCTAAACAAGCCGCAGAATAATCTGAGCCGTTACGCCCTAATAAGACCAACTCACCTTTATCATTACCAGCTGTGAACCCTGCCATTAACACTACGTTATTTTTTGGAATACTTGCCACATCAATACGTTTGGTGGATTCTTCAATATCCACAGAAGATTCTAAATAACCGCCCTGAGCTAAAAGTTTTTCTACAGGGTTGATCACCGTAACTTGGTAGCCACGAGTTTCAAACCACGCTTTCATCATTGCAATGGATAATTTTTCCCCACGGCAATCAATGGTGGCTTTTATCGCATCGTCCAGCACGCCTTTGGCACGAATTTCTGCTAATAACTCTGCAATTTGGGCAAATTCTGCGTCAATCACGGCTTTACAGCCTGCGAGATCAAAATTTTCACTTTCGGCATATAAGCCATTAATAATGGTATAGAAAATTTCAAGTGCTTGATTAAAATCGGTATCAGTTGGTAGGTTTTGGCTTGCTTTTTCAGAAAGGGCGACAAGATAATTGGTGATCTTAGCGGGGGCCGATAACACGCCAGCGGCTTGCTCTTCCAAATGGGCTTTTTCGATCAGCCGTGCCGCTTGTGAAAAACGTTCTGGATTTGCCAGCGAAGTGCCACCAAATTTTAATACTCGCATAGAAATTCTCCTCAGTATAAATGTTGTGAATGCAAAAAATGCTTATAAAAAAACCCGCACTTTGTAATGCGGGTTTTCTGTGATCCTGTTTTTAACGCACTAACCCGCCCCATTCATCGTAATGGTAATAATGGTGGTGGTAATAATTGCCATTGTGCGTTGCATTGTTGTGATTTTCCTAACAAAAAATGATGGTGTTAGAAATACCGAAATTTTCACGCCTTGTCAAACAGAAAATGAATAATATAGAATGATTTTGTTAAAATAATGCGAAACTTCATAGGATATAGGTAAACCAGCAATGACCATTCAACAAAATTTACAACAGGTGCAAACACAAATCCAACAAGCGTGCGAGCAAGCTCAGCGAGCCAACACGGATATCACTCTATTGGCGGTGAGCAAAACCAAGCCCGTAGAAGCCATTTTGACTGCCTACCAAGCGGGACAACGTCAATTTGGCGAAAACTATGTGCAAGAGGGGGTAGAAAAAATCCAGCATTTTGAGGGGCAAGGTTTCGATCTCGAATGGCATTTCATCGGGCCGTTGCAATCAAACAAAACCCGTTTAGTGGCGGAACATTTTGATTGGATACAAACCCTTGATCGCGCCAAGATTGCCGATCGTCTTAATGATCAGCGTCCCCACTACAAAAAACCGTTGAATGTGCTGATTCAAATTAATATTAGCGATGAAAGCAGTAAATCAGGCATTCAACCTGCGGAAATGCTGGATTTGGCAAAACACATCAAAAATCTACCGCACTTATGTTTGCGTGGGTTAATGGCAATTCCTGCGCCAACAGATGATATTCATCAACAAAAACAAGCCTTTATGCAAATGCAGCAGCTTTTCGAGCAGCTTAAACGTGCGCTGCCTGAATGCCAAATTGACACCCTTTCAATGGGAATGTCAGACGATTTAACTGCCGCCATTGAATGTGGTTCAACAATGGTTCGCATTGGCACAGCAATTTTTGGCGCACGCGATTACACGCAAAAATAAGCCTTGTTTTAAGCAAAACTCTGTAATGCTTTTTACCCCTGACTATGGCATAATGCCTAGAATTTTCTGATGATTGGAGATGATTATGCGAATTTTACATACAATGTTACGCGTGGGCGATTTAGATCGTTCGATTAAATTTTATCAAGATGTGTTAGGAATGCGTTTATTACGCACCAGCGAAAACCCAGAATATAAATATACCCTTGCTTTTTTAGGTTATGACGATGAAGACAAAGCTTCTGTGCTTGAATTAACCTACAACTGGGGCGTGCACGAATACGATCTTGGCAATGCTTATGGGCATATCGCTATCGGCGTGGACGATATTTATGCCACTTGCGAAGCCGTTCGCCAAGCAGGCGGAAAAGTTACTCGTGAGCCGGGTCCAGTAAAAGGTGGCAAAACAGTGATTGCCTTCGTGGAAGATCCTGATGGTTACAAAATCGAGTTTATCGAAAATAAAAATGCGCAAGCTGGATTAGGCAACTAAGCTAAAATAATTTGTTAAAAAGCGCGGTGGAAATTTTCGCAAATTTTACACCGCACTTTTTATCTCACCTTTGATCTGATAGTCCATAATGTTATGACAACAAGCGAACCCATTAATTATAATTTGCTGAAAAACCGCTTTCGTGGCTACTTGCCCGTGATTATTGATGTAGAAACCGCAGGCTTTAACGCAAAAACTGATGCGTTACTTGAAATCGCCGCTATTACGGTAAAAATGGACGAAAATGGGTTCTTATTACCCGATCAAAAGTGCCATTTTCATATTCAACCTTTTGAAGGGGCGAATATCAATCCTGATTCACTCAAATTTAACGGCATTGATATTGATAACCCCTTGCGTGGTGCGATTTCGGAAAATATCGCCATTAGTGAATTATTCAAAATGGTGCGTCAAGCACAAAAACAAGCGGAATGCCAACGTTCCATTATCGTGGCGCATAATGCCACTTTCGACCAAAGTTTCTTAATGGCGGCGGCTGAGCGCGTGCAAGCCAAACGCAATCCATTCCACCCTTTTGGAATGTTTGACACCGCCACATTAAGCGGATTTATGTTCGGTCAAACGGTACTGGTGAAAGCCTGCCAAGCGGCGAACATTCCTTTTGATCATAAACAAGCGCATTCCGCTTTATATGATACAGAACGCACCGCAGAATTATTCTGTTATATGGTAAATCATCTCAAACAATTAGGTGGTTTTCCCCATCAAATAACAGAATAAGTGCGGTAATTTTTTTATAAACTTTCTTTTTCTCTTAAATAAGGACAATGCAATGTTACTTTCCAATCCTGTTGTGATTTCTATCATTGTATTGCTTGCGTTAAGTTTATTGCGCATTAACGTGGTGATTGCTTTGATCATTTCCGCGCTAACCGCAGGCTTATGCAGCAATTTAACAATGAGCGAAACCATTCAAACCTTTACGGGTGGCTTAGGCGGCGGCGCTGAAGTGGCGATGAACTACGCTATTTTAGGTGCATTTGCTGTGGCAATTTCTAAATCAGGCATTACCGATTTGCTTGCTTTCAAAGTGATCCAAAAACTCGGCCATTCGCCAAACGGGCTTTCAATGGCGACATTTAAATATTTCATTTTGGCAGTGTTGGTGATTTTCTCTATTTCATCACAAAACTTATTGCCTGTGCATATCGCCTTTATTCCTATTGTGATCCCACCACTGCTCGCCATTTTCAATAAATTGAAAATTGACCGCCGCGCCGTGGCTTGTGTGCTGACATTCGGTTTAACCGCTACTTATATGCTCTTGCCAGTGGGATTCGGAAAAATCTTTATCGAAAGTATTTTGGTAAAAAATATCAACCAAGTGGGCGCGCCGCTCGGCTTACATACCAGCGTTGGCGAAGTTTCCCTTGCAATGATGCTACCGGTGATTGGAATGATTTTAGGTTTACTCACCGCCGTGTTCATCACTTATCGCAAACCAAGAGAATATGCCGTTTCAGACAACAACCTTAGCACGCAAGAAATTGAACAGCATATTGCGAACATCAAACCGTTCCACGTTATCGCCAGCATTGTTGCGATTGTGGTTACTTTCGGTTTACAACTTTTCACTGATTCCACCATTATCGGCGGTTTAGCAGGTTTAATCATTTTCGCTGTTTGTGGCATTTTCAAATTGAAAGAAAGTAACGATATTTTCCAACAAGGCTTACGCCTAATGGCAATGATCGGCTTTGTGATGATTGCTGCATCAGGCTTTGCTGCGGTGATTAACGCCACTGGCGGCGTAACCCAATTAGTGGACACATTCAGCCAAGGCTTAGGCGCAGACAACAAAGGATTAGCCGCATTATTAATGTTAATTGTGGGCTTGTTTATCACAATGGGGATCGGATCCTCTTTCTCTACGGTGCCAATCATCACCTCAATTTATGTGCCACTGTGTTTAACCCTTGGATTTAGCCCATTAGCCACGGTTTCCATCGTAGGCGTGGCCGCCGCACTCGGTGATGCAGGCTCCCCAGCTTCCGACTCCACACTCGGCCCAACATCAGGCTTGAATATGGACGGCAAACACGATCACATTTGGGATTCTGTCGTGCCGACCTTTATTCACTACAACATTCCATTAATTATTTTCGGCTGGTTGGCTGCAATGTATTTATAAGCAATGTTAGATAGAAGATAGACAGAAAAAGGACATCACAAGATGTCCTTTTTTATGCGATAATTTCCGCGCTACCCAATCTCACTAAATCAATATTGAACGGAAAAATGAACAAAACTCAACTCATTCAAGCGTTACGCCAAAAAATTACGCAATGTTATCAGCAATATCCAATGCCTGATACTGAGAAAATTTATGCAAAATTTGACCGCACTTTATTTAGTGAAGATTTCCAGCTATTCAAATTTTATCGCGCCGAATTAGACAACACCCTTGCTCAAATCGCACGTTTGCAAGAAAACGAACAGGCTCAATGTCAATTTTATAGCGAAAAACTGCTTGCCCAATTACAAGCCTTGCTAGATGCCATAAAACAACAGAAATCAAGAAAAACAACGCAGCGTAATCCCACAAAAGCGCCGCTCACCGCTAAGGATAAGCAACAACACGCCATTCATCGCCTGCCACCAAGAGAACGCTTAGAAAAATATTACGAAGCCCTGCAAGCCTTAAATGCAAAAATTGAGCAGCAACAAGATCAGTATTTTCAAGCCCAAGAAGAATTGGAAAAACAACGGCTCCAACAGCTCATCGCACACACCCAACAACGCCGCGCACGTTGTTTGGAAGCCATTGAACTATTAGAACAATACTTAGCATTGCAACAAAAAGAAAAGGCTGATCAGTGTGATCAGCCTTAGCAAGGATAGATAACTACGATTATTTAACCTCAATGGTTAAATCATATTCAGCACTTTTATCCTTTCTTGCTGAGTTACGCGGTTGAGCAACACGCACTTCGTATTCTGTGGTTTCAGGCAAAGTGAATGACTCGCCATAACTATAATCATCATAACCGAATAAGAACGCTTCAGCATCGCCCTTGGTATCTAACGTTAATGTTAATACTTCCCCTTTTTTGCCTGGGAATTTATAAGAGTCAAAATCATACCCTGTAATTTTGCCTTTTACGTGCTGAACAAAGCCAGAAGACTGCGTTGATTTTTCCACCACGGATGGGGCTTTTTGCTCTGCAGTTTGCTCAGTTGCAGGCGCTTGTGCCTTCGCTGATGTAGTAGGTTTAGGATCTGAACAACCTGCTAATAATACAGTTGCACTTGCAAATAAGGTGGTTAAAAATAAATTTGTTTTTTTCATTATCTTCTCCAAGATAAAATCCTTAAGGAAATGTCTATGAATATATTGTCTACACTCAGACAGCAAGAAAAATAAAAAATTCAATGTTAATGCACAAAAACAGCTTGCACTAAAAACATATACAATGCCGTGCCTGCGATCATCGACAAAAACATATTCTTTTTCCAAAAATGTAAGCCTAAAACCACCGCTCCCGCAATAAAATCGGGCGCGCCAAAATAGGCGGTGGAAAAATCAATATTTTTGTAGCAATACACCACCAACATTCCAAACATTGCACCCGGTAACACTTTGCCTAAATAGCGAATATAAGGCGGAACAGGGCGATGTGCAGGAAAGATCACAAAGGGCAAAACACGACAAAGTTGCACCGCTAAGATGGCAATACCAATAGTGATAATCTGTTCAGTTAATGTCATTTAATCCACCTTTTCTAATTTGCTGGTTAATTTTGGCCGCCACAGGCTGAGCGCCACTAAAATACCAATCAGGGTTGGAATTAAAAAGTGATTTTTCCCCACCACCACTAAGCAAAGCAAGGCGATCCCCAAACCTAATAAGGAACTTTCGTGGGATTTTTCTTTCATCCAATTTTCTGCAAAAATCACTAAAAAAAGTGCCATCATCGCAAATTCAATGCCTTTCAAATCGAATGGAATCACATCACCAAAAAGATTGCCTAGCACCGCGCCAATCACCCAATAGCAATGCAAATATAGGCTGACAAAAAGCATATACCAACCTTTGTCTAAGTGCGGTGGAATTTTCGCCATATAATTGAGCGAAAAACTTTCATCTACCAGCGTGCTGATCAAATACCAGCGCTTTTTGCCCAATTTTGAATGATATTTTTCCAGCATAGAAAGACTATAAAAGAGCTGGCGTAAGCTCACCATTAAGGTCAGCAAGAAAATATGCAAAGGCGCGAAAGCCATCACTAATGCCCCTGCAACAATAAATTCGACTGATCCTGCGTAAATTAATGCCGCCATAAAAAAGGGATACCACGCGCCAAAGCCTAGGGCTTTCATATAAAGGCCGTAAGCCACGCCAAGAAAAAGAAAGCCGATCACCATTGGCAGAGAATAAGGAAATGCCGCCTTGGCTGCCGCCCAAATTGGGCTGTTATGTTGTGCTGGTTGGTTACTACTACTCATCTAAAACAGATAATCCCGGTAAGGTAGAAAAACTTTGTGCTTTTACGGTTTGATAAAAATCATCAACAAACGCCACGTCAGCGTCCATTTCACGAAATGCCGCATAAAGATTGCTGTATAGCCCTTGATTGGTAATTTTTTTCGCCACAATATAACCACGATCTAAATAAGGTTTGGCCGCCCAAAATGGCAACGCCGCAATCCCACGTTTGCTCGCCACTAACTGAATAATCGCAATGGTTAATTCACTGGTGCGGCGTGTTGGATTAATGCCTTTCGGATTTAACACTTTTTTCAGCAAATCCAGCATATCATCAGGCACAGGATAGGTAATTAAGGTTTGATCGATAAAATCTTCCGCTTGCCAAATATCTTTATTCGCTAAAGGATGATCTTTGGCACACAAGCCCACCATTTCATAAGAAAACAACGGCTTATGCACAATGCCTGCGGTTTCTTCAATTTCCGAAACCACCGCCCAATCGGCACGATGGCTGAGCAGCAAGCCCACCGTATCCGTATGAAAACCCGATACAATATCCAATTCTACCAACGGCCAATTCTGACGAAAGCTATCCATTGCCGGCATCAGCCAATCAAAACAAGTATGGCACTCCACCGCAATGCGCAACTCACCCGCCTCACCTTGCTTAACTCGCGCCAAATCTCGCTCCGCCTCCACCACTTTCGGCAAAATATCATTCGCCAACTTAATTAACCGCTCCCCCGCCGAAGTAAAACGCAGGGGTTGGCTTTTACGCTCAAATAACGGCAAGCCGTATTGCTCTTCCAACAATTTAATTTGATGAGAAAGAGCCGATTGGGTGAGATACACACGTTTAGCCGCCAAAGAAACACTGCCCGTCTCTTTCAAAGCTAAAAGGGTTTTCAAATGGCGAAGTTCAAGAAATATGGGTTTCATCACAACATTCAGATAAAAAACAAGGGATAAAATTATACACAAAAACCACCGCACTTTGTCTTATAAACTTAAAAGAGCGGTGGTTTTTTGTTGAATTTTTTCCTTTTGTCAGATGTTCTACATTAATTTTATTCATACAAAACGTGAAAATTATGACGTTGCATAATACAGAGCCTTTCGGCATTATTAAACACAAGAAAGACGTTTAGACGTCTATTTGATTAAATCACAAAGACAGGAGTTTGATTATGACAACATTTCACGTTTTAGGTTTTCCTCGCGTTGGTGCAAAACGTGAGCTTAAATTTGCTCAAGAGCGTTATTGGCGTGGGGATATTGCAGAACAAGATTTATTAGACATCGCAAAAGCATTGCGTGAGATCAACTGGAAGCACCAAGCGGCGGCGAAGGCGGATTATGTCGCGGTGGCTGATTTCACCTTCTACGATCATATTTTAGATCTACAAGTGGCAACAGGGGCAATTCCTGCGCGTTTTGGTTTCGACAGCCAAAACTTAACCCTTGACCAATATTTCCAACTGGCGCGTGGGAATAAAGATCAATTCGCCATTGAGATGACAAAATGGTTCGACACCAACTATCACTACCTTGTGCCAGAATTTCACAAAAACACGGAATTTAAAGCCAACCCAGCCCATTATGTGCAACAAATTCGTGAAGCAAAAGCCCTTGGTTTAAATGTGAAACCGACCATTGTTGGCCCATTGACGTTCTTACATTTAGGTAAAGAAAAAGGTGAAGCCTTTGATCGCTTTGAATTATTAAACAAACTCGTGCCTGTTTATGTGGAAATTCTCAATGCGTTAGCGGCAGAAGGGGTGGAATGGATTCAAATTGACGAGCCTGCCCTTGCGGTAGATTTACCTGCTGAGTGGATCGCGGCATATCAAGCGGTTTATGCTGAGCTAAGCGAAAAAGTAAACGCGAAATTGTTACTCGCGACCTATTTTGGCTCTGTGGCAGAACACGCTAACTTATTGAAATCCTTACCAGTGGACGGCTTACACATTGATTTAGTGCGAGCGCCTGAGCAACTGGCTGCCTTTGCCGATTATGACAAAGTGCTTTCAGCTGGTGTGATTGACGGACGCAACGTATGGCGTGCGAATCTCAACCAAGTGCTAGATGTGCTTGAGCCGTTAAAAGCGAAATTGGGCGAGCGTTTATGGATTGCGCCAAGCTGCTCGTTATTGCATAGCCCTTATGATTTATCGGTGGAAGTGCAATTAAAAGAAAATAAACCTGAGCTTTATAACTGGCTGGCGTTTACGCTTCAAAAAGTGCAAGAATTATCGGTAATTAAGACCGCACTTGAGCAAGGCCGTGCTGCCGTTCAAGTAGAATTAGATGCTAGCCAAGCTGCTGCAGATGCACGAGCCAATAGCACTGAAATTCACCGCCCTGAAGTGGCTGAACGTTTAGCTAATTTACCAGCAGGCGCAGATCAACGTAAATCGCCATTTGCTGAGCGTATTGCAAAACAAAATGCGTGGCTAAATTTACCTTTGCTGCCAACCACGAATATTGGTTCATTCCCACAAACTAGCGAAATTCGTCAAGCTCGCGCCCAATTCAAAAAAGGTACGCTGAGCCTTGAAGATTACGAAGCGGCGATGAAAAAAGAAATCGAGTTGGTGGTGCGTGAGCAAGAAAAACTCGACCTTGATGTCCTCGTTCACGGTGAAGCGGAACGTAACGATATGGTGGAATACTTCGGGGAATTATTAGATGGTTTCGCCTTCACCAAATTCGGCTGGGTGCAAAGCTACGGTTCACGTTGCGTTAAGCCGCCAATTATTTACGGTGATGTCGTTCGCCCTGTGCCGATGACGGTTCGTTGGTCGCAATATGCACAAAGCCTAACCAGCAAAGTAATGAAAGGAATGCTCACTGGCCCTGTTACAATTTTACAATGGTCGTTCGTGCGTAACGATATTCCGCGTGCGACCGTGTGTAAACAAATCGGCGTAGCATTGTCTGATGAAGTGTTAGATTTAGAAAAAGCAGGAATTAAAGTGATCCAAATTGACGAACCAGCAATCCGCGAAGGCTTACCGCTTAAGCGTGCAGACTGGGACGCGTATCTCCAATGGGCAGGCGAAGCGTTCCGTTTAAGCTCAATGGGCGTGCAAGATGATACACAAATTCACACCCATATGTGTTATTCCGAATTTAACGACATCTTGCCAGCCATCGCGGCACTGGATGCAGACGTGATCACCATTGAAACTTCACGTTCGGATATGGAATTGTTAAACGCGTTCGCTGATTTCAAATATCCGAACGACATCGGCCCGGGCGTGTACGACATTCATAGCCCACGCGTACCAAAACCAGAGGAAATTGAACATCTGCTACGCAAAGCCTTGAAAGTGGTACCAAAAGAGCGTTTATGGGTAAATCCAGACTGTGGCTTAAAAACTCGCGGCTGGACAGAAACCTTACAACAGCTTCAAGTGATGGTTGATGTGACGAAGAAATTACGCGCTGAACTGGCTTAATAAAAACTAAAAAAATTGAGAAAAAATCACCGCACTTAAGTGCGGTGGTTTTTTTATTATTTGTAGAAATTGGGGGGGATTTGGTAATAAACAAATTGTGTCTTTAGCCTGACTAGCTTTTTTATTACTTTATAAAATCTCTGCTTGCTCAAGCACAACTTTCTGCATCACGTTAATACCAGCTTCAATATCTTTCCAATCCGTAAATTCTAATGGATTATGGCTAATACCATTTTTTGATGGAACAAAAATCATACCTGTTGGGCAAATTGTTGCCATATGCATAGCATCATGCCCTGCACCACTTGGCATAAGCTCGTAACTATAACCCAAGCTTTGAGTCGCATTCGTGATTGAATTAACCATATTTTCTGCTAATACAATCGGCGTGTCTTTTGAAATAACTTGCAACTCAATATTTAATCCGCGTTTTTTACTCACTTGCTCGATCTGATTTTCTAATGCGATAAATACAGATTCTCGAGCTTGTTGGTGAATACCACGAATATCGACTAATAATTCACAATAACCTGGAACAACGTTCATTACACCAGGTTTCGCTGTTAAATTTCCAACGGTAGCAACCGTTGAATGTCCTGCTTGAATTGCAGCTTGTTCTATCGCTAAAGCAAGTTCTGCCCCACCTAATAAAGCATCGTGACGATAATGCATCGCCGTTGCGCCAGAGTGGTCGGCTTGCCCTTTAATTTTAACAATACAACGGATTGGTGCAGCAATGCCTACCACGATACCAATGGTTTTATTTTCATTTTCCAAGCGTGGACCTTGCTCAATATGCAATTCAACAAAACATTTAAATTCATCTCCATTGCGTCTGGCATATTCAATTTTATCGAAATCTAAACCGACTGATGACATTGCTTCCGCTAAACTATGACCTTGTTTATCAAGCAATTTGCTTAAGGTTTCTTTATTAGTTATGCCGCACATTACTTTGCTACCCAAAGTCGCATAATTAAAGCGGCTTGATTCTTCACAAGTAAAAATAATTAACTCAAGCGGATAACGTGTTTTGATATTTTGTTCGCAAGCTTGGAACAGAATTTCAAGACCCGCAATAGCTCCCAATGGGCCATCAAATTTCCCTGCATTAATCACTGTATCAATATGTGAACCAAAACTGACTGCAGGTAAACTATCATTTTCACCTTTGCGACGAATAAATAAATTACCAATTTCATCACGGTGGATTTGTAAATCATAATTTTGGCATAACCCAATGATATAATCATAAGCAGCGTTGTCTTCAGCAGTAAAGGCTAAGCGCGTTAGCTCACCTTCAACACTAGTCATTAGTGCGAGTTTTTCAATTATGGTTTTAACGCGTTGCATATCAATTGTCATATTGTTACCCCAATAAACGTGCTAATAAGTCGCTATAAATATTTACACCAGTTAGGAGTTGATTCTCATCAAAATCAAATTCTGCTTGATGATGCTCTGCCATACGATCAGCCCCAATAATAAAGTAAATGGCTTTACCGCCGTGTTCCTGTACACGTCGTCCTAAAATTGTAGCATCTTCACTGGCATTAAAAGCATATTCTCTATCAACACTATGAATTTCTGGTTGTTGCTGAGCAATTTCACGAACCAATGAAACCAATTCGTCATCATTATTCATATCCACCGCTTCGCCCATAATTTCCGTTTCATAATCAACATCAAAACTCACGGCAATCCCTTTTGCGATCTGCATTACTTGATCAACCATATATTGATTAATCTCTTTATTTTCACCGCGTACTTCAAGTTTTAATTCCGCATCAGATGGAATTACATTTCGCCCAGAACCTGCATTAAACACACCTACATTAATGCGAGTCATACCTGAACCGTGGCGTGCAATGCCTTGTAATTGGGTAACAGCGTGCGCACCAGCTAACAGTGCGTTATGCCCTAAATGTGGTGCAGCACCTGCGTGCGATGGTTTTCCTTTATAACGAATATCAATTTTGGTGGTAGAAAGGAAGTTTTTTGGATTGGCTAGCACTGTGCCTGTGGTCGCACAAAAACTAATATGTGAACTGGCAAAATAATCTGCATCATCAATAATACCACTTGCGGCAATCGCAGCAGCACCACGAACCCCTTCTTCCGCAGGTTGGAACACAAGTTTGATTTTGCCTGTGAGCTTGCCTTTATTTTGCATAATCCAATGAGCCACACCAAGCCCGATACTAATATGTCCATCATGGCCACAAGCGTGCATTTCACCCTCATTGATTGAAGCAAAACCCAGTTGATTTGGACGATGTTCTGGACTATGGCTCTCCTGCACGTCCACACAATCAATATCAAAACGCAAGGCAATAGTTTTTCCTGCTTTGCCAGAATCAAATACTGCGACACAGCCTGTATAACTTTCCATTTTTTCAATCCATTGTGGATTAGCTCCTTGCGACAAAGCACGCTGAATACCTTTTTCTACAATGGCTTTATTACGCCCACGTACGGAATCAAGATCAATAATTTGTGTACCTAGCAAAATTTCAAAGCCGAGCGCAGATAAATAATCGGCAATTTTGCTTGTGGTTAAAAACTCACTCCAGCCCGTTTCAGGCGTACGATGAAACTCCCTGCGCCATGCAATTAACTGTTCTAATGAAATACTCATAAATTCTCCTTAAAAACCAAGCGTACTGTAAAGAATAGCAATGCCTAGAATAAACTATTTCTAGGACAATACGTTTTTATGTCCTGTACAAAATCTGTTGGAATCATTTAGAGTATAACCACTTAGGGTTATCTTAACTATGACTTTAATCACAAAATTGAATGAAATGAGATTTGAAACACAAAAGAAGATTTTGCTTTTAGAGAATTGCGGGATAGGTGCTTTAAGCTCAAATTAACCTGACAAGCACTCATTTTTAATGTCGTGCTGTCAGATTAGGTTGATTTTCTATAAATTATTTTTCCACTAAACGTTTAACTAATTCAATCACTTGCTGAATTTGTGTAGGGGATAATTTACCTTCTTGTACAAATTTTACTTTGCCATTTTTATCTAGCACGACAATCAGGCTTTCTTTTTCTTTTAATTGCCACGCATTTTTTACCGCACTTTTTTCATCAAGCACTACTTGGCTGTGTGGATTTTGTTGTTTTGCGTCTTTTACGCTGCTTCTTACAAAAGCGCCTGTGCCAAATATGGCGTCATCAGCATTGACAATATTAGTAGTTTGGTAAAGTGCGGCATTAAATTTCTGTTTTTTGATTGCGTCCATTAACGGCAAGTTTTTTTCCTTCACCGCACTGCGCCCTGCAATATGTTGTAACACTCGAACCTTGCCTTTTAATTGGCTGGCTTGCCAAGGTTGATAACTAATATCTTGATTCTTCAGGACTAATTCGCCTTTTTGCGAAACGTTTACATTGGGTAAATCGGCATTTAGTTGAATATTATGGGCGTGGCTCACTACGGCAGTGGAAAGTAAGATAGCACCTAAAAGTGCGGTTGTTTTTTTCATTATTTTTTCCTTTTTTATAAAAAAATTGAGTTTACTAAAAATTCCAGAATAAGCAAATATGACCACTGAATTCTGTGCGTTTCTTTGCTATACTTGCGGTTTATTCAATGAAATAAAGGAAATGATATGGAACAACCAATCTGCCCTAAATGCCAAGGGGAATATGTCTATCACGATGGCCTTAATTTCGTTTGCCCTGATTGCGCTTACGAATGGTCTGGTGATGAAGAAAATGAAAGCGAAGAAAAAGTGGTGAAAGACAGTAACGGCAATCCATTGCAAGACGGTGATAGCGTTATTTTGATCAAAGATTTGAAAGTGAAAGGCTCTTCCATCGTGTTGAAAAAAGGCACAAAAGCGAAAAATATCCGTTTAGTTGATGGCGATCACGATGTTGATTGTAAAATTGATGGACAAAGTTTTTCGTTAAAATCTGAGTTTTTGAAAAAAGCTTAAGCCGTAAATTTGATAAGAAAAAAGGCGGAAATTTTCCGCCTATTTTATTTATTCGCTTTCCTTAACACTGATCATAACAAATTCAATGCCACCATTCGGCTTGGTCGGATAACGTTGTTTTTATCCACTTCTGCCACACCAAGAAATTGATTTTCGGCAGAAAACAACCGCACTTGGCCATAAATGCCTTGTGGATTATCAAACTTCACGCGCTGCCCAAAACCAACGGCTCGGCTCTGTTCGGCACTTAATGCCAACGCAGGCAAGGATTTCACTGCACTGTCCATTGGCAGTAAATGTTGATCTAACAGGCTTAAATCTTGCTGTTCGCTTAAGGCTTTGAGATCTTCTAAACTCATCATTGCGTGTTGTGGATAATCAGCCACCGCAAGACGGCGCAACATCGTAACGTGCGCGCCGCAGCCTAGCACTTCGCCTAAGTCATCAATTAACGTGCGAATATAAGTGCCTTTTGAGCAATGCACTTCTAAGGTTAAATAAGGCGCTTGGTAATCAATAAATTTCAGCTCAAAAATAGTAATTGGACGCGCTTCACGCTCCACGGTGATCCCAGCGCGGGCATATTCATAAAGCGGTTTTCCTTGATGTTTTAAGGCTGAAAACATGGTTGGCACTTGCATAATTTCACCACGGAATTGCTCAAGTGCGGTTAAAATTTGCGAAATTTCCGACCGCACTTCTCGGCGCTCAACCACTTGTCCGTCTGCGTCAGAAGTGTCAGTGCGCTCACCCAATTTTGCCGTAACCAAATAACGCTTATCAGAATCTAGCAAATATTGCGAAAACTTGGTGGCTTCACCTAAACAAATGGGCAACATTCCTGTAGCAAGGGGATCTAACGCGCCGGTATGCCCTGCTTTATTTGCCTGAAAAAGCCGTTTTACTTGTTGCATAATTTGGTTAGAACTCGCCCCTTGCGGTTTGTCTAACAAAAAAATGCCGTGAATATGACGGCCTTTATTTTTTGCCTTACTCATTGTTTTCTTTGCTGTTTTCTTTATTGTTTTCGTGGCTTTCTGCATCACCTTGGTAGCGTTTTTCATCATCACGAATCACTTCGCTCACCAAGTTGGACATTTTCATTCCTTCCACTAAGGATTTATCATACACAAAGCGTAACTCTGGCACGATACGCAAACGCATTGCTTTAGCCAGTAAAGAACGAATATAAGGCGAGGCTTTTTCCAGCCCTTTCATTCCGCTTTCAATAACGCTGTCATCTTGATCAAATAAGAAAGTTACGAACACTTTTGCGTAAGCCAAATCGCGCGATACTTCCACATCAGACACGGTAACCATTCCAATACGCGGATCTTTCACTTCGCGTTGCAAAATCACCGCAATTTCTTTTTGTAATTCTTGCGCAACGCGATCTGAGCGTTTAAATTCTCTTGCCATTTTATTTTCCTATAAATAAAAACAGGATAATGATGTGATCGCGCAGCACTTAGCCTGCGGCGAAAATCCTATCCTATTTACATTTGTGTGATTAATTTTTTATTAATAAGGAAAAGTGCGGTCAAAAAACACCGCACTTTTTGCCATTAAATTGAACGTTTAATTTCAACCACTTCAAAGACTTCGATTTGGTCGCCAACTTTGACATCGTTGTAGTTTTTCACACCAATACCACATTCCATACCACTACGCACTTCGGCTACATCATCTTTAAAGCGGCGGAGCGATTCCAATTCGCCTTCAAAGATTACCACGTTGTCGCGTAATACACGGATTGGGTTATTACGTTTCACCACGCCCTCTGTCACCATACAACCTGCAATCGCACCGAATTTCGGATGGCGGAAGACATCACGCACTTCAGCAAGCCCGATAATTTCTTGTTTAAATTCAGGTTGGAGCATACCGCTCATCGCCGCTTTGATCTCGTTAAGTAGTTCATAAATGATTGAATAATAACGTAAATCAATGTTTTCATTTTCAATAATACGGCGTGCTGAAGCATCGGCACGAACGTTAAAGCCTACAATAATGGCGTTAGATGCGGCGGCTAGGGTTGCATCGGTTTCAGTAATTCCACCCACGCCAGAACCGACTACATTCACTTTCACTTCTGGGGTTGAAAGCTCTTGTAAGGCTTGAACGATCGCTTCTACCGAACCTTGAACGTCCGCTTTAACGATAACGTTCAATTCTGCTACATCGCCCTCTGCCATATTGCTAAACATATTTTCAAGTTTCGCTTTTTGCTGACGAGCGAGTTTCACTTCGCGGAATTTACCTTGACGATACAATGCCACTTCGCGGGCTTTTTTCTCATCACGCACCACAGTAGCTTCATCACCCGCTGACGGCACGCCCGATAAGCCTAGCACTTCCACAGGAATTGATGGGCCGGCTTCTGAAATTTCTTTACCGTTTTCATCACGCATTGCACGCACACGACCATATTCAAAGCCACAAAGTACAATGTCACCACGGCGTAATGTGCCTGATTGAACGAGGATTGTTGCCACTGGCCCACGACCTTTATCGAGGTAAGATTCGATCACCACGCCCGTTGCCATTCCATCTTTCACTGCACTGAGTTCTAATACTTCAGATTGCAATAAAATCGCATCAAGCAATTCATCAACGCCCGTTCCTTTTTTCGCTGAAACGTAAACGAACTGCGTATCGCCCCCGAATTTCTCGGCGATCACTTCGTGTTGCAATAATTCTTGCTCTACGCGATCTGGGTTGGCTTCAGGTTTATCAATTTTGTTCACTGCCACCACAATCGGCACACCTGCCGCTTTCGCGTGTTGGATCGCTTCGATAGTTTGTGGCATCACCCCGTCATCAGCGGCAACAACAAGCACTACGATGTCTGTCGCTTTCGCTCCACGCGCACGCATTGAGGTAAAGGCGGCGTGCCCCGGTGTATCTAGGAAGGTGATCATTTTGCCATCGTCTGTTTCAACGTGATACGCACCAATGTGCTGGGTAATCCCACCCGCTTCGCCTGCTGCCACTTTCGCTTTACGAATGTAGTCAAGTAAAGAGGTTTTACCGTGGTCAACGTGTCCCATAATGGTAACCACTGGCGCACGATTTACTTTTTCCGCATTCACATCACGATCGCCTAATACAGATTCTTCTAGCTCATTTTCTTTACGCAGGATCACTTTGTGTCCCATTTCTTCGGCTACAAGCTGTGCGGTTTCTTGGTCGATCACTTGGTTGATGGTGACCATTTCGCCCATTTTCATCATTGTTTTGATGATTTCGGTGGCTTTCACTGCCATTTTGTTGGCTAATTCCGCCACGGTAATGGTTTCACCAATTACCACATCACGGTTTACTGGTGCGGCAGGTTTAGTAAAGCCTTGTTGTAAGCTGCTGCCTTTTTTGCCTTGTTTACCTTTAAAACCTTTTCCGCCTTTAGCATCTTTTTGGTTACGGCGATTGGATTCACGCTCGTTTTTGTTGCTATCGTCTTCGCGTCCGCCTTTTTTCGCTTTGGCTACTTTATTTTTGCCACGTCCACGATTTTCATTACGGCGTTCTTCTTCATCTTCCGCTTCACGCGCATAGCTTGAAGTGAGATGGTAATCTGAATAATCTTCAGAATTTTCATTTTTTTCATCCGCACTTGCAAGATCTGCATAACGTTTTGCTTCTTCTGCGGCTTTGCGTGCTTGCTCTTCCGCTTTTTGACGAGCTAATTCATCAGCTTTACGGCGTAACTCAGCTTCTTCCGCTTTCAAGCGTTCTTTTTCTTCATCAACCGCTTTGTTGGCAGTTTCTTTTGCTGATTTTTCTGCTTTTTCTTTCGCTTTTTGTTCAGCTTGACGTTTTGCCTGTTCAGCTTTTTCCGCGTCTTTTTTCGCTTTTTCTGCGGCTGCTTTTTCTTCTGCCGCTTTCTTTTCCGCTTCTTGTTTTGCTTTTAAGCGTGCTTCTTCTTCCGCACGGATAGCAGCTTCCGTTGGCACAGTACGTTTTTTACGCACTTCCACTTGTACAGTTTTGTTTTTACCTGTACTGGTTGTGGTGCTTGCCGTGGTTTTCGTACGGCGCTGTATGCTTAATTTTTTCGGTACATCCGATTTTTTTACTTCATCTACCATAATTTTACACCCCTTTTTATTCTTCGCTGAACCAACAAATGTTGCGTGCTGCCATAATTAAATCCGCTGCCTGCTCAGCGCTTAATTCTTCAATATCGGCTAAATCATCAACACCTTGCTCCGCTAATTCTTCTAAGGTGGTGATTTGTTTTTCTGCAAGTTTGAACGCAAGATGACGGTTCATTCCTTCAAGATTGAGTAGCTTGTCTTCAATATGCGCTTGTTTTAACGCTTCTTCTTCCGCTAATGCGGCGGCTGTTAGTGCATCTTTCGCGCGGGTTTGCAACTCTTCCACTAAATCTTCATCTTCTAAACCATCAATCGCGGTTAATTCGCTCACTGGCACATAAGCTAATTCTTCTAAATTAGTGAAGCCCTCTTCAACCAGAATTTGCGCGAATTCTTCGTCAATTTCTAAGGCGTTCATAAAGAGTTTCAACACTTTGTTATCTTCAGCTTGATGTTTTTCATTTAGCTCTTCTGTGGTCATTACATTTAACGCCCAACCTGTAAGCTGTTTGGCTAAACGTACGTTTTGACCATTGCGTCCGATGGCTTGTGGTAAGTTTTCTGCTTCAACGGCAATATCCATAGAATGGTTATCTTCATCAACCACGATAGACGTTACATCGGCTGGTGCCATTGCGTTAATCACAAATTGTGCAGGATTGTCGTCCCACAATACGATGTCCACACGCTCACCACCTAATTCATTGGTGATGGCTTGCACACGCGCGCCACGCATACCCACGCAAGCACCCACTGGATCAATACGTTTATCATTGCTTTTCACAGCAATTTTGGCACGCGAACCTGGGTCACGCGCTGCACCTTTAATTTCAATTAGCTCTTCACCAATTTCTGGCACTTCAATACGGAAAAGCTCAATGATCATTTCAGGTTTTGCACGGGTAACAAAAAGCTGTGCGCCTTTGCTTTCTGGGCTAACGCGATATAACACGCCACGCACACGATCACCAGGGCGGAAATTCTCGCGCGGTAACATATCTTCACGCAAAATCACCGCTTCCGCTTGCTGACCTAAATCTAAAATAATATTTTCACGGTTTACTTTTTTCACCGTTCCCGTAACAATTTCGCCCTCATTAGAGCGGAATTGCTCAACGATTTTATTACGCTCCGCTTCACGGATTTTGCTGCTGATCACTTGGCGTGCGGTTTGCATTGTAATACGGTCAAAGGCCACCGATTCGATTTGATCTTCCACATAATCGCCCACTTGCACATTTGGATCTTCAAATTGTGCCGCTTCAAGGGTGATTTCTTTTGTTGGGTTAGTCACTTCGTCCACCACTAACCAACGGCGGAAAGTGTCAAATTCACCAGTTTTTGGATCGATCACCACACGCACATCAATTTCTTGCTCGTATTTCTTTTTAGTAGAAAGGGCAATGGCACTTTCTAGTGCTTCAAAAATCTTTTCGCGTGGTAATAATTTTTCATTTGATACGGCTTCTGCCGCCAATAAAATCTCTTTACTCATTTTTATTCTTCCTATCTAAAATTAAAATTTTGCTACCACATTGGCTTTTTGAATGTTGCCAAATACCAATACTTGCGGTTGCCCATCTACGAGCAAGGTGATCATATCATTTTCAATTTTTTCCAATTTACCTTGCCATTTACGGCGTTCCAACACAGGAATACGCAAATGCACCACAATTTCTTCGCCAATATAGCGTTGATATTGTTCAAGGGTAAATAATGGACGATCTACGCCCGGTGAGGACACTTCAAGGTTATATTTATCCGCAATCGGATCTTCCACATCTAAAATGGCGCTAACTTGACGGCTTACATCTGCACAGTCATCAACACTCACGCCACCTTCTTTATCAATATAAATACGCACGGTTAAAAAACGGCCTGCGCGCTGACATTCAATACCCCAAAGTTCGCAGCCTAAATCTTCGATAGAACCTTTTAATAAATCTGATAATTTCTCTTCTAAAGTTGCCAAAACAACCTCCTTAATCAAACTCAGGACGTAAAAAAAGGGCTAATCAGCCCAGTTCTACATCTAAATTGCTCGTACAAAAAAACCCCAAAATTGGGGTTCTTTCTACTGAACTTGTTATGAATTGGTTGCGGGGGCTGGATTTGAACCAACGACCTTCGGGTTATGAGCCCGACGAGCTACCAAGCTGCTCCACCCCGCGTCCGAAATATGTGGCGTATTATACGCATAGAAAAACAAATAGCAAGGCTTTATCAAAAAAACTTACAAAAAAAGCACCGCACTTATTTGTTTGGCGTGTTTTCAAACAAGCGATAAATGGCGATTAAATCCATTCTTGCAATGGGTTTGAAAGGCAATAATAAATAATATAACCAACGGTTTTTAGCAATAAAGGATTGTGTTTGTTGCCAAATTTCTGGCTCACAATATTGCTGATATTTTTCTACCGTTAAACGCATTTGCTCATCAGAAATGCAATCGGAACGCCCAAGACTATGAATAAAAATCAAGCTATCCCGTACCTTTTGCCAATTTAGCTTGGCGTGATTAGAACGGGATTCAAAATCAATAAATTGCACCTTGCCATCGTGCCACGCCATATCACGTAGCGCTGGGCGGCCGTGAACTAAGCCTTTTTTATGCAGATCCGTTAAGGCCTTTGCGCCGTCCGCTAAAATTGCCAATTTTTCATCAGAACTGAGATCAGGCTTATCCACCCAATAACTGATGGTTTTACCTGCATCTTTTAGCACTAAAAAATCTTCGCCAAATGCCATTAATTGTGGCACAGGGGCATTTTTTTCGGCTAAAAATTGTAAGGTTTTCAATTCATTTTGAAAGGCCTTCTGCGGTTGCGGTTTGAGTAAACGCCACACGCCTTTGAGTTGTTCAGGTTGTTTGAGCCAATAGCGCTGATTGTCATAATCAAAGCTCACAATTCGCTCGCCTTTGTGCTGTTTAAGCAAGGCTTGCACCTTTTCTTGAAATTCACTATTTTGTGCCGACATCAAACAACCTCATTTCTACTCAAATCATTATTTCCAAACATCAGGATTCACGCCACGCTTAAGTAGCTCTGGATGTTCTTCAATTTTAAATTCTGGCTCACGAATACCAGCTTTAATTTGGCGTTGATAATCTTTTAATAACGTCCACACAATCGGTGAAAGTAATACAATAGACACCAAGTTAATTAGCGCCATCACCGCCATTACGGTATCAGCAAAGTTCCACACCACATTGCCTGAATTTACCGCGCCGAAGTACACGAAAAACAGCACCACTAAGCGGAAAATAAACACCACCACAGGGCGATTTTTCAAGAAGCGGATATTGCTTTCTGCGTAGGCATAGTTACCAATGATAGAAGAAAATGCAAATAACAATAAGATGAACGCAAGGAAATGCAAGCCAAACTCACCAACGTGGTATTGTAGCGCATTTTGCGTCAGGGAAATGCTTTTCAGCGTTTCGCCGCCGTAGTTGTCTGATAGCAAAATGATGATAGCCGTACAAGAACACACAATAATGGTATCCACAAACACGCCAAGCATTTGGATTAAACCTTGGCTTACTGGGTGCTTAACATCTGCTGAAGCCGCAGCATTTGGCGCAGAACCCATACCCGCTTCATTCGAGAATAAACCACGCTTAATCCCCATTAGCATTGCTTTAGAGAAAATCGCCCCGAACATACCGCCAGCCATTGCGTCAAAAGAGAACGCGCTATGGATAATATTGCTGATGACGGTTGGAATCATTTCAATGTTCATTCCCATAATGATCGCTGCCATAATTAAATAAAACAACGCCATTGTTGGCACAACTTTAGCGGAAACTTTACCAATACGCTTCACGCCACCGAAAATAATCAAGGCGGTTAAAATCACCAACCCCATTCCCACATAACTTGGATTCCATTTCCACGCATTGCCTGTTGCCTCAACAATCGCATTGGATTGCACCGCATTGAAAGCAAAACCAAAGGTAAAGATTAACGCAATAGCAAAGCAGGCCGCCAACCAGCGAGATTTTAAGCCTTGCACAATATAATAAGCGGGGCCACCACGGCTCACGCCATCTTTATCTTTTAATTTATATAATTGAGCAAGCGAAGATTCCGCTACCGCACTGGACATTCCGATCAACGCCGTAACCCACATCCAGAACACCGCGCCTTCACCACCAATGGCAATCGCTGTGGCTACCCCACCAATATTGCCCACGCCCACACGGCTGGCTAAGCCTGTCGCAAAGGCTTGGAATGGCGTTAAAGAATCCCCCGTAGAGGCACGCCCAAACCACATCTCACGCAAACTTTGTGGAAATAAGCGTAACTGCACTAATCCTGTGGTGAGCGTAAAGAAAATACCCACGCCTAATAAGGTGATGACAGTAATATCCCAAAGTGGGCCATCAAATGTTTCCACAAACCACGTTAGGGCCTGCTCCACATTGTTGATAATTTGCTCAATCATAAACTTCTCCTCATAATGAAAGGCTGCATTCTAATGGATTTTATATAAATAGAGAACAATTAGGATAAAAAAGAAAATAAAAAATCAAGAAAGCACAAATTCTTAAAAATTTTTCAAAAAATCACCGCACTTTATTGAACAATATTTTATTGAATGACTAAAAAGAGTGAGAACAGATTAAGCCTAGCATAAAGAAAAAAAGTGAAACTGTTGATTATTTGTTCACTTATTTTTACTAAAACTCCATAAGGCGTAAAAAATTCTATGCAATTCGCAAAAATGTGAGCTACATCACATTCTATTTTTCATAATCCGCTATAATAAAATTGAAATCACGGTTTAATAATTTTAAAATTAGTTTACCTGAATGATAAATTTCAATGACAACCTAATTTAACGAGTTTAAGGAGCAACTATGTCAAACATTTTAGATCAATTCTCATTAAAAGGTAAAATCGCCTTAGTAACAGGCGCATCATACGGTATCGGCTTTGCCATCGCTTCCGCATTAAGCCAAGCAGGGGCAAAAATCGTATTCAACGATGTAAATGAAGAAAACTTGAAAAAAGGCCTTGCCGCTTATAAAGAAGCAGGCATTGATGCGCACGGTTATTTATTTGATGTAACAGATGAAAACGCAGTAAAAGAACACGTTGCGAAAATTGAAAACGAAGTGGGCGTGATTGACATTTTGGTAAACAACGCAGGTATCATTCAACGTATCCCTATGTTAGAAACCACCGCTGCAGACTATCGTAAAATTATCGACATCGATTTAACTGGCCCGTTCATTATGTCAAAAGCCGTATTACCTTCAATGATCAAAAAAGGACACGGTAAAATCATCAACATCTGCTCAATGATGAGTGAATTAGGTCGTGAAACTGTGGTTGGTTACGCTTCTGCAAAAGGTGGCTTAAAAATGCTAACCAAAAACATCTGTTCCGAATTTGGTGAAGCGAACATTCAATGTAATGGTATCGGCCCAGGTTACATCGCTACCCCGCAAACCGCACCATTACGCGAAAGACAACCAGACGGCTCACGCCACCCATTCGATCAATTCATCATCGCCAAAACCCCTGCCGCTCGCTGGGGAACCCCAGAAGATCTCGCAGGCGCTGCAGTGTTCTTATCTTCTGACGCCTCAAACTTCATCAACGGTCATATTCTATACGTTGATGGCGGTATCTTGGCGTATATTGGTAAACAGCCGTAAGCACAAACGTTGTTTTGGTTTAAGTGAGAATGTAGAAGATCTTGGGATCTTCTACGTTTTTTATGTTTGTTCAATTAAACTCAATACTTTAGATTATTATCGTAAATACAATCGTTAAGCATAGTAGATTAGTAATTTTTTACTACTATATTAAATTTTTTTTTACCAGATTCCCCATTCCCCACAATGAGGACATTTAATATTGAAAGGTTCAATCATTCTAGCTGCATGATAAGACCAATAGAAACCATTTTTAATAAGACGCTTATGATCATAATAACAATGATTATAGACCTGCCACTGCTCACATTCACAGCATTTTAACCATACTGATTTCGATGTTCGCTCTACAGGGAGACCTCTTTTATAATATTCTTTTTGTTTATCTATTATTTGATATTGACTTGAACCACATCGGATACAGATAGGTACAGCTAATGTACGATCATTTGATTTATCTGAAGTGCAATTTGGCTCTAATAAATACTGCAAGAACATTCCAATTAATCGCTGTAATTCATCACGATAAATAACTCTATCAATAGGACTAAAAAATACAGCTCCCTTATGGTGTGCTGGCTCAACCCCTAACTCTCCCAAAAAGCTATATTTTCCCCAAGGCTGAGCACTTATTCTTTCTTGTTGACCAATCAACTTGTCACACGGATGAATTAAAAAAACAGGGTTTTTTCCATCCTCACTATAATTTTTTCCTTCATATAAGCTATTAATTGTTTCGAGCATTCCTCCCTTCGCTGTAAAAGTAGATTTATCGTAAAATTTTGCATCTAAAATAAAACGTTTAGTTATTGCATTCTCATTATTTGAATCAGACTCAATAAACCAAGTAAGATCTATTGTAAAATCGGGACGCTTACCATTAGGTAACTCTTTTTCATAAGTCAGAATAATATTGCGTTTAGCCAATTTATTTTCCAAATAAATTTCAATATTTTTATCATTACTTTTTATTGCGTGTAATAATCTATATTTCCAATCTTTTTGAGGAATAAATCGGAAATTATTTTTTAGTAAAAATATAAGCTGAATTAAAATTAAACGCTCATAAAGTATTGGCATATTAATAATACCAATATTATCAACTTCTTCTAAATCATCTAATAAATACTCATCTTGTAAATTTGTCTCTTCACGAATAATTTTATAGTTATTATGCACGCTTTGGTAATGAGGATTTTGTACAAATGTCATTGAATTAGGGAAATAAGAAGATGCTTGAATATTCAACGCCTTTAGTCTCTGCACTATTTTTTTCAGAAAGTGTAACTTAGGTTCAATTTTTTGATAAAAATGCTCATAAGCTTGCTGATTTTTTTGGTAAAAGTGAATACGATTTTTTATAGTTATTTTTTCTCTATTTTGCTCTAGTTTTTCTTTTGCTGTTAATGGTTTTAACCAATTATTCTGACTTAGCTTTATTCCATCTTCTCGTTCTTTATAAAATGCTTTCTTTGCTTTCTTTCTCTTATCTATATCCAACAACTCAATCTCTTGAATACTACGTAAACGAAATATTTTTATTTTTTCCGTATTATTCGGTTTTTGATAACAGCAAGACAATTTAATTTCCATACTAGATTCTAAGATATCAAAAAGAATTTCAAAACCACTCAGATCGAGTATATAACCTTTCTCTATCCAGCATTCACCATCCCTATAAGAAACAAAGAAACTGCTTTTATGATGTTTACATCTTGTTTTGATTCTTAAATGTAAATATCTATCTTCTCTACTAGATTGAAAGTCAATATTACATTCTTTTACTTTTTGTGAAAACTTTTCTTTCCAATAATAAAGATCTTTTTCTTTTTTAGTTTTTCTAAATCCGCTACAACCATATCCCTATCAATTTTAGTATAATCACTAAAACTATTGTATTGATTTTCCAGATTTTCAATTGTCTTCTGATAACGCCGGTTCTTATTATTAGCAACTATACTGAGCTGTTTAAAAATACGTAAGCAACGCTGAAGAATAAATAAAATATAACGATTCTCAGCAACATTGTAGGAAGGATAAGTTGCTCTACTTGTAAGTAAACGTTGATTAGTCTTTATGGCTAATTCCATAAATGTTCTATTAACTGGTTTCACTGATTTTTTAGGTTTCAAAGCTTGAACTTCACGAAGCTCAACTTTTGGTTTTTCTAAAATTTTCTGAGCATGATAAATCAAATTCCCAATGCATTCTAATATACGCTCATTGATGATGCTAAATTCTCTTGGCTTTATCGCTAATTGTGCATCTGAACTTTCATCTAATATTAATTCCCATAGATCATCTTTAAATGTGCGTAAATAATCCTCTAGTGATGCTAAAGAAAAATCTGAACCATTAATTACAAGTTCACATACTATTCCTTGCAAAACAAAATTAATTTTTCCTACAATATTTGGTGCAATCCCAAGCCATTGCTTATATTCTGAATCCCATTCATCTTTAACTATCCACCATATAACACCTGTATTAGGGGCTATAATAGGATGTAAATATTTTTGAAAACCATTCGGCATATTAATATACGGTGGGGATGTATCTGCATTATTAAAAAATCTAACCGCCAATCCCCCCCTATGAACTCCTTCTATTTTAGGGTAAATGGTAGTTTCTGCAGAAAAAGTCCCTGATACTTGATCATATTCAATATCTAAAGCAACCAAAGATTCAGTGATACTAGTTACTGTATCACAGTCATACCAATTAAGCTGTAGATATTTGAATTCAAAAAATGGTTTCATTTCTATAACCTAAATAGAAAACACAGAGCATCAGGACCAAAAATTAACAATACCATCATTCGCTTTCGCATTACGTACCAAATTCTCAAGAGAATACACTGCAGAAAAGACCTCGTCATAATCTTCATAAGAAGGTAAGTATTGCTTGATACGTTCAATAAAAACACTTTCAATTAATTCAAGTTTTGTTTGCGTGCCTGAAGATTTATTACCGTCAAAAGTAAATTTAGGCCAAACCTTATGTAATAAAAAGTTATTAATAGCCAGATTATAATCTGCATTAACATCTTTAAATAATGATACGTAATTAAGCCCCTGCCGAATAGTACGCATACCAAATTCAATACCTAATTTATGAAAAAATTCTTTATTAAGTTCTGTGAATAATTTACAAAATGGATTAGCTCGATCAAAATTTGGATAATTAGTTCTTTTACCTAGAGCTTCAATATCAAAAATCAGTGGTTCTAAAACATTTTCAAATGGATAATCTTCAACCTCTTGCAAAATACTATCCCAATCACTTAACAAAGGGGACTCAAATCTCATAATATGAGCTCGATCTAAAATTTTAGGTGACAAATAATGCGTTGTTTCGTCAATATTAATAGCTCCGATAATATGTACATTAGCAGGCATTTTTATCGTAGATGGCATACTCATTACTGCTGATAACATACGGCGGATTTCACTGTGGTATTTGATGAGAGAATCTTTATCACTAAATCCAAAAGATAATCGTAATTGGCTATTTAGTTGCTCGTCTTTTAGCAATTCAATAAAATTAATAACACCATCTTGATTATATTTCTCTTTAGCTGATTGAATAATATCTACAACTGCTTTTAGTTCAGAAAGGACATGAGAAGATTCATCTGTGGTGTATAAGACAATCTCTGGTTCGTCATCACGAGTCTCTAATAATGATAAAAAATCTGCAAAATAATATTCCACTCGAGCCAAATTCATTTCATCTAAACAAATAAAATAAGGAATATCGGGGTTTTGTTTAGCTTCAAGTAAAGCTTCTAAAAAAGGAGTTGATAAGTATTTCTTTTCTAAAGGGTTATAATAACCCAATAAATCTTCAGAGCTTGTCCAATTTGGTTTTACAGGAACAATTATCGCTTTACCACCTACAGCTTTAGCAAAAGACTTCACAAGATTAGTTTTTCCCGAACCTGAATCACCCGCCAAAATAATTAAATCTTTGGTTCGCAATAAAGTAAGATAATTTTCAATAATATGACGAGGATATAAAATATTATTTCTAACTAGATGAGCCTGAATATAACGCACTGCCTGCTGATAGTCTCCATTCAACTCAGATACAAAAGAAATTCCATTTACTGGTTGCAACCTTGACTGAGTTTCTTTTACATAGGAATCCAAGTCTTCTTCATCAATAAACTCAAAAGTCCTGAGAAAAGTAGCTTTATCTTCTATATAGCTTTTAAGGCGTTTAATTTTATTATTCATATCAATTTCCACTTGATTATATCGTTTAATAAGATTATCAATAGCTTGCTGTTTAAATAACTCATCTTGTTGTAACTTTTGATTATTAGCTTCTAAAGCAGATTTTTGACTCTGTAGATGATTAATTTCCCCCATAATGTTTTCTCTATGACGTATATTCTCTTGTACTTTTTCTTCAATTATTGATAATTTCTGGTTAACTTTATCAGTTTCTATCAATAATTTTTTATCTATGATTTCCTTTGCTTGTTTAAAATAAAAATCGTAAATAGCCTTTGAAATTAATACTTGAACATCGTCTTCTGAAGATGCATGGGAAATCATATCATAAGAAAGGGTCTTTGGTAACTCAGAGAGTGGCTCCGCAGTACCCGGTTTAACATTCAATTCAAAAGGATTATTATGCTTAATACGTTCAGCTTTTGGAGATATATCCAATTGACAACGAATAAATCTTATTCCTTTTTTTGACCCAATAGTAGAAATATCTTTTGGACCAATAAAAAAACTACATGGATGTTCTACTTCTCCTTTTAGAGGATAATAAAGTCTTTCTCCTGTTTTAATTAGTCTGGGATTTCGTAAAAAGGCAAAGCCCGCATCTTTTAAAGGGGGCAATTCAGCATAAATCTCAAATTTATTATCTTCAAGCCCCCAAGAACTAGCTAAGATAGCTAAAAGCTCTTCATCAGACTTATCAGTTAATTCTTCTCTACTATAAATAATCTCATTCATATTAGCTTATTAATCAATAAAAATATAACCATTTGCCCCACCTATAATATATTACTATATTAATACATCTTGTAATAAAAAAATCTAATGATATTAATACTAGTTTGTATAAATTTACTAAAAGTTTAGATATTCTTTTTTCTAGTACGAAAGAAACAACGCTGCTGCACCGCGTACGCCGCCCGAATCGCCATATTTGGCTTTTTTGATCACAGGCACTTTGGCACTGCGCATTAGGTGTTTAGGCAGGGCTTTTGGTAGTGCTTCGTAGAGATAATCAAAGTTGGATAAACCGCCGCCGAGTACGATTAAATGCGGGTCAAGGGCTGTTATGATGTTGCCGATAGAAATAGCGGCGAGTTCCACAAACATTTCCACAAATTCCACCGCACTTTGTTCTTTGGCGTAAAAACGCTGGATAATTTCTTTGGCTGATAGGCTTTCCCCTTTGAGATCGCGGTATAGCATTTCAAAGCCGCGGCCTGAAAGATAGGTGTCTAAGCAGGCTTGATTGCCGCAGCCGCAAGGGTAAATTGGCGCTTTATCCCAGCCGAGCAGTTTTAAGGCGTGGTAATTCAGCTGCATATGCCCCAGCTCGCCCGCCATTCCGATTTGTCCTGAGTAGATTTTGCCGTCAATCACTAACCCACCACCAAAACCTGTGCCAAGGATTAAGCCTAACACGCTTGGATATTGCTGATTTTCTTCTGCCCAAGCCTCTGATAAGGCAAAACAATTTGCGTCATTTTCTGCCCGCACTTCGCGATCTAAACGCTGGCTTAAATCTTGTAAAATAGGTTTGTTGTCTGCTACGCGAATATTGGTGATTTCCGCCAAACCTGTTTCGTGATTCACAAAACCCGGTAAGCCTAGCCCTACTGTGCCTTTTTCGCCAAATTTTTCATCGGCTTTTTTCACCAAACTCACAATGGTGTCTAGCCATTGTTCATAGCTTTCTTTTGGCGTATCCACCCGTTCGGAATAGTGCTTTTCTAATTTTTCATCGAAAACAGCAAGCTCAATTTTTGTGCCGCCAATATCAAATCCGTATAACATTGTTCACCTCAAAAAATAATTAAAAATCTGACCGCACTTTCTTATTGCACTCTATCTTGCAAAGTGCGGTTGAAAATCGGTTTGTTTTTGATCCAATCGAATAATCCACAATGAAACACCCACGCCAGCAACACGGAAACCAATAAATCAATCGGGTAATGCATTCCTAAACGCAAACGGCTAACGAGCATTAACACCGCCCAAACGGCAATGCCTGCGGTGAGATATTTCATTCCTTTATTGTTACGCCCCAAAAGCTGCCCAAATCCTACCGCAAGCATTAACCAAGTGGCAGCAAAAATGCTATGACCAGACGGAAAAGAATAGCCTGTTTCTTTGCTACGATGATGTACCAAATGGGCATCAACTGGTTTATCTGCATAATAATCCAACACGATTTGTTCGCGTACATCGCGAGGTTGATCGTAAAAATACTCAGGGCTAATGCTTGATTTTTCCGCCAATTGCACAATAAAAGGACGAGGTTCAGCAAACACTGTTTTGAGCGCCGATTTCACACCTTGGGTAACGCCCACAGAAAGCGCCATTACCGCAATCACCGCAAGGGCTTGTTTTTTATTCCGAATAGCGAAAAAATATACCAATGCAAAAAAAGCACAGGTCAGTATGGCATAAGGTGAACTGCCTGTTTCGGTAATAAGATAAAGCAACGTATCAATTTGTGTATAATTTGTATCCCCTTGCCAATGCCAGTTAATTAACCACGCAAAAAAAGGCACACAACAAAGCAATAAGGTATATAATGAAAGGCGTTTTAACATTTTAATCACTCCATAAATTTGAGTGCATAGTTTAGCATTATTCAATAAAAAAAGAATGAAGGATTTAGCGATGACAAAAATTCAACGGGTTACGGAAGCCAATTTACCGACCGAATTTGGTTTATTCCGCATTGTGGGCTTTGAGTTTCCCGACACTAAAAAAGAACACGTTGCCTTAGTAATGGGCGACATTTCAAATCCAGATGAGCCTGTTTTAGCCCGCATTCATTCGGAATGTTTAACAGGCGATGCGTTGCATAGCCTGAAATGCGATTGCGGTTTTCAGCTTGCCACAGCACTACGTCAAATTAGCGAAGAAGGTCGTGGCGTGCTGATTTATCACCGCGAAGAGGGGCGTGGCATTGGCTTAATTAACAAGATCCGTGCTTATTCTTTACAAGATCAAGGAATGGATACCATTGAAGCCAACCTTGCTTTGGGCTTTGCCGCAGATGAGCGTAATTTTGAAGTTTGCGCGGATATTTTTGATCTACTCGGTGTGAAACAAGTTCGCCTGCTCACCAACAACCCAAACAAAATCGATACAATGAAAAAAGCGGGGATCAACGTGGTAGAACGTGTTCCGTTAAACGTGGGCGAAAACCGTTACAACACGGAATATTTAGACACCAAAGCAAAAAAAATGGGCCATTTCATCGTGCATAACAATCAAAAACACTTGATGACTTGCCCACATTGTCAGGAAGAAGTGCCGAATAGGGAATAAAATAATGCATAATTTAAAAGAGCAACAAATTAGACAACAAGCCCTACAGTTTGCAATTGATAATAATCGCCTTGAAGGACTATATCTTAGCCAAGAGATGCTACATTATTTTCAAAGATGGGTAATGGGTGAAATAACTATCTCAGAATTAAAAGTAAAAACGAATGAAATATCATAGCTCTGATCCTATGCTAAATAAAAATGGGGTACTAATTAATAAGCTGAACATCGAAACGCAAGATGAACTAGATAAAAAAGAAGCTCAAATCACTGCTATTCAAACAGCTATATTGTTAATTACACCAGTGAAAGGGCAATTTGATATCGCTCACCTAAAAGCTATCCATAAACATTTGTTTAATGAGATCTATTCTTGGGCTGGCGAAATTAGAAGTATTGATATCTCTAAAGGAGATACAATGTTTGCAACCAGCTCAAGAATTATCCCTGAGCTAGAAAAATTGTTTAATGAGCTAAAAAATGAGCAATTTTTGAAAAATACGCTTCCAGAAAAAATCCCTGCAAGATTAGCTTACTATTTAGGCGAAATTAATGCGATACACCCTTTTCGTGAAGGCAATGGTCGTACTCAACGATTATTCATTCACCAATTAGCTCAAACCTTAGGTTTTTATTTAAATCTTGAGAAAGTAAGTGCAGATGAAATGATTCAAGCATCTATTTTATCGCATAAATGTGATTACAGTGCCTTAGAAAATATTATCAAAAAAGGATTAACCCCAATTCCTAAATGACAAAAAGATTTCTACCAGTCGTCTAACCAGCTAACAGCAAAAAACACTACTTTTTTTGTAAAAAACGCATAAAATATTCGACAGATTTGCACCCTAAGTAAAATATTGCTAAAGTGCGTACTAATTTTGCCGAAAATACTAGGAATAACAAATGAGCCAAGAATATTTAGATTTTGAACTCCCGATTGCTGAACTTGAAGCAAAAATTGAATCCTTGCGTGCAGTGGCGGGGCAAGATGATGAAATCAATCTTGATGATGAAATTGCTCGCTTACAGAAAAAAAGCGAAGAATTAACCAAAAAAACCTTTGCCAACTTAGATGCGTGGCAAGTTTCTCGTATGGCTCGCCACCCAAATCGTCCTTATACATTGGATTATATCGAACAAATTTTCACCGAGTTTGAAGAACTCGCAGGCGATCGTGCTTTTGCAGATGATAAAGCCATTGTGGGTGGTTTAGCCCGTTTAGACGGCAAGCCTGTTATGGTGATTGGCCACCAAAAAGGACGCACGGTAAAAGAGAAAGTGAAACGTAACTTTGGTATGCCAGCCCCTGAAGGCTATCGCAAAGCGTTACGTTTAATGGAAATGGCAGAACGTTTTAAATTGCCAATCATCACCTTTATTGACACCCCAGGTGCGTACCCTGGTGTGGGCGCGGAAGAGCGTGGACAATCAGAAGCCATTGCGCGTAACCTGCGTGAAATGTCAATGCTAAAAGTGCCAATTATTTGTACGGTGATTGGTGAAGGCGGTTCTGGTGGCGCATTAGCCATTGGCGTGGGCGATAAAGTGAATATGTTGCAATACAGCACTTATTCCGTGATTTCCCCTGAAGGCTGTGCGTCTATTTTATGGAAAAGCGCAGATAAAGCCTCTACCGCCGCAGAAGTGATGGGTTTAACCGCAGATCGTCTGCAAAAATTACAACTTATCGATAACATTATCCCTGAACCATTGGGCGGTGCGCATCGCAATTATGAGCAAATGGCACAAAATCTTAAACAGCGTTTACTGGCAGATTTAGCGGATTTAGAAATTCTTGATCCTGATACCTTGTTAGAACGCCGTTACCAACGCTTAATGAGCTACGGTTATTGCTAAATAAAAATGTGCGGTTTTTTAACCGCACTTTTACTTTCAAGCGTTATTAGAAAGCATAAAGGATAGCAAAATGAAACATCTTCTTTCCATTCAATCTCACGTTGTCTATGGTTATGCAGGAAATAAATCTGCGACTTTTCCAATGCAGTTACTCGGCATTGATGTTTGGGCGTTAAACACGGTGCAATTTTCCAACCATACCCAATATGGGCAGTGGACGGGAATGGTAATGCCACCAGAACAAATTGGGGAAATCGTGCAAGGCATTGATAATATTGGTCAATTACATCAATGTGATGCGGTGATTTCAGGGTATATCGGCGCGGCGGAGCAAGTGGAAGAAATCATTAATGCGGTGCAAAAAGTGAAATCTCGCAATCCTAACGCCGTTTATTTGTGCGATCCTGTGATGGGCCACCCTGACAAAGGCTGTATTGTAGCTGATGGTGTAAAAGAAAATCTCATCAACCTTGCTATGGCGAAAGCCGATATTATCACGCCGAATTTAGTGGAATTACGTGAGCTGAGCGGTTTGCCAGTAGAAAACTTTGCTCAAGCCATTGAAGCGGTAAAAGTGATTTTATCCAAAGGGCCGAAAAAAGTGTTGGTGAAACACCTGAGCAAAGTGGGGCAAGATCCAAGCAAATTTGAAATGTTGCTCGCCAACCAAGAGGGCATTTGGCATATTAGCCGCCCACTTCATCAATTTAAGAAAGAACCTGTGGGCGTGGGTGATTTAACCGCGGGGTTATTTATGGCGAATTTACTCAATGGCAAAAGCGATGTGGAAGCCTTTGAACATACCGCCAATGCCGTTAATGATGTAATGACGGTAACGCAACAGCAGGATAATTATGAACTGCAAATTGTGGCGGCGCGTGAACAGATTGTTCGCCCTGTGAGCCAATTTAACGCGGTGAAAATCGCCTAATATTGCCCTTGCTATGACGCTAATTGAGCAATTTCAACAGCAATTACAACGCCAGCCCCACTCGCATTTTCTGATTGCCTTAAGCGGTGGGCTGGATTCTACCGTGTTACTTGCGCTTTTAGCAAAATTACGCGAAAAACAACCGCACTGTCAGCTTCGCGCGATCCATATTCACCACGGCTTAAGCCCAAATGCAGATGATTGGGTGCGCCACTGCCAACAGCTTTGCCAACAATTTTCCATTCCCTTGATCGTAGAAAAAGTTCAACTGACACAAGGAATGGGCATTGAAGCCGCCGCACGTCAAGCGCGCTATCAAGCCATCGCTCGCCATATTTTAGCGCAAGAGATTTTGCTCACCGCCCATCATCAACAAGATCAAACCGAAACCTTTTTCCTCGCCTTAAAACGTGGTAGTGGCGTCAGCGGTTTATCCGCAATGAAAGCACAAAGTGCGGTGTTTAATCTGAATATTTTTCGCCCCCTACTCGGCTTTTCACGCCAACAACTTTGGCAATATGCCACGGAAAATCAGCTGTCGTGGATTGAAGATGAAAGCAATCAAGACAACCAGTACGAACGCAATTTCTTACGCAATGAAATCTTACCGAAGCTGCGTGAACGCTGGACGCACTTCGATCAAGCAGTGCAACGCAGTGCCACCCATTGTGCCGAGCAACAACAGCTTTTAGCCGAATTATTACAGCCAGAGTTGGAAAAATATTCGGATAAAACGCACCGCACTTTTGATTTAACGGATTTCTCGCAATGGTCTGATTTGAAACAAAAAGCCCTACTCCGCTTATGGCTGGAAACCTTGCAGCAGCCAATGCCCTCCACCAAACAATTGGAACAATTGATTCAAGACGTGATTTTTGCCGAAACAGATCGCAATCCGCAATTTCAACTGGGTGATAAAATGCTGCACCGTTATCAGCAGCGCCTGTATTTAACGGAGATCTTCGCCGATCTTCGCGCGCTAAAAATTCCCGTTCGCTTAAATCAGCAAATTGAATTACCTGACAATCTCGGCGAAATCCGCTTCACCCAAATCCAATCTGCCATTCAAATTCAATGGCAAGGGAAAAACTATCCGTTGCCATTAACCGATGCGCCGCTCTCAATCCGTTTCGCTTATTCGGGCAAAGTGCGAAATGCGCAAGGCGTTCATCAAGACATCAAAAAACTCTGGCAAGCGCACAATGTGCCAGTCTGGCAACGCACGCGCACCCCGCTGATTTTTTATGGCGAACACTTCCAAAGTGCGGTGGGATTTTTTCAAAATTTTGCGTCTGAAAGCAAATAAAATTTGTCCAATTTGCACCGCACGTTTCCCCGCATAAAGATAAGGTTTGACACAACCCCACCTTATTTCTATTATGCCTGTTATTATTAAATCTAAGTCATCACAATAAGTCGTAACAAAATGAAACAACATCCTTCTTTTTCTCTTATCCAACAAGCCCTTAAAGATCGCATTCTTATTTTAGATGGGGCGATGGGGACGATGATCCAGCAATATAAACTCACCGAAGCAGATTTCCGCGGTGAGCGCTTTAAAGACAGCACCATCGATCTACGCGGCAATAATGATTTACTTACGCTTACTCAGCCTTTGGTGATTCAAGCGATTCACGAAAAATATCTTGCCGCAGGGGCGGATATTATTGAAACCAACACCTTTTCAGCCACCACCATTGCGCAAGCGGATTATGCCCTTGAAAGCATTGCTTATGAGCTGAATTTTGCTGGCGCGAAATTGGCGCGTTTGGCGGCGGATAAATATAGCACGCCAGAAAAACCACGTTTTGTAGCTGGCGTACTTGGGCCGACTAACCGTACCGCCTCTATTTCGCCGAATGTGAACGATCCTGCTTACCGCAATATCACCTTTATGCAGTTGGTTGATGCCTATGCAGAAGCCACCAAAGGATTAATCGAAGGCGGCGCGGATCTCATTATGATCGAAACCATTTTCGATACGCTCAATGCCAAAGCGGCGGCATTCGCCATTGATCAAGTATTTGAAGAACTTGACGTTAAATTGCCAATTATGATTTCAGGCACGATTACCGATGCTTCAGGGCGCACCCTTTCAGGGCAAACTACGGAAGCCTTTTATAACTCGTTGCGTCACGTTAAGCCATTAAGCTTTGGATTAAACTGCGCCCTTGGGCCAAAAGAATTGCGTCAATATGTGGAAGTGATGTCAAAAATCTGCGAAACCTTTGTTTCCGTGCACCCAAATGCAGGCTTACCAAATGCCTTTGGCGGTTATGATTTAGGCGCAGAAGAAATGGCCGCTTATATTCAAGAATGGGCGCAAAACGGCTGGCTGAACATTGTAGGCGGCTGTTGTGGAACAACCCCAGAACATATCCACGCCATTGCAGAAGTGGTGAAAAACGTGCCGCCAAGAGCCTTGCCTGATTTGCCTGTGGCAATGCGTTTATCAGGCTTAGAACCCTTAAACATTGATGAAAACAGTCTATTTGTAAATGTGGGCGAACGTAATAATGTTACTGGTTCAGCGAAATTTAAAAAATTAATTAAAGAAGATCGCTATGCCGAAGCCATTGAGATTGCCATAGACCAAGTGGAAAATGGCGCTCAGGTGATTGATGTGAATATGGACGAAGCCTTGCTCGATAGCGAAAAATGTATGGTTCAATTCCTTAATATTATGGCAACCGAACCTGATGCCGCGAAAGTGCCAGTGATGATCGATTCCTCTAAATGGGAAGTGATAGAAGCGGGCTTACAATCGATTCAAGGCAAAGGGATTGTAAATTCCATTTCCCTGAAAGAAGGTAAAGAAAAATTTGTTGAGCAAGCCAAATTGATCCGCCGTTACGGTGCAGCCGCCGTGGTGATGGCATTTGATGAAGTGGGACAAGCAGATACTGAAGAACGCAAGGTGGAAATCTGTACCCGTGCTTACCATATTTTGGTTGATGAAGTGGGCTTTCCGCCTGAAGACATTATTTTCGATCCAAATATTTTTGCGATCGGTACGGGTATTGAAGAGCATAATAACTATGGGGTAGATTTCATTAACGCCACAGGACGCATTAAGCGCTCACTCCCCCACGCTAAAATTTCTGGCGGTGTGTCCAATGTTTCCTTCTCGTTCCGTGGCAACAATCCAATGCGTGAAGCCATTCACGCCGTTTTCCTTTATCACGCCATCAAACAAGGTATGGATATGGGAATCGTCAATGCAGGGCAACTGGCAATTTATGATGATCTTGATCCTGAACTGCGTGAAATTGTCGAAGATGCGGTGCTAAATCGCCGTGCAGATGCCACCGATCGCCTGCTTGATATTGCGGATAAATACAAAGGCTCAGCCAGTGAAAGTAGCGATAATGCCGTGGCAGAATGGCGTACTTGGCCAGTAGAAGAGCGTTTAAAACACGCCTTAGTGAAAGGCATTACTAGCCATATAATTGAAGATACGGAAGAAGCGCGTCTGCAATTTAGCTCACCACTAGAAGTGATCGAAGGCCCATTAATGGCGGGAATGGACGTGGTTGGTGATCTATTCGGGGACGGTAAAATGTTCCTACCACAAGTGGTGAAATCTGCGCGTGTAATGAAACAATCAGTCGCCTATTTAGAACCTTTTATCAACGCCACCAAACAGCAAGGTGTATCAAGCGGAAAAGTGGTGATCGCCACGGTAAAAGGCGATGTACACGACATCGGCAAAAACATTGTCAGCGTGGTGCTGCAATGTAATAACTTTGAAGTGATCGATCTCGGTGTGATGGTACCAGCGGATAAAATCATTGAAACGGCGATCAACGAAAAAGCCGATATTATCGGTTTAAGCGGTTTGATCACGCCATCGTTAGATGAAATGGAATATTTCTTAGGTGAAATGAACCGTCTTGGCTTGAGCTTGCCTGTAATTATCGGCGGCGCAACCACGTCAAAAGAACATACCGCCATCAAACTTTATCCAAAATACAAGCACGAAGTGATCTACACCACCAATGCGTCCCGTGCTGTAACGGTTTGTGCCGCCTTGATGAATCCAGAAAGCAAAGCAGAACTTTGGCAACGAACCAAAAAAGAATATGAAAAAATTCAGCATAGCTTTGCTAACCGTAAACCTCTGCGCCAACAGCTTCCAATTGAAGAAGCGCGTGCTAACGCTTTCCCAGCATTTTCTGGCGAATGGGCGGATTATCAAGTGCCACAACCAAAACAAACGGGCATTGTGGAATACAAAAATGTGCCAATTTCCACCTTACGCCAATTTATTGACTGGTCGCCATTTTTCCGTTTATGGGGGTTAATGGGCGGTTATCCTGATGCCTTTGACTATCCAGAGGGCGGCGAAGAAGCGCGCAAAGTCTATAATGATGCGCAACAAATGCTTGATGAATTTGAGCAAAACGGCAAACTCAAACCAAGTGGAATTATGGGCATTTTCCCAGCCTATCGTAAGGGCGATGATATTGAAATTTATCAAAATTCTGACCGCACTTCTGTGGCAGGCGTGGCGCATCATCTGCGCCAACAAAGTGAACGTGGCAAAAATAGCAAAAGCCCTTATAACGTCGCCTTAAGTGATTTTATTGCTGATCGTGAAAGCGGCCAACAAGATTGGTTCGGAATGTTTGCGGTGTGCGCAGGAATTGAAGAACACGATTTAGTGGAAGGATTCAAAGCCGCAGGCGATGATTACAGCGCTATTTTACTGCAAGCCGTTGGCGACCGCTTAGCCGAAGCAATGGCAGAATACTTACACTTTGAACTTCGCACAAAGGTTTGGGGCTATTCCAATGAAACCTTCAATAACGAAAATCTGATCGCAGAAAATTATGTGGGTATCCGCCCTGCACCGGGTTATCCAAGCTGCCCAGAACATACGGAAAAACAACTGATTTGGGATTTACTTGAAGTGGAACAACGCATTGGAATGAAACTCACCGAAAGTTACGCAATGTGGCCCGCTGCCAGCGTCTGCGGTTGGTACTTCACCCACCCTGCCAGCAACTACTTCACCCTAGGCCGCATTGACCAAGACCAAGCCTTAGACTACGCCCAACGCAAAGGCTGGAACGAAAAAGAAATGCACAAATGGCTTGGGGTTTCGATGAAGTAAATTGAAATCAGTAAACTAAAAAAGTGCGGTGAAAAATCACCGCACTTTTTCTATTTCATACATTTATCAATCTCACCAATCCATCTTTTTTCCACATCAATCTCCGCCTTAATCCCAAACGCAATGGCTAGATTTTCTGCGGTTAGGACATCTTGCGTGTAGCCGTGGGCGAGTAAGTTGCCTTGGTGGAGCAAGATGATTTCATCGCAGAAACGGTAGGCAAGATCAAGGTGGTGAATGGCAACCACGCAGGTGGTGCTTGGGGTGAGTGATTTTAATTGCTCTAAAATATCAATTTGATAATAAGGATCAAGGGGCGAGATAGGTTCGTCTGCCAATAAAATTGGTGCGTTTTTAATACAACAACGGGCAAGCTGAACGCGGGCTTTTTCACCGCCTGAAAGCTGTTGGAAAGGTTGTTCTAATAGATGTTGAACAGAAAATTGCTTCGCGGCTTGCAGGATCTTTTCTTGCTGCCATTGTTGGTGTGATGAATTAAATAAACGGTCAAAAAATTTGTCTTTTTTTGACCGCACTTTTTCCTTAGGGATAAACCGTGTTTCGGGCAAGCCGAATGCAATCACGTCATAAACAGATAAATCCCAATAAATATTAGTACTTTGTGCAAAATACGCCAACGTTTGGCTTTTTTCAGCCAAGCTCATTTCGGTGAGCGGTTTGTCGTTCAATAAAATTGAGCCTGTTTCCAGTGGTAAAATGCCTGCAATGGCTTTGAGCAAAGTGGACTTCCCTGCGCCATTGCCGCCCATTATGCCCACTAATTTACCTTGGGGAATTTGAGCGCTGATATTTTTAACGCCATAAGCAAGGCTAACATTGTACAATTTAATCACGGGCTAATCTCCGTTGTTGAGTGAGCAAAATCCAAATCAAGCAAGGTGCGCCGATAATGGCGGTGAGCGTGCCAATATAAATATGCGAGAAAAACGGCACATATTGAATAGCAAGATCGGCGAGCAACAAAAGTAACGCACCAATTAGCCCGCTAGTGAAATAAAGTTGCGAAGGGCGTTTTTTCAGCCAGATGCGTGCAAAGTGCGGGGCAATTAAGCCGATAAATCCGATTGTGCCAGTTTGCGGAATGGTGGCGCCCACCAGCAATGCCACGCCAAGGGTGGTGATAAAAAAGCTACGTTTTGGGTCAACGCCCATTGTGCTGGCGGTTTCTTCCCCAAAAGTGAGTAAATCTAGGTAACGGCGTTGGCAATATAAACAGATTACGCCCACCGCCACGATAGGCAAGGAAAGCAAGAGCGGTTCGATTTTTGCCCACATTAATGAACCTTGCAACCAGCGGTATAATTCTGCTAATGCCCAAGGGCTTTGTGCGTTGGAAAGCAATAAGGCGATGGCCGAGCCGAGCAACATATTCACCGCAACGCCTGCCAAGATCATCATTGTTGTGCCTTTATTTTTGGCGATAAAATAGACTAACAAGAAACTGCTCAACGCACCTAAAATGCCGCCAAACAATAGAAAAGATAAGGGTAAAGAAAAATAATAGAGCAAAAACACGCTCGCCGTGGTTGCACCATTCGCTGCGCCAAGTAACCCCGGACTCGCCAAGGGATTTTGAAATAACCCCTGCATTGCATTGCCTGCCAGCGCAAGGCTTGCTCCCGTTAAAATGGCTAAACCAAGACGTGGCAAGCGAATATCCCATAACACTAAAGATCGCATATCGGTGGCGATCCCCTGTGCATTGCGTAAATAAGCAAAATCCCCAAGCTGATGAAAAATCGCAAAAGCAATCAACAAAAGCAATAAAGCAAAAAGGGAAAGGTTTAATCGTTTCATTCTGCTTGCTCTCTCTTATTCAGTTGGCGATAAATCATCGCCGCGCCTTGCCAAACGCCCTGATCAAAGCAATAACCATATTTCAGTGGCATTGTCGCCATTCGCTGCGCAGGGAATATATTGGCAATCAAAGGGTGTGTCAGCACTTCCGCCTGTTCGTTATAACCTTGTTTATCAGTAATGGAAATCAGCCAATTTGGCTGCGCACGCAAAAGTTTCTCTAGGGAAAAATTTTGTGCCGTAATAGTGCTTTCAAGGGGCGTTAAGCCGAGCAATTTTAGCAAGACTTGGTATTGTGGAAAAATCGGTTCAACTACGCCTGTATCGGAAATAATTAAGGTTTGCGTATTCCTTTGATTGAGCCGAAAATCGCTATTTTTTAGCTTTTCCACCAATTGCTGGGCGTGAGTTTCGTTGTCAAAGCGTTTGCCTAATTCCAATATCAAGGCGAAAAGCTGTTCCGCCGTTTGTGGGCTATCATTAATAGGCAAAACTTTTACCCCAAGCTTTTTCAGATCTGCCACCAGCTGGGGATAAAACTGCTCATTAAGCAAAATAGTTTTATCCAAATAAGGCAATAAATCCGTTAATCGCGCGTTAAGAGCGGGCTTATTTTGATTAATTTTATCCAACATCATCAGGGGATTTTTGGAATAAATAGACTGCGCGGCAATTTGTTCAGGGCGCGCTAATTCCGCTAACAAGCGATCACTGCATAGGGTGAGCGAAACAAATTGCTCTTGCGCCCAAAGCGGAATGGAAAAGAAAAGTGCGGTGAAAAATACGCGAATTTTTTGCATTAAAAAATGATGCCCCAAAAACAAAGTGCGGTGAAAATTTTGTTAATTTTACACCGCACTTTCACAAAAGCCTATCTGCTTATGGGTTAGAAGCTGCCTTTTAAGCCCACATATAAGGTACGACCATACTGACCATAGCCTGCAACGCTTTCATATTTTTTATCAAACAGATTATTCAAGTTCGCATACACATTTAAGTTTGGCGTAACTTGATAATTCGCGCCAAGGCTAACCAAGGTGTAAGAAGGCATTTTTACTCGTGAAGAATCATAAGTCGTTTCATCAAAGTAAGTATCAATGCGTTTGCCTACATAGTTCACATTAACATTTGCACCCAACGCTTCTGTGATCTGATAGGCTAAACCTAAATTTGCCATATGTTTTGGACGGCGAACCAAGGCTTGACCGTTGCTATCTTTCGTTTGGGTATAAGTATAGTTGGCATAAGCGCTTAAATCATCGGTGATCTTGCCGTTATACGCAATTTCAACACCTTTAATTTTAGTCGTACCGTCCTTATTTACATAGTATGAGCGATAATTAGGCAATTTCTCTGACTCAATAAAATTTTTCACATTACGAGCAAAATAAGTTACATCTAAACTGTGGCGTTTATCTGTGGTTTCAAAAAGCAAGCCAATATCCCCACCTTTACTTTTTTCTGGCTTAAGGTTTGGATTAGGTAATATATAACTGCTATAACCATAATATTCTGTAATTGTTGGATTTTGAATTGCCGTCCCAAAACTTGCATGCGCTTTCAGATTTTGTAATACACGATAAGTTCCTGCAATACGTCCAGTAAAACTGTTGTCATATTGATTGCTATCTATATAACGCCCACTAAGACTTAAACTATGATCATTTTCACTAAACAGACGATATTCCGCTGCGACACTTTTCTCAATTAAATGCTTTTCACTATCTCCATAGCTCCCAAAATCATAATAACTAGAACGCTGATACTCTGTAAGTAAACTCAATGCTTGTTGCAGCTCACCTTCACGATCAAAATTAATATCTAACTGGTAATTCGCATTCAGTTTTTTTGCGTCATAGCTACTAGGATATCGTCCTAGCGTATCGCTATCAGTTTTTTGATGGCTAACGCTTGCTTTATGTTTAAACAACTCTTTTTCCGATCCAACATAACCGCTTAATTTAAAGGTGGTTTCACGAGTGCGGGTATAATCATCAAAGACTGTTTCTGTGGCATAAAGATTATCAAAATGTGCTGTTTGGCTAAAATGGCTGGCTAAGAGATCGATACCTTTTTCGCCGTCATCATAGCCCATGCGTAATGATAGTGCATCACGATGGAATTTATCTCGCTCTTTTGCTCCCCCCGTACTCACGCTACTGCCATCTTCCGCTGTGTAATGGAAACGATCTGAACTAAAAGCAGAAATGCCTTTTGTGCGATGGCTATCACCGTGCAAACTATAATAAAAGCCGTTTTGCTGACCAGAAAGAGTCAGTGAACCGTCATAAGTGCCTTTTGAGCCCGTGCCTAAATCAAAGTCCACATTAAACGGTTTGTCCTTATAAAGCCCGCTGTTCGTGGTAATATAAACCACGCCACCCATTGCATCGCTACCCCATAATGCTGATTGTTCTCCACGCAACACTTCAATGCGATCAATATTACTTAGACTTAATCCGCCGAAATCATAGCCATAGCCTGAAACAGGATTGACTTTCACACCGTCAATAATCACCGCAGTTTGATTTGAATCTGCGCCACGCAGATAAAGGCTGGTCAATGTACCGCGTCCGCCTAATGCCCCCATTGCCACACTTGGCACGGTTTTTAATACATCAGAAACATAGGTGGCGTTGCGTTCTGCGAAATCTTTTTCGGTTAAAACCGTTACTGATGACGCTGTTTGATCTTCGCTTACGGGCGTGGCATAAGCGGAATAAACATAAATTGGCGCAAGCTGTTCGCTTTGTGCTGCATTTTCTGCGGCATAAAGTGCGGTAGAAAATGAGAGCAAAATTGCTGTGGTGATAATATTTTTTTGCATTATGAATCCTTAAATTTAAAATAAAAAAACGGCGCTATTTTGACATAGCACCGTTGCTTTCTCAAACCAGAAATATTCATCAAGGTTATGAACACAATTCATCAACTCAATGCTTGAGTCCATTTTCGATATTGCTAGCCTTGATAATGCCCCACGCCTAACTCATCTTCCTTACGAGTGCGGTTAATCACCGCTTGTGGCGATTGCACTACACGTAAGCCCATTTGATCTTCGGTGCGTACCACATCACCGCGCAATGAGTTAGTGAACACATCGGTGATTTTAATATCGACAAATTTGCCGATCATATCTGGTGTTCCCACAAAGTTTACGATACGGTTGGTTTCCGTGCGGCCGGTGAGTTCCATTAAATCTTTCTTCGATGGCCCTTCCACTAACACGCGCTGTTCTGTGCCAAGCATTGCACGGCTAAATTGTGCCGCTTGGTTGTTAATACGTTGTTGTAGCACATATAAACGCTGTTTTTTCTCATCTTCGCTTACATCATCAGGAATATCTGCCGCAGGCGTTCCCGGACGAGCAGAATAGATGAAACTAAAGCTCATATCAAAATTCACTTGTGCGATCAGGTTCATCGTATCTTCAAAATCTTGCTCCGTTTCCCCCGGGAAGCCAACGATAAAATCAGAGCTGATTTGAATATCAGGGCGCACTTTGCGTAATTTGCGAATAATGGATTTATATTCCAACGCCGTATGGCCGCGCTTCATTAAATTCAAAATACGATCCGAGCCACTTTGCACTGGCAAGTGTAAGAAACTCACTAATTCTGGCGTGTCCGCATACACATCAATAATATCGTCAGTAAATTCAATTGGATGGCTTGTGGTGAAACGCACGCGATCAATGCCGTCAATCGCCGCCACTAAACGCAATAATTCAGCGAAAGAGCAAATACCGCCATCGTGGGTTGGGCCGCGATAAGCATTCACGTTTTGCCCTAATAAATTCACTTCACGCACGCCTTGTTCTGCCAGCTGTGCGATTTCAAATAGCACGTCATCAAGCGGGCGGCTCACTTCTTCGCCACGGGTATAAGGCACTACGCAGAAAGTACAATATTTATTACAGCCTTCCATAATTGATACGAACGCTGTTGGGCCTTCAGCGCGCGGTTCTGGCAAGCAGTCAAATTTCTCAATTTCAGGGAAACTGACGTCCACCACGGAACTTTTACCGCCACGGATCTGGTTGATCATTTCAGGCAAGCGGTGTAAAGTTTGTGGCCCGAAAACAATATCCACATAAGGCGCACGGCTACGAATATGCTCACCCTCTTGTGATGCCACACAACCGCCCACACCAATCACTAAACCAGGGTTGGTTTTCTTTAATTCTTTCCAACGTCCTAATTGATGGAACACTTTTTCCTGCGCTTTTTCACGAATAGAGCAAGTGTTCAACAACAACACGTCCGCTTCTTCTGGAATATCCGTTAATTCCAAGCCGTGCGTGCTGTTTAATAAATCTGCCATTTTTGAGCTGTCATACTCATTCATCTGGCAGCCCCACGTTTTAATATGTAATTTTTGCGTCATAATTTGCTTTAAATCGTTTAACCTGTAAAAATCGACTGGCTATTTTACCGACTTGTGCTGGTGGTGGCTAGTTAAAATAATCTTTTCTTTTGAATTTTACTCATAAAAGGTAAACTAACAGGCAGTGAAAAATGCAAGTGCGGGGCAAAATTTGGCAAAAAATCACCGCACTTTTCGGATAAAAAAGAGGCAAAAATGAATACGCAATGCGATGTAATTATTGTTGGCGGCGGAATGGTTGGCGCAGCTTGTGCTGTAGGCTTAGGGCAATTAGGGCTAAACGTGCAAGTGATTGAAGGTGCGCCATTACCCACCTTTCAGGAAAATTCCCCATATGATTTACGCATTTCCGCCATTAGCCTTGCTTCCGTCCAATTACTGCAACAATTACAAAGTTGGCAATATATCGAAAAAATGCGAACTTGCCCCTATCGCGCCTTAGAAACTTGGGAAATTGACGGCTTTTCCACTTATTTTCATTGCGAAGAGTTAGATCATTCCGAACTGGGTTATATGGTGGAAAACAACGTGATTCAACTTGGCTTATGGCAAGCCTTTTCCCAGCTTGAAAAGGTGCAAAGTAGCTTGCAGGCGAAAGTGGAACGAGCTGAAAAGTGCGGTGAAAATTGGCAGATTTTTTTAACCAATGGTGAACAATATTCCGCCCCATTAGTCATCGCTGCAGACGGGGCAAATTCGCAACTGCGCCAAATTGCCGGCATTGGCATAACAGGCTGGCAATATCGCCAAGATTGTTTATTAATTTTGGTGGACACCGAATTGCCACAGCAAGACATCACTTGGCAGCAATTTTTCCCTGCTGGCCCAAGAGCTTTTTTACCCCTTGAAGGCCATCAGGCCTGTCTTGTGTGGTATGACAGCCCAGAAAAAATCACTCAACTGAAACAGTTATCCAAAGAAAAATTAGCCCACACTATTGAGCAATCTTTCCCAGCAAGATTAGGTCAAGTTAAGGTGCAAAAAGCAGGCAGTTTTGCCCTCACCCGCCGCCACGCTCAGCAATATTATCATCAAGGCATTGTGCTAGTGGGCGATGCCGCTCATACTATTAATCCATTGGCTGGACAAGGTGTAAACTTAGGTTTTAAAGACGTAAAAGCACTGTTGCAAGTGATCGAAAGTGCGGTACAAAATCAACAACATTTTGCTTCTGATGAAGTGCTGAAAAAATACCAAGCCTTGCGTCAAAAAGACAATTTACTAATGCAATCGGCAATGGATTTATTCTATAAAGGTTTTAAAACAGAATTGTTGCCCGTCAAAATTGCTCGCAACGCCGCCCTTTTCTTAGCGTCCAAAGCCACACCGTTGAAAAAACAAGCATTGAAGTATGCGTTGGGGTTGTAAAATTTAGGTATAAATTTGATGAAAAAATGGTGAGCATAATACTCACCATTTTGTTTGCTTTTTGTTGCTTTGAGCTAGGATCTTTATTTCCCAATCACTTCCAATCCGCCCATATATGGACGTAACACCTCTGGCACGGTGATGCTGCCGTCTGCGTTTTGGTAGTTTTCAAGCACGGCAACAAGGGTGCGACCAACGGCTAAACCTGAACCATTTAGGGTGTGAACAAGGCGTGGTTTTTTCTCGCCTTTTACACGATAACGAGCCTGCATACGGCGTGCTTGGAAATCCCACATATTTGAGCAAGAAGAAATTTCACGGTAGGTGTTTTGTGCTGGCACCCAAACTTCTAAATCGTAAGTTTTAGCTGAGCCAAAGCCCATATCGCCAGTACATAGTAACACTTTACGATAAGGCAGATTTAACAGCTGCAGTACTTTTTCCGCGTGGCCAGTAAGTTCTTCCAAAGCTTCCATTGATTTTTCTGGCTCTACGATTTGTACCATTTCTACTTTGTCGAATTGGTGCATACGGATCAAACCACGGGTATCACGACCGTAAGATCCTGCTTCTGAACGGAAACAAGGGGTATGCGCGGTCATTTTAATTGGCAGTTCCGCTTGCTCTAAAATTTCATCACGCACAAGGTTGGTAACTGGCACTTCCGCCGTTGGAATTAAGGCGTAAGGTTGCTCCCCTTCTAGCGGTTTGGTGTGGAATAAATCTTCGCCAAATTTTGGCAGCTGCCCTGTGCCATAAAGGGTGGCGTGATTAACTAAATAAGGCACATAGGTTTCGCTATAACCGTGTTGTTCGGTATGCAAATCCAGCATAAATTGCGCTAGCGCACGGTGCATTTTAGCAATTTGTCCTTTCATTACCACAAAACGCGCGCCGCTTAATTTTACCCCTGCAGCAAAATCTAGCCCTTGCAAATGTTCACCTAAGGTAACGTGATCTTTCACCTCAAAATCAAAGGTTCTTGGCTCGCCCCAACGAGAAATCTCTACATTGTCGTTTTCATCATTGCCCAGTGGCACTTCATCAGCGGGAATATTTGGAATACTAAGAGCAATTTCTTGCAGATCCGCTTGCACGTCATCAAGTTGGCTTTTTGCCATACTTAATTCAATGCCCATATTATCCACTTCCGCCAATAATGGCTCAATGTCTTCGCCGCGTGCTTTTGCCGCACCAATGGCTTTTGAGCGCGCATTACGCTCTGCTTGTAAGGTTTCGGTTTTAACTTGTAGGGCTTTGCGCTGTTCTTCTAATTCTGTGATACGCGCTACATCTAACTCAAAGCCACGTCTAACTTTTAATTTTTCTGCCACTTCCGCAAGATTATTGCGTAATAAATTTGCATCAATCATTTTGTTACCTTTAGAAAATAAATATGCTCAAAAAACCGTTCTATTTTAGATCGGATAAAAAAAATAAACTAGGGGCTATTGATCATTCATTTTGCATTTGAGTGATCAACCTCGCCTAAACTACTTACCAGATTTATAACGGATAGTTGTGCTTTGCTCGTCAAGTTGGCGAAGTTTTTCTAATTTTTCGCGAATTTGAATTTCCATTCCCCGAGAAACAGGGAAATAATATTGGGTATCTTTCAGCGCTTCTGGGAAATAATTTTCCCCTGCGGCATAAGCGTTTTCTTCATTGTGCGCATAACGATATTCTGCGCCGAAACCTAGTTCTTTCATCAAATGAGTTGGCGCGTTGCGTAAATGCTCTGGCACATCATAATCAGGGCTTTCTAAGGCGTGCTTTTTCGCGGTCTTGAAAGCTTGATACACTGCATTGCTTTTCGGTGCAACGGCTAAATAAACAATGGCTTGCGCAATAGCACGTTCCCCTTCTGCTGCGCCCACACGCGTAAAACAATCCCAAGCGGCAATGGCCACTTGCATTGCGCGCGGATCGGCATTGCCCACATCTTCTGACGCAATAGCAAGCAACCGCCGTGCTACATAAAGCGGATCCCCCCCTGCAGTGAGAATGCGTGCGTACCAATATAACGCTGCATCAGGCGCTGAACCACGCACGGATTTATGCAAGGCTGAGATGAGATCATAAAAACGATCGCCTTGCTTATCAAAACGGGCTTGCCGTTCGCCCAACACTTCCGTTAATAAAGTGCGGTGCAAAAATTTGCCATTTTTGCCCTCTTCCGCCATATCTGCCATTAATTCAAGGCTATTTAATGCAAGGCGCGCATCGCCATTGACATATTCCGCCAGCATTGCAAGCAAATTGTCTTCTAAGGTTAAATCAAGGTTGCCTAGCCCTTTTTCTTTGTCATTAATGGCGCGCTGTAACACTTGTTCGATTTCTTGTGCGGTTAAGGATTTCAGCACATACACGCGCGCACGCGAAAGCAAGGCGTTATTCAGTTCAAAAGAAGGATTTTCAGTGGTTGCGCCAATAAAAATCACCGTGCCATCTTCAATATAAGGCAAAAACGCATCTTGCTGGCTTTTGTTGAAACGATGCACTTCGTCCACAAATAAAATGGTACGCTGCCCTGCAAGCCGACTTTGTTTGGCGCGCTCAATGGCTTCACGAATTTCCTTTACCCCACCTGTTACCGCAGAAATCCGTTCCACTTCCGCATTAATACGTTGCGCAATAATTTCTGCCAAGGTGGTTTTGCCTGTACCGGGTGGCCCCCACAAAATCATTGAGTGAATATGCCCTGCTTCAATGGCTTTGCGTAATGGTTTGCCCACGCCAATTAAATGGCTCTGTCCGTAATATTCGTCTAAATGGATTGGACGCATTCTCGCCGCTAAAGGGCGGAAATCATTTTCAGCAAAGTCAAAAGCAAGATTAGGCATTTTTTTCTCTCGTATGTGGATAATTTCAGGAAAAAATAAGGCTAAATTGTAAACCATTTAGCCTTAAAGTGCGGTGATTTTTTCGTTACTTTTTCTTGCGCTGATCATCCAGCTCCGCACCTTTCGGCACGCTGAATTTAAACAAATTATCTGCCAACGGTTGGTTGGTGATATTACGCAATAAGTATAAATTGGTTTGTCCGTCTTTTTCTGTGGTGCTGAAGTTTTTTAGCACGCCATCAGCATCAATGCGAATATTGAATTGCTTAATATTGCTTTTCGCGGATTTTGGTTTAAGGGTAAAAGTATCCGCTGATTGCGCTACGGTATATTTTTTCCATTGCGCTTGATCGTTGCTGGTAAGCAACACAAATGGCGTATTATTCACCGCTTCAGACACCCAATTTGCCGTAACCTGTTGCACGAAAGGATCGTAAAACCACAGGGTTTTGCCGTCTGACACAATTTGACTTTCTTGCGGAGATTGGTTATCCATTCTGAATAAATTTGGGCGTTTAATGCGAAGTTTGCCTTTGCCTTGTTGAATCTCTTTGCCTTTGGCATCACTGACTTTTTGCACATAATCTGCGCTTAACACGTCCACTTTGTTAAGGCGCGCTTGTAATTCACTCACCGCATCAGCCCAAGCCATTTGGCTTAAGCCTAAACATAAAAGTGCGGTGATTTTTACTGCCATTTTTTTCATAAATCTTCCTTTAATCCTAAAATAATGGGAAACCATTGCTTTAATCAGACAATAAAATTTCCCATTTGTTGCATTTTCTTTACGCTTAGCTTGGTAATTCGCTGAAAGATTAAACTAATAATCGGAACGGCGGGCTAAAATTTCACGCTTACCATTTTGTAGCGGCGAAACAATGCCTTGTTCTTCCAGCTGATCCATAATACGCGCGGCACGGTTAAAGCCAACACGGAAACGGCGCTGAATTGACGAGGCTGAGGTTGTGCCAGTTTCGATCACGAAATTCATCACTTCATCAAACAGATCATCAAGATCGCCGTCATCACCACTGCGTGCTACTTCACCCTCTTCATCATCGGCACTGTCTAAAATACCATCAATATAATCAGGTTTACCTCTTGCACGCCAGTCATCGGCTACGCGCGCCACTTCGTCATCACTCATAAATGCACCGTGAACACGGATTAAATCGGAAGAGCCTTGCCCTGAATACAGCATATCCCCACGGCCCAACAGGGTTTCTGCGCCGCCTTGATCGAGAATGGTACGCGAGTCAATTTTACTCGCCACGGTAAAGGCAATACGGCTTGGAATATTAGCCTTGATCAAGCCAGTAATCACGTCCACAGAAGGGCGTTGGGTGGCCAAAATCAAGTGAATACCGATGGCTCGGGCTTTTTGTGCAAGGCGCGCAATAAGTTCTTCAATTTGCTTGCCTGCCACCATCATCAAATCGGCAAACTCATCGACAATCACCACAATATAGCTGAGTTTTTCTAAGTCTGGTCGCATTGCGTCCATTGTGTCGCCTGGTCGCCAAATTGGGTTTGGAATTGGCATTCCCATTGCGTTATATTCATCAATTTTTTCGTTATAGCCCTCAATATTACGCACACGCAAGGCGGATAATAATTGATAGCGGCGCTCCATTTCGTCCACGCACCAACGCAGCGCATTGGCGGCTTTTTTCATATCGGTTACCACTTCGGTGAGCAAATGCGGAATGTCGTTATAAATGGAAAGCTCCACCACTTTCGGGTCGATCATAATAAATTTCACTTCTTCAGGCTTCACTCTGAAAAGTAAACTTAAAATCATCGTATTCACCCCAACGGATTTCCCCGAACCCGTTGAACCCGCCACTAATAAATGGGGCATTTTGGCTAGATCTACGATCACAGGATTACCGCTAATGTCTTTTCCTAACGCCATTGAGAGCAAAGATTTTGACTCACGAAATTCTCGGCTGTCTAGCACATCACGTAGCGGCACCATTTGACGCTGTAAATTTGGCGTTTCGATGCCAATATAAGGCTTGCCGGGGATCACTTCTGCCACGCGAATAGAACGGAACATCAAGGCACGCGCCAAATCCGTATCAATATTGGTAACTTTGGACGCTTTCACCCCCGGTTGCAATTCCAATTCATAACGCGTTACCACTGGCCCTACCAACACATCTTTCACGCTCGCTTTTACATTGAAATTGCGTAATTGTTGTTCAATGCGTTGCGAGGTTTCTAAGATTTCTTCGCGCGTGATATTTTGTTCTTCCACTTCGCGTTTATCCAATAAATCTAAACTTGGCAACGGCGTGGTAGGTTTTTCCGCTTTTTGCACCTGCTTTTGTAAGGCTGGGTGAATTAAGGAATCGCCATAAGGTTTGTAAGTTGGCTGGCTTACCGCAGGCTGAGGCTCAGTTGGCTGATTTACCGTTGATTGCGTTGGATTTTGCTCTGTCAAAATATCCACTAAAGCATCTTCCGCATTGATTTCTTTTGCACGCTGCTGCATTTCAGCCAAACGTTGTGCTTCTTGCGCAGCGAACTGACGCGCTAATTCGTCAGTGTCATCATCTTGATCTTGAGCCGCTAAATTTTCGCTTGCGCTATGATTTTGTGCCGTATAATTCGGAATAGACACTTTCAACCCAGCCGTTTGCTCCATTGGTGAAAATTCTGACGAAAAACTCACCGCACTTGCATCATCAAGGGAACTTGCTGAATGTTGTGCAGGTGTTACTGGTGCTGGCTCAGCTTGTTGCACACTGTCTTGTGCTGTGTCTTGCTCTGTCTGAATCAGTGTTACATTTGGTAACGGTTGCTCTTCGCCCGCGCCATAATCCGAAAAACGTTCCATTTTGTTGGGATCAAACAGATCGTTTTCTAACGGCTGACTTTCAGAAGTCGCATTGGGAACAGGGCTAACTGACTGGGTTGCCGTAGTTGTTGGCTGAGCCTGTTCTTGGGTTTGCGCGTTATCATTGGCAAATGCACTCAAGCCATTAATCGTAATAAAGTGCGGTGCTTTTTCGCTCTCATTTTTTGTTTCTGTGCTTTCTGTATTAGCCTGATTAGCCTGCGTATTGGCATTAAACTGAGTGGGCTGAATAATAATTTCTTCTAGTGTTACATCAGCCTCATCAAGATCATCTTGCCCATCACCTTGCTGATGAGCAGAATCCGTTTCGTTCATTGTTAGCCAATGATAAAACTTCATTATCAATAAGATTAACGCTTTGCCAGAACACAACACAAAGCCTGTAATCGCGGCCAAAAGTGCGAGCAAAATTAAGCCGATTTTTCCTAAAATCGGATAAAGCCACATCACTAAGCTACCGCCCAGTACGCCGCCTGCTAAATAAGAAGAAGTGTCCGATAAAATGAGTGTCGCCAAGCCACAAAGCCCACAAAAGAGCAACACACCACCTAATAATCGCCAGATCAATTTAATCCAGCTAAATTGCTTGAAGCCTTTGCTTTTAAACAAATAAATTGGCACACCAAACAACATAAATGGAATTAAATTGCCAATATGCCCAAATAAGGTAAAAAATAATCCCACCAGCCAAGCACCCAATGCGCCTGCTTTATTAATGGTTTCAGCTTGTGAGGAAGATACCGCCCAAGTGTTATCAAAAGGGCTATAACTTGACCACGCAATGATCAAATAAAGCCCCAATAATGAAATGATACCTAAGCCAATTTCGGCCAAGTAATCTTGTGGCGTGAGTTTTGCGGTTATTTTTTTAATCATCTTGTTTTAATTGTAAAAAATTGGTTTGTTTAACTTCTTCCATTACCACATAGGTACGGGTATCGTTCACACCAGGCAAACGTAACAAGGTTGTGCCAAGCAATTTGCGGTAAGCGGCCATATCCGCCACGCGGGTTTTGAGCAAATAATCAAAATCACCCGACACCAAATGGCATTCTTGAATTTCATCAAGCTGTTGCACCGCTTCGTTAAATTCTTCAAATACATCAGGTTTTCCGCGCACAAGAGTGATTTCTACGATCACGAGCAACGGCGAATCCAGCAATTCAGGGTTAAGCAAGGCTCGGTAACCCATAATCACCCCTTGTTTTTCCAAGCGTTTTACGCGTTCTAAACAAGGCGTTGGCGATAGCCCGACTTTCTTCGATAAATCAATATTAGAGATTTTGCCATTACGCTGTAATTCATTCAGAATTTTTATATCAATGGCATCAAGCGCCTTAGGTAATTTTTTTTCCATAAAATTTTCCACTCAAAATAGCGGTAATACTCGCCTAAAAACAGAAATAATCGCTAAGTTTACACTAAAACATAAAATTTTATAATTGAAAATCCGTCTTTTTTAGGGAAAAACGGAAGATTAAAAATAACAGAAAAACGGAAAAAGTGCGGTACGTTTTTTCTATCTTTTTCTCTTTTCTCGCGCCATTCCAATCACTGATGATCGCTTAGAAATCATCTAAAATCGCCAAAGCATCTGCCAATTTTTTCACGGTGAAAACTTGCATATTTTTCACCGCACTTTTTGGCTTGTTAGCGAATGGCACAATGGCGCGAGTGAATCCGTGTTTTGCGGCTTCAGAAATGCGTTCTTGCCCACTTGGTACAGGGCGGATTTCCCCTGCTAGCCCCACTTCGCCGAACACCACCAGATCTTTTGGCAATGGACGATTGCGGAAACTGGAAATTAACGCCAGTAATAAGGCAAGATCGGCACTGGTTTCACTCACTTTTACGCCACCTACCACATTGACAAACACGTCTTGATCGGACATTTGCAAGCCACCGTGGCGATGTAATACGGCTAATAATAAAGCCAAACGATTTTGCTCCAAGCCCACCGCCACCCGTCTTGGATTGGCGAGCATTGAGTGATCCACCAAGGCTTGAATTTCCACCAACAACGGGCGCGTGCCTTCCCATAGCACCATTACGGAACTGCCTGCGGTATCTTCTTCGCCACGGCTTAAAAATATGGCAGAAGGATTTTTCACTTCGCGCAGGCCTTGTTCTGTCATCGCAAACACGCCGAGTTCATTGACCGCGCCAAAACGGTTTTTATGGCTACGCAATGTGCGGAAACGGCTGTCCGCTTCGCCCTCTAATAACAATGAACAGTCAATGGCGTGTTCTAACACTTTCGGGCCCGCCAAGGTACCGTCTTTGGTAACGTGTCCTACCATCACAATCGCCACTTGGCGAGTTTTCGCATAACGGGTTAAAAACGCCGCACATTCGCGCACTTGGGAAACACTACCGGGGGAAGATTGAATATCCGCAAGGTGCATCACTTGAATAGAATCCACCACGATGATTTGCGGTTTAAGCTGATCGGCCAAATGGCAAATTTGCTCTACGGACGTTTCCGACAACATATTCAGCCGATCTGTTGGTAACCCAAGACGATTGGCGCGCATAGCCACCTGCTGCAAGGATTCTTCGCCCGTAACATAAAGTGCGGTCATATTTTGTGCTAAACCACACATCACCTGTAATAATAAGGTACTTTTCCCTGCCCCGGGGTGTCCACCAATCAAAATGGCACTACCTGGTACGATGCCCCCACCTAATACGCGATCAAGCTCATAAAAGCCGCTGTGAAAACGGGGAACTTCTTGCAAGCTGATTTCTGCCAAAGTTTGGATTTTTGCCTGCGTTTCCCCTGCATAACCACTGAAGCGATCGGCACGGCTTGCTTTGGCTGGGGCTAGGCGAATTTCTGTGATGGTGTTCCACGCTTTACAGGCATTACACTGCCCTTGCCAGCGGGCATATTCCGCACCGCAATCATTACACACAAAAGCGGTTTTTGCTTTAGCCATTGTTCATCTCCCAATTTTCCAAATTCGCTGCGTCATTCTCTTCAACATAAGTAAGCGAAATGAGATTTAACATTCGTTGTAAATAAAATGCCGATTGCAATAAATCAAATAATTGCGCGATCACTTCGGCGTTATTTTTTGTTTCGCTATGAAGTGCAATCAGCTGTTTACATTCTGCCAAACACTGCTGACTACTTTCCACCAACGCCCACCAATCTGTTTTAAGCGCATCGCTTAAACCTTGTTGATTGAAAGCATTTTCCAACAAATTGCCATTTTCCGTATAAAAATGATAAAGATTGAAAAACGCGCCGATTCGCTCCACCGTACGCAAAAAGTCTTCGGCAAAATAGGCCTGCCCTAAGGCAAAGGTTTCTTCAATTAGACCTTGTTCTAGCTGGAAAAGTGCGGTTAATTTTTCCGAAAAATTGCCCGCACTTTGCGCGAAATCTAAAAAATCACGCCATTTGTCTAACCAATTCTGTGCTTTAGGCTGATGATTTTCTACCAAGGCATAACCCCGTTGCGCTTTGCTAATGGCGCTTAATCGTACGCCATTTTCCAATGGCAAAGATCGTACATAATTGAGCAAATCCGCCACCTTACCTTGCTTTAACTCAAATTCCACTTCGCTAATTTCCACTTCTTTATCGCGAGCCAAAATCTTGCCTTGATCAAGCGCTACTTCAATTTCTACTGTTTCCTGTGTTTTTGGTGTTTCTGACGAAAACTCAGGGCGAATAAGAAAGGTTTCTCGCGCAAAATCCGTGGCAAAAATGGGCTGTAATGAAAGGGCTTTCCAGCTGGGATCGAGATCATAGTTTTCCACTAATTGCGCCAAATCAGGCGTTTCATTTTTCTGCGGCAAATTATATTCGGGGCGAATATGCAAACCACCTAGCGCTTCCCCTTTAGTTTTTAAGGTTAAGGTAAACTGTTGATTTTCTTTGCGTACACGCAAGCCCATTTGGTGCTGCGCGAAAAATTTATCTGCGGTGTCGTAATAAGTATTGCCTAAAAATGCCTGCTGATGAAAGTGCGGTGCGTTTTTCAGCAAATTTTGCTTGAATAAATTTAAGCCAAATTGCGGAATTAGTAGTTTTAATTCAATTTCTGTACTCATTTTGTCGATTCCTTCCAACCTTAATCAAGTTTTTTCATATTATCTAATAATTTGCTTGTTTTTTCGATGAAATATAGTGTATTTTTACGCCCGCATAGCCTTGAACAAGATGAATATGCGCAAAAATTTATCAACCTAACCCCTAGAAGGAGTTATCTATGGCAGTAAATAATATCTTAGGATTATTTGCTCATTCCCCTTTAAAACCATTGGCTCGTCATTCAGCAAAAGTTACTGATTGTTGTAAATATCTCATTCCATTTTTTGAATACACTTTCCAAGGTGATTGGGAAAATGCAGAGAAATTACGCAAAAAGATTTCTGACACAGAACGCCAAGCAGATACATTAAAGCGTGAAATTCGCTTAAAACTGCCACGCGGTTTGTTTATGCCTATTGAACGTACTGATTTATTAGAATTAGTTACACAACAAGATAAATTAGCAAATTATGCCAAAGATATTGCTGGCAGAATGGTAGGACGTCAATGTCCTTTCCCGCCAGAAATGCAAGAAGATTTTATGAAATATGTCGTTCGCAGTATTGACGCAGCAGAGCAAGCCCATTTGGTGATTGATGAAATGGACGGTTTACTTGAAACGGGTTTCAAAGGCCGTGAAGTCCAATTTGTGAATCGAATGATCCAAACCCTAGATGATATTGAAGACGATACGGATCAAATGCAAATTAAATTACGCTTAATGTTGCGTTCAATGGAGAATGAATTTAACCCGATTGACGCGATGTTTTTATACAAAATCCTTGAATGGATTGGTGTGCTTGCAGATCAAGCGCAACGTGTGGGTTCACGCATTGAATTAATGTTGGCTCGTTCATAATTGTTAAACAGCATAGGAATAATACTATGGAAGTTATTCAACAATATGGCACTTTACTAGTGATTATCACCGCGGCTTTTGGCTTTTTTATGGCCTTTGGCGTGGGTGCAAATGATGTTTCTAACGCAATGGGAACCTCTGTAGGTTCAGGCACAATTACCGCCAAACAAGCCATTATCATTGCGATGATTTTTGAATGTGCTGGGGCATATTTAGCCGGTGGTGAAGTAACAGAAACCATTAAAAGCGGGGTTTTAAATCCAACAGAATATATCGCCACACCAGAAATTTTAGCCTTAGGTATGATGGCAGCCCTCTTTTCTTCTGGATTATGGTTGCTCATCGCCTCGCGAATGGGCTGGCCAGTTTCCACCACACACACCATTATTGGCGCAATTATCGGTTTCGGTTTAATTACTGTTGGGCCAAACTCGATTGATTGGTCAGCTATCCGCAATATTGTGGGCAGTTGGTTTATCACCCCTGTGATTGCAGGCCTAGTGGCGTATGGCATTTTCTTCAGTACACAAAAACTCATTTTCGATACAGAAAAACCGCTACGCAACGCACAAAAATATGGCCCGTATTATATGGGACTCACCATCTTTATTTTGTCCGTAGTAACAATGATAAAAGGCTTAAAGCACGTTGGTTTACATTTAACTGGTAGCGAAACTTTCTTTATTTCATTAGGCATCAGCGCCATTTCTGTGGTGGCCAGTCATTTCTATTTTCGTAGCAAAAAATTCCATCAAACAGTGAAATCAGGCACATTCGGTGCGGTAGAAAAAGTATTTAGTATACTAATGCTACTAACCGCCTGTGCAATGGCTTTTGCGCACGGTTCAAACGATGTGGCTAACGCTATTGGGCCATTGTCTGCCGTGGTGTCTATTGTGGATAACGGCGGTCAAATTATGGCAAAAACCCCACTTGCTTGGTGGATCTTACCATTAGGCGCGGCAGGGATCGCCTTAGGTTTAATCGTTATGGGCTATAAAGTGATGGCAACCATTGGTACAGGGATCACCGATCTCACCCCAAGCCGTGGTTTCTCAGCCCAATTTGCAACGGCAACCACCGTGGTACTGGCTTCTGGTACGGGATTACCAATTTCCACCACGCAAACCCTTGTTGGTGCGATTTTAGGTATCGGCTTCGCGCGTGGTATCGCCGCATTAAACTTAACGGTAATTCGCAATATTATCGCCTCTTGGGTGATCACCTTACCTGCGGGCGCATTCTTTGCGATTTTAATTTACTATGTGCTGCACGCTATTTTCATCTAACTTGTGTAAGTCATAGAAAAAGCACACAAAATAAGACAAAGATTTTGTGAATGAAAGAAAGTGCGGTACAATTTACCGCACTTTTTTATTGTCTATTTTTTAAGGTGTTGTAATGCGAAAAATTACTAAGATCTTGTTTTTATTCTTTCTTTCCGTACCCTTCGCGCAAGCGGAAACCCGTTATGTAACAGAAAACCTTTCCACCTTTTTACGCAAAGGGGCGGGCGATCAATTTAAAATTGCAGGGGCAATTCGTTCAGGCGAACCCGTAACCGTGCTAAACCACAAAGATCGCTATACGCTCATTCGTGATAGCAAAAATCGTGAAGCTTGGATCTTAACCTCTGAACTTTCTAGCACGCCGAGCAGTAAAGATGAAAATCCAAGATTAAAAGCTAAAATTGAAGAATTAACCTTAAAACTCAATCAATTAGACGGTGATTGGCAACAACGCACCAGCGAAATGCAACGCCGCACCAAACAAGCTGAGCAACAAAGCAGCCAATTATTAGAGCAAAATTCTCAGCTCAACCGTGAACTTGAGATCACCAAAAATAAAAACCGAGATTTAGAAGCAATGCTTGATGCAGGCAAACGTGAAATTGCAATCCAATGGTTTATTTATGGCGGTTCAGTGCTAGGTGTTGGTTTGCTACTTGGCTTAATCTTACCTTTCATTATGCCAAAACGTCGCCGCCGTGATGGCTGGGCATAACCACCCCATTCAGCAAAATGGAAATTTATTTAGTTGGCGGTGCCGTGCGCGATGCGCTGCTCAATCTTCCTGTTAAAGACAGAGATTGGGTGGTGATTGGCGCAACACCAGAGCAACTATTGCAGCAAGGCTATATTCAAGTGGGGAAAGATTTCCCCGTTTTTCTTGATCCTAAAAATAAAGAAGAATATGCCCTTGCACGCACAGAAAAAAAAGCGGGCGTAGGCTACACCGGTTTTGTGTGCGATTTCAGCCCCGACATTAGCTTGGAACAAGATCTGATCCGCCGAGATCTCACCATTAACGCCATTGCGCAAGATAGCCAAGGCAAATTGCACGATCCTTATGGCGGTATCAATGATTTGAATAATCGCCTACTCCGCCATATCTCCCCTGCGTTTGCCGAAGATCCTTTGCGCGTGTTAAGAGTGGCGCGTTTTGCTGCACGTTACCATTATTTAGGTTTCCAAATTGCCCCTGAAACCTTTGCCTTAATGAAACAAATCACCAAATCGGGCGAGCTTGAACATCTCACGGCAGAACGCGTTTGGCTAGAAACAGAAAAAGCCTTACAAACGCCAAATCCTGAAATTTATTTTGATATTTTAAGAAAAATCAAGGCATTAGCGGTACTTTTCCCTGAACTTAACGCTCTTTACGGCGTGCCAAATCCCGTGCAACATCACCCTGAAGTGGATAGCTTTATCCACACAATGCTGGTGTTGCAACAAGCCGCAAAGCTGACGGAAAATAGCCCTGCACAACAAAAAAGTGCGGTGCGTTTTGCGGCAATTTGCCACGATTTTGGCAAAGCGCTCACGCTAAAAGATCTTCTGCCACGCCATTTTGGCCACGAACAAAAAGGCGTTACGCCAACGCGCAATCTTTGCAATCGGCTCAAAGTGCCAAGCTATATAAAAGAACTGGCGTGCCTTGTTTGCGAAACGCATACCAACGTTCACCGAGCCTTTGAGCTACGTCCTGCCACTATTGTCAAATTATTCAATCAGCTCGATGTGTGGCGTAAACCTGAACGTTTCAAAGAACTACTACTCGTTTGCACAGCCGATGCCAGAGGCCGCGCAGGCTTTGAACAAGTAGATTACCCACAAGCAGATTTTCTACTCAAACTGTACCAAGCCGCATTACAAGTTGATGTGCAACAAGTGATTGCTGACGGATTTCAAAAAGAAAAAATCCGCGAAGAATTAAACCGCCGCCGCCAAAAAGCCATTGAACAAGAAAAACAACGGTTAAAGGATCGATAATTTTTTCTTTCTTTTCGCTTACTTTTTCAAAACTTTCCTTTTCCTACAAATTTAATTTTTAACCTTTTTAATCATTATTTTTCTCTTGTTTTTGTTATCACTAGTTTCATTTCTAAATATATTTTTTCTTTCGCTAATTTTCCTTTCTTTAATCACATTTAGAACGATTTTTAACAAAAATTTAACGTTCAAAAATTTTTACGCAAACGCTTGCATTTTTTTTTTTTAGAATGGGGAAGTTTTATTCAAATTTTCCAAAAAATTTTACCGCTCTTTTGCTCGCTAAAATGTATAAAAAAGGCTAAAAACCCTTCAGTTACCCTTTGATATACAAGGCGATAACGAAAAAGTGCGGTGATTTTTTCGGAAATTTTTGACATAAACATCTTGCTCATTACGATGAATTGCCCCCATATAATTCAGTGATGTTGTCGTGTTATAAGAGAGCTAGATTTTTCATTCTGATGAGTTTGGCTGTGCCATTTTATGGTGCAGGTTTTATATTTATCACATTTAAGGATGAATTATGAGAAAATCAATTAAATTCTCTTTGCTTGCATTATGTATCAGTAATGTTATCGCAGTAAATAATGCCTTAGCTGCGGAAGATAAAGCAAGCACAAACATTTCCACACTTTCTAAACAAGAGTTTATTGCTGAAATTAACAAATTAAATAATGAAATTTCGGCAAAAGAAAAAGCAACGGCAGGGTTAAACAATCAGCTTAAAGAATTGCAAGGTAAAGTAGCCCAGGCACAACAAGAGCTACAAAAGCAAACCAGTGATCGCGATGCTTTAAATAACCGTTTGCAAGCTAGCAACGCTGAAAAAGCGGATCTTGAAGCAAAAATTAAGTCGTTAAATGCTCAAGTGGCTGATTTGCAGAAAAAAGCCGATCCAAATGTGGTTGAATTATTAAAACAAAAAGATGCGGCAGAAGCTGAACTTGCCAAAGTGAATGCCAATGTTAATAATCAAACCACTCAACTCAATAAACTTTCCGAACAAATCAAACAATCCACCAGCAAAGTTGAACAGCTTAAAGCACAAGTTAAACCATTAGAAAATCAAGTAAGTGGCTTAAATACGCAAGTTAAGCAACAGCAAGATAAGCTGGCTCAAATTACAGCGGAACGCAAAACCGTTGCGGATAAAATCGCTGAGCATAATAAAAACCAAGAATGGGTGCAAAAATATGAGCTAGATAGCGATGGTGTCAGATGGCGTGATATTCATTTTTCTGGTAGTTATAATGAAGGGGAAAGTAAATCAAAAACAGCAGCCGTTCTAGGGCTAGGTTCACCTGCACTTGTTAAACACTTTGAAATCATCACCGATGAATTGGAGCGCAAAGTATTATCCGAACAAAATACGCCGACCTTACCCCTTTCCCAATATAAACCTGATCCAGATAAAGTTAATGAAGTGCTAATTAGCTCCGCTGTGCCAGAAAATAAAGGTAAGGCAGTGGGTAAGGTGTTCTTTGTTAACCAAAATAATTCTTCTTATATGGCTTGGCAGCCTATTGTTGATAGAACTGATGCTGAAACACTTTCAATTAAAGAATACAATGATCGCTATACAGCTGTCTCAGTAAAAAATGAAGTTAACCAAGATACTTACAAGGCGGTTGCCGCGCAAACACCAACCATTACTTATCGTGGGCATATGCTAAATGTGGGCGGCAAAACAGGGGATATTGAACTGGTTGCGGATTTAAATGCACAAAAAATTAGCGGTACTATCACCAATCGTACAGTTAATCCACTACAAGAACGCAGAAATCTGGCGTTAAAAAATGGTGATATTTGCGTAGATAACAGAGGGGTCAAATTTTCTGGTCGCGCCGTTGTACCACTTGAAAATAACCCAAATAAACTTCCTATTGATGGTGCTGGCTTTAGTGGAACTTTCGCAGGAAAAAATATGGAAGAAGTGGTAGGACAGGTTTACGGCTTACCAAATGAATCAACATCTGCATTTGGTGGAAGCAAGGTAACAAAATAAGAGGGAATAATTTATGAAACAAAATACATTTTTTCAATTAAGTGCGGTTGCCATTGCTTGTGCTGCGTTGATGGCTTGTAGTTCGTCTAGTGGTGGTTTCCCAAGCACAGAGGCAAGCAATAATAATGCCACACAATTGCAGCCACAAACTAACGATCAAACTAAACCGCAAACAGAAGATACCAGCAAATTGCAACAGCAATTAGACGCAGCTCGAGCAAGATTGCAAAAAGCACAGGCTGATTTAGCCAAGGCAGAAAAATCTGTTGCAGGTTATAAAACTTCGTTACAAAAAAATAGCAGCGCACTTGATGCCGCAAAACAGCAACTAGCCAATGCGCAAAATGCTGTTAATAATGCGGTGGCTGATGTGAACCAGCATAAGGCAGAGGTCAGCCGTTTAACTGCGCAAGTAAATGAGCTAAGCAATTTACAAAAATTGGGCAGCAGTGCAGAAGTGCAACAAAAATTGGACCAAGCGAAACAGGACTTAGCCAAAGCCAATGCCAGCTTAAAAGAAAAGCAAACTCAACTTACCAGCTCGCAAAAACAAGCTGACAGCTTAAGCAAAAATGTGGCAGAGCTAGAAAATAAACAGCGTTCTTTAAGCGCCCAAGTAAAAAGCAAAGAAACGGAGCTAAATCAGCTAAAAGGTAAAGTGAGTGAAGCAGACCAAGCACTCTCAAAAGAAAAAGCCCAATTAGCTTCACTCAAGGAAGAAGCCCCAGCGGTGGCTGAGGCAACGCGAGAAGAAAACTATATGGGTGATGATTACAAATGGCGTAGTATCAAAGTTAAAAGAGAGGGAGTACATAGAGGAGACTTCACTCAGGGATCTGTCGCTCAAAATAAATATCAATCTTCAACACTAAAATATGAGGTTTTAGTTCCTAATGTAGCCGCTGGTACTGGCGTTACCAAAGAAACCCACGCTTTCCAAGATGTGGACTTTACCCAATATCCCGTTGATACCAAACGCATTCAAACCATTGAGCAATTCCACCAAACCTGCGGCAGCAAGGAACAATGTTATCCACTTGTAAACCGCAAAATGGGGGATATGCGATTTGTAAACCAAGCCTATTCCACCTTCTTCGCAGTAAATCTTAGTGATTATTCTGATGGTAATTTATATAGTAACCAATTTCACACTAAATATGGTTATATTTATAAAGAACTTCCGCAAGATAATGCCGTTTGGAATCTCCCAAGTGGACAAGAGCAGGTTACCTACCGCGGTAAAACAATGGGACGTTTTGAGAGCATACTATTAGATGGCAACGTTTATGATGGACAGGGCGATTTAACCCTTACGGCTGACTTTGCTAAAAACACCGTTGCAGGTAAGGTAACTAACCGTCAAGGCTATCGAGATAATCGCGATATCACCCTGATTGAAACCCCAATAGCAAAAGTTAACAATAAAATTGGCTTTGAAGGCAATTGGCAATATGGTGAACACGATCGTAACCGAAATCGTGATGGTTATTACGAAGGCATTTTTGTTGGACCAAATGCTGAAGAAGTGCTAGGCGAGATTGTACCTATTTCTAACCACGCTCATAGAGGAGGCAGTGTCTTCGGTGGCACTTCCCAACAACAATAATTGATTTCCCTGCTAAGCACGCCTTAGCAGGGCTTTTTGTTTAACTTTGAGAAAATATTATGCCTAATTTATTTAAAATCTCGATGGGATTTTCCCTTTCACCGCTCTATTTGGGCTTATTTCCTTTGTTTGTTGCCCACAATGTGTTAGCGGACAATGCAACGATGCCTGCAACAGCCATTGAAGTGAAAACAGAGCCAAAAGAATATATTAATGTGGCACAGCCTGATTTAAATTCTGCGCCAAGAACACAAATGCAAAATACTACCGCAGGAGAAGATAATAGCCGTGAAATTTCAGATGAAGAATTGCAACAGCAGCCTGCCCTTGCGCGCAAATTATTAAATTATGTGATCGAAACCCACCGTTGGGATTTATTACCTGATTTGTTAGCTATTTATAAGAAAACGCAAGATCCTGATTTAATTTTGATTGATTATGCGCAAGCAACCCTCTATCGTGTGCAAGGAAATTTAACGGGCGCGATTGATTTATATCGTCATATTATTGCGGAAAACCCTAGTTTTTCCCCTGTGCGTTTTGCTCTTGCACAAACCTTATTTGAAGATTATCAAACGGAGGCCGCAGAAGATCAATTTAATAAATTGCGCGCTAGCCCTGATCTTCCGCCTGAAATAATGGCAATTTCTGATCAATATTTAATGGCCATTAAACGCCAATCTTCTTGGTCATTTAGTGCTTCTTTATCTTATTTGCAAGATAACAATGTTAATAATGCCGCAAAAGATGAGGTGGTTTATATTGGTAATGTGCCATTCCAAAAAAGCAAGGATTCCTTACCAAAATCCGCACACGGATTACAATATGGCGTTAATATAAGTAAAAAATTTAATCTCTTTGGACGTCATTCCCTTTATTTGGAAAATAATCTGTATGGCAAAAGCTATTGGGATAATCACGATTATGACGATATTATTAACCGCACAACTGTGGGTTACCAATATCAAGATATTAATAATCGTTTTGCGATTTTACCTTTCTATACTTACCGTTGGTTTGGTGGCGAGAAATATAGCCGAAATTACGGCACACGTTTTGAATATGAACGCTGGTTATCGCCAAAATGGCAATCCAGTTCTGCAATAGAACTAAGCAAAACAAAATATAAAAGTAACGATGATGCAGATAGCCGTAATCAACTCTACTCTACGACATTGCTCCATTTATTTAATGCAAAAACCTATTTTTACGGCGGCTTAGATTATCAGCGTGAAAAAGCACAAAATAGAATCTTTTCTTCCGACCGCCTAGGTTTCCGCTTAGGTTGGGGGCAAGAATGGAAATGGGGAATTTCTACACGCATTCAACTTGGAATGGATAAACGCAATTTTAAAGAAAAAAATGTATTCTTTAATACAATCCGTAAAGATAAAGAATATAGCGCGTTGATCACCTTGTGGAAACGTGAGTGGCATTTATGGGGCATTACGCCAAAACTTAACTTTAGTTGGACAAAAGTGGACAGTAATATTCCCGCACTTTATAGCTATCATAAAAACCGCGTATTCTTAAACTTTGAGAAAACCTTCTAGATTTCTCCTTCGTCCTTGCTTAGATGATGGTGATGATTGCCATCATCTTTTTTTTATTGTGAATAATTGATAGAATTCAACAATTAATTTTCCTGTAACTTTTATGTATGCCTTTATTTTCTTTCATCAAAACTAAAATCAGCGCGCTAATGCGCAAGCTTTTCATTAATCCCAAACTTCGTAATAGTTTGAAAAATAAGGGAATGAGCGTATTAGCCAGTAATTGCAATGGGGCATTTATGCTGCACGATTTAGGGCAGCCATTCAATTCACCTTTTGTGAATTTATACCTTAAGCCACAAGATTTCATTCGTTATTTGCAACGCATTGAACACTATCAGCAACAACCGCTAAAATTTGTAGAGGATAACGATAAGCCCTACCCTGTGGCTTATTTAGATGATATAAAAATCCATTTTGTGCATTATGCCAATGCGCAACAAGCCCAAGAAAAATGGCAACAGCGTTCGCAACGTATTGATTTAGAAAATCTCTTTATCATAATGACAGATCGCGATGGCTGCACAGAACAAGATCTCAACGATTTTGATGCCTTGCCTTACAAAAACAAAGTGGTATTCACCCACAAACCTTATCCCGAAATTCGTTCTGCTTTTTATATTAAAGGCTTTGAACAACAAGATTGTGTCGGCGATCTTTTTGCCTATGCTAACTTACTCGGCAAACGCTATTATGATCAGTTTGATTATGTGGGGTGGTTTGATAATAAAGAGCGGTGCTAATTCGCTGCATAATTCTTAGCTGAAAATGTGATCTATCTCACAAAAATATTCCAAACTTCCTAAAACTAGGAAATTTTCCTAAATCCTTTAAGCACTCATCTCAAGGCAGAAGAACAAAATCTCATTAAAATTTGACCGCACTTTCATTTTTTAATTGAGGAAATTATGTTCAAATTTTTACAACAGGTGCGTAAACCTGTGCTAAATCTTCCTGTGGAAGAAAGACGCAAAATGTGGTTTAAGCCCTTTATGCAATCTTATTTAGTGGTGTTTATCGGTTATATGGCAGTGTATTTGATTCGTAAGAATTTTAACGTTGCGCAAAATGATATGATCGAAACCTATGGACTCACCAAAACCCAGCTGGGAATGATTGGGCTTGGCTTTTCTGTGGCTTATGGGATTGGGAAAACCCTTGTTTCCTACTATGCCGATGGGAAAAACACCAAACAATTCGTGCCGTTTATGCTGATTCTTTCTGCCCTTTGTATGCTTGGTTTTAGTGCAAGTATGGGCGGTGGCAGCGTGGCATTATTCTTAATGATCGCATTCTATTCGTTAAGTGGTTTCTTCCAAAGTACGGGCGGCTCATCAAGCTATTCCACCATCACCAAATGGACACCACGCAAAAAACGCGGTTCATTCCTTGGCTTCTGGAATTTATCCCACAACGTGGGTGGTGCAGCGGCAGCGGGTGTGGCGTTATTCGGTGCGAACGTGTTATTTGATGGACACGTTATCGGAATGTTCATCTTCCCTTCTATCATTGCGTTAATTGTGGGCTTTGTGGGATTACGCTATGGTTCAGATTCCCCTGAGGCTTATGGGCTTGGCACTGCGGAAGAATTATTTGGTGAAGAAATCAGCGAAGAAGATCGTGATGCAGAAGAAAATCAGCTTACAAAATGGCAAATTTTCGTGCGTTATATTTTGAAAAATAAAGTGATTTGGTTACTTTGCTTTGCCAATATTTTCCTTTATATCGTGCGAATCGGGATCGATCAGTGGTCGCCAGTTTATGCTTACCAAGAACTTGGCTTCTCAAAAGATGCCGCAATTTCTGGCTTTGCCCTATTTGAAGTGGGCGCATTAGTTGGCACATTCTTGTGGGGATTCTTATCCGATTTAGCCAACGGAAGACGTGGTTTAACCGCTTGTGTTGCGTTGATTTTAATCGTATTCACCCTTGAGTTTTATCAATTTGCGACCAACGAATATATGTATTTAATTTCATTATTCGTGCTAGGTTTCTTGGTATTCGGGCCACAATTATTAATCGGCGTTGCGGCAGTTGGTTTCGTACCGAAAAAAGCCATTGCCGTTGCTGACGGTGTGAAAGGCACATTCGCTTACTTAATCGGTGATAGCTTTGCAAAATTAGGTTTAGGAATGATTGCAGATGGTACGCCAATTTTCGGCTTAACAGGCTGGGCGGGGACATTCGCAGCATTAAATACTTCTGCGATTGTGTGTATGGCATTGCTTGCTTTCGTGGCGATTGCGGAAGAGAAGAAAATTCGCCGCCTGAAAAAAGCACAATAATTGCAAAAACGCAATAATTTTGCACCGCACTTAATTTTTTAATGTTCTTTACAATTATGCAGTGAGATTTTCACTGCATAATTTTTTTATTGGAGTACAATGCTCTCCCACGTTGCTTAACGCCTTATGGCTAGGATAAAAATGATTAATATCGTGTTAGTTGATGATCATCTTGTAGTGCGTTCGGGCTTCTCTCAACTGCTGTCTTTAGAGCCAGATATGCGTATCGTAGGCGAATTTGGTTCGGCGAAAGAAACTCGTCAAAATTTACCGCGCCTAAAACCTGATGTTTGCATTATGGATATTTCTATGCCCGATGAAGGCGGTTTGGAATTATTACCCGATATTCCGCAAGGCATTCATTGCATAATGTTAAGCGTAAACGATTCTGAATTTATAGTGAAAAAAGCCCTTGAATTGGGCGCAAAAGGCTATTTAAGCAAACGTTGCAGCCCTGATGAATTAATTCAAGCGGTTAGAACGGTTTATGCTGGTGGTGTTTATCTTATGCCAGAACTCACCTTAAAACTCGTCAATACGCCGATTAAAAATACCCTCGCTCAACTCACAAAACGTGAACAAGAAGTCTGTGAATTACTTGCCAAAGGGCTAACGGTGAAAGAAATTGCGGCAGAATTATCATTGAGCATTAAAACCGTTCACGTTCATCGTGCCAATGCAATGAGCAAGTTAAATGTGAAGAATAACGTTGAATTGGCAAATTTATTCCATAGTAAAGGATAAAATGAACGCGATTTTCTTTTTTATTTATAGCTGGTTTTTTGTTGCGCCAGCCTATTTTTGTTTATGGATTATTTCTAATTATTTATTAGAAGATCCGCTACTTTCTTTTTTATTCTTTCCTTTTGCGCTACGCATTGGCATTCTCATTCATACAAAAATAAAATATTGGTTTTCCATTTATCTCGCTGAGTATAGTATTTTACTATTACTCTATATCGCATTCCCTGAAAATAATACATTCTCTATCATTTCTCTTGGATTACTAAATATTCCACTATTGCTTATCTTTAAAAAATACTATTTTGGCAGCCAATTACGCTGTTTATTGTTACAAGGTCTATTAATTACATTACTCAGCCTAATTAATGCACTCTACTTTATTGGCACGGAAAGTTTTTATTTCACCTTTTTGGTGAGTTTCTCAAGTGCGGTGCTAATTATTCCAATTTGTTATTTAATTTATTATTTCCTGTTTGAAATAAAATGGCTACCGCTAACTTCTAGCCTGATTAGAAAACCAATTAGCTTAAGATCTAAGCCTATCATCATTTATCTTTTACTCTTTATCTTAAACATTTATATTCAGACAGATTTGCCTGAGTCTTTTAATCGTTTTTCGCTGTTTTTCTTATCCATTCCTATTATCTTGCTGGCTTTTCGTTATGGCTGGCAAGGTGCGCTACTCGGGATCTTATTAAATAGTTTAGCCCTGATTAGTACAACACATCATTTTTCTAACTTAGAATTAACGGATTTATTACTTACGCTCTCTGCACAAACCATTACAGGGATTTTCCTTGGCTTAGGCATTCAGCATCAACGAGATTTAAATCAACATTTAAGCCAAGAATTAGCAAGAAACCAATATTTAACCCAACAATTAATTCATCGTGAAGAAGAAATTAGAAAAGAAATTTCAAGAGAATTACACGATGAAATTGGACAAAATATCACCGCAATTAGAACGCAAGCAAGCATTTTAAAACGGATTGGAAAAACACCAGAATATGAAAAGCTCTCACAAATTATTGAGCAATTATCTCTAAATATTTACGATAGTATTAAAGGCTTAATTAATAAAATCCGTCCGCGTATTTTAGATGATCTTAATTTGCAAGAAGCCCTACAAAACCTGTTTATTGAATTAGATTTTGCCAGCCAAAATACACAAATTTATTTACATTGTAATAACCCTAAAAATAGGACACTTTTCCATTTACTGGAAATCACCTTATATCGCTTATGCCAAGAGGCATTAAATAATATAAAGAAATATTCTGGAGCAACAGAAGTTAATATTTATTTGAATATTGATGAAAAAATCACATTGCATATTCAGGATAATGGCATTGGTTTTGATCTATCTAAAATCAATCATACTGGCTTAGGCATAAAAGGAATGAAAGAACGTGTTGTAATGTTAGGCGGAAAATTTGATATTCATTCTGTAAAATGGACAAAACAGCAACAAAGTGGCACAAGTATTTTTGTGGAATTACCTTGGATTAATTAATGAATACAGAAACTCAACAGCAAATCAATCAACGTTATCAATATTGGCGCATTCATTTAATGTTTGCGATGTATATTGGTTATGCAGGCTTTTATTTTACACGAAAAAGTTTTAACTATGCTGTCCCTGCATTAATTACTGATTTAGGTATTGATAAAAATGATATTGGAATGATGACTACTGCCTTTTATATTACTTACGGCATTTCTAAATTTTTATCAGGGATATTTTCTGATCGTAGTAATCCACGCTATTTTATGGCGATTGGCTTATTTTTTAGTGGCGTAATTAATATTTTCTTTGGGTTATCAAGTTCATTATTGGTTTTTATGAGTTTGTGGATTCTCAATGCGTGGTTTCAAGGTTGGGGCTGGCCAGCTTGTTCTAAATTACTCACCACTTGGTATTCACGCACAGAGCGGGGTGCTTGGTGGTCGGTGTGGAATACGGCTCACAATGTGGGCGGTGCATTAATTCCGTTAATTATCGGCTATGTAACTTTGCATTACAGTTGGCGTTATGGTTTTATTATTGCAGGAATTATCACTATTTTTATCGCCTTATTCCTTGCCCTACGTTTACGAGGCACGCCAGAATCCCTTGGTTTACCAAGTATAGGGCAATGGCGTAGAGATAAATTAGAGTTAATTCAAGAGCAAGAGGGAAAAGATCTTTCTTGGCAACAAATATTATATCGCTATGTTTTCCTAAATAAATATATTTGGCTTTTGGCGCTAAGTTATACCCTTGTTTATATTGTAAGAACCGCAATTAATGACTGGGGAAATATTTATTTAACTGAAAAGTATCATTACGATTTGGTATCTGCTAATAGTGCAATTTCTTTATTTGAAATTGGTGGTATTTTAGGCTCGTTAGTTGCTGGTTGGGGATCAGATAAATTATTTTCCAGTAATCGTGGCCCAATGGCATTATTATTTGCCATTGGTATTTTCTTTTCCATTTTGGCACTATGGTTAATGGTGCAAGAAATCTTTATTTTGCAAAGTGCGGTGTTTTTTTCTATTGGATTTTTTGTATTTGGCCCGCAGATGCTTATCGGAATGGCGGCGGCTGAATGCTCACATAAAAAATCCCCCGGTGCGGCCACTGGGTTTATCGGTCTATTTGCTTATTTAGGGGCAGCACTATCAGGTTATCCGCTCGCGGTGGTAATGCAGTATTTCCATTGGAATGGTTTTTTTGTGGTGATTTCTTGCTGTGCCTTTCTTATCGCATTATTGCTATTGCCATTTTTGAAAGCACAAAATTAAAAAAGCCTTAGCTATAAAATACTAAGGCTTCTTGCTATTACTTTTTTCTGTCTTTTATCTCTTAAATTATGGCAATTCATCAATCATCGCCAAAACCATTGCGGAGGATTGTTTGGCGGCGAGGGGGAGAAATTCTTCAAAGTACATACTGGCTTCACCATCTCCACTATCAGAGATTGCGCGCACCACAACAAACGGCACGTTGAAAGCGTGGCACACTTGAGCAATGGCGGCGGCTTCCATTTCGACTGCTAACACATCAGCAAAATCTTGTTTAATTTGTGCTAAGGGTTTACCGCCGTGGATAAAGCTGTCGCCCGAGCAGATTAAGCCTTTATGCACTTTTTGCCCTTGGGCAGTCGCCACTTTTTGCGCAAGTGCGGTGAGATTTTCGTCAGAATTAAAACGTGCTGGGCAATTTGGTAGCTGACCTTTTTCATAGCCGAATGCGGTAACATCGGCATCGTGGTGAGCGGTTTGGGTTGAAATTACCACATCACCCACTTTTAGCCCTTGCGCCACGCCACCAGCCGATCCAGTGTTAATAATCACATCTGGTTTTGCCAGTTGTAATAACGCCGTTGTCCCCATTGCGGCGGCTACTTTGCCAATGCCCGATTGCAATAAGGCAATGTCTTTGCCGTTAATGATGCCTTGGTAAATGGTCGCGCCGCCAATTTGCGTGGTGGTTTTATTTTCCATTAGCTCAGATAAATAAGCCACTTCTTGTGCCATTGCACCTACAATTCCGATTTTCATTGTTTTTTCTCTTGTAATAGTTTGTTAATTAAAAAATCTAGCACCGCAAAGCTGTAATCATCGTTGTAAAGCGTGCTTGCAGTCAGCACATATTTTCCTTCCACAATTAAATAAGGATAGGTAAACACGCCATAATCTTCGGTCAGTTGAATGGCATCGCGCACCTGCAAACGCACGCCCGCTGAATGATATAATTTGCGAAATTGTTCTGTATCAATGTGTTGCTCTTGCAGCCATTTTAGCAAGTTAGAAAAACGAGATAATTCGGTGTAACGATGTTTTTCTGAGCTTTCAAATAACAGTAAATCCGACACATTTTCCGCATTCATTGCTTGTAGGGCATAGAAAATATTTGCCGTTAAATTCGCTTTTGCCGTTGCCACGGGCGTTTCAATAAGCACAACATTATCACGGTTAATTTGGCTATATAAATTAAGAATATCCTGCGCCACGGAACAGACTCGGCAATCGTAATCAAAGAAAAATTGCAACAGAATTTTATGATCTGCGCGCGTGGGAATGGCTAGCGGTTCTTCATAGGAAAAATAATCCCGTCCATCTTCAAATTGATTAATTTGTAAGGTGGGTGGCGTTTCGCGTTCTGCCCTTGCATTTTGCGCGAGCAGAAAACTAAGCCCTGTGATAAAGAAAATTAATCGCCACATCAGATTGCGCTACTCTGCCAAAGGTTCAATATAATCCACCAACAATTGAATATTGCGTTGTCCACGATATTCATTGACGTCCAATTTATAGGCTAATTTCACCTTTTTTAACGAAAGATCAGGATAATAACGCGTATCCACGTTAAATGCGATGGCATCGAGTAATGGCCCGCCATTTTGTGGTTCAACCATCATTTTAAGATGACGTTCGCCCACTAAACGCTGTTGTAAGAGCTTAAACTCACCGTCAAACACGGGCTCAGGAAAGGCTTGTCCCCAAGGGCCGGCTTGTTTAAGCAATTCTGCGGTATCTAAATTCATAAATTGTGTATTCAGCTCGCCGTCTGTCCAAACTACGCCTTGCAGATCTTTTTCATCTAAACATTCCGTTACCACTTCATTAAAGAGCCGTTGGAAATCGCTAAATTTTTCTTCTTGAATGCTCAGCCCTGCCGCCATTGCGTGGCCGCCAAATTTTAGGATCATTTCCGGGTGGCGAGAATGTAAGCGTTCCAACACATCACGAATATGCAAGCCTTCAATGGAACGCGCCGAACCTTTCAGGACGCCAGTTTGATCTTGCGCAAAGGCAATCACAGGGCGATGAAATTGATCTTTCAATCTTGACGCTAAAATTCCCAACACGCCTTGGTGCCAATCCGCTTGATAAAGCACAATACCTGTGGGTAACGGCGGGGTAAGCGCGGTCAATTTTCGGCAAATTTCTAGCGCCTCTAATTTCATTCCTTGCTCAATTTCTTTGCGCGTTTGGTTTAAGCCGTCTAGCTCTAAGGCCAAAGCGCGCGCGGTAGGCATATCTTCTGCCAATAACAACTCCACGCCCACCGACATATTATCCAAACGCCCTGCGGCATTTAAGCGTGGCGCAATGGCAAAACCTAAATCTGATGCACTGAAACGGCTCATATCACGATTCGCCACTTCTGCCAAGGCTTGAATCCCATAGCGACAATGCCCTGCACGGATACGCTGTAAGCCTTGATAGGCTAAAATGCGGTTATTTTGATCAAGTGGAACCACATCAGCAATTGTGCCAAGCGCTACCAAATCAAGCAATTCGGTGAAATTAGGCTGAGTTTTGCTATCAAATAAGCCTTTTTCGCGTAATTTAGCACGCAACGCCAACATCACATAAAACGCCACCCCCACGCCAGCTAAGGATTTAGACGGGAAATCGCATTGTGCTAAATTTGGGTTCACAATAGCATCGGCTTCAGGCAGCATTTCGCCAGGTAAATGGTGATCTGTAACTACCACTTGCACGCCCTGTTGTTTCAAAAATGCCACGCCTTCAAAAGAAGAAATGCCGTTATCCACTGTGATTAGAAGTTCCACATTTTTTTCTAGCGCCTGCTTTGCCACCTCAACACTTAAGCCATAGCCTTGCTCAAAGCGGTTTGGCACAAGATAATCCACCTGTTGGAAGCCAAGCTGACGCAACGCCACTACGGTTAATGCCGTACTGGTTGCGCCATCGGCATCAAAATCCCCCACGATCACAATATTTTTTTGCGCCATACGCGCTTGCGCCAACAATTCCGCCGCCTTATCCATACCAAATAACGTGTGTGGCGAAAGCATCGCTTTCAAAGTGCGGTCTAATTGTTGCGGATTTTCGATTTGGCGCGCACGATAAAGGCGATCAAGCAAAGGGTGATCGCTAATCGGCTGTGTTGTGCTAATGGGGCGGCGTTGGATTGTTTTATTCATATTGAATTGATAGGCTTAAATCTCTCTATTTTTGGGCGAACAAATTAGCTCGCCCAGCAAAAAACTTCACAAAATTCCACCGCACTTATTCTTCTTGCAATGCCTGTAATAATTCTTTTGGCGGTAAATAACCACCGATAAGCTCACCTTTCGGTGTAACAATGCTTGGCGTACCGCGTACACCAAATTGCACACCAAGTTCATAGTGTTTCTTCACAATATCGGCATTTTTTAAGGTTTTCGGCAAGTTGCCTTTTTCCGCTTCATTTAAGGCTTGCGCAGGATCTTTCGCCTGCCAAATGGCTTCCATTTGTTTTGCTGTATTGTTATTTAAGCCACCGCGCGGAAATGCAAGGTAACGAACGGTGATGCCTAAATCATTATATTGGCTAAGTTGTTGATGTAATAAGTGGCAATAATGGCAGGTAATATCCATAAACACAGTTACCACATATTTTTCATTTTTTGCTGGATAAACAATCATTTCATTTTTATAACTATTTAATTTATCTAGCAAAAATTTTCCTGTTAAATCCACCGCACCTTTATCAGTAAGCTCATATAACTGACCTTGCAGCACATATTTGCCGTCTTCGGAAGCGTAAAAAATGCCTTCGTTGCTGATAACTGTTTTTAAGCCATTGATCGGCGATGACTTAATTTCCATTTGTGATACGCCAAGTTTTTTTAATTGTGCTTCAATTTGTGCATCGCTCGCCACAGCATAGACGGACAACGCGGCTAACGAAAGTGCGGTAATGATTTTCTTCATTTTTCTTTCCTGATGTCTGTTCCTTGTGAAAGGCGGATTTTATCACAAGCCCAATCAACAAGCTAATAGGAAAAGGCTTTCAACATAATTGACCTACCAAATTGGGCTAAAATAGCATATAATTCGGCTCTTATATGCAAAATTAGATAGAACTAAATTTATGTTTGAAATTAATCCAATCAAAAATAAAATTGCCGATCTCGCTGAACGCACGGCAACCCTTAGGGGGTATCTTTGACTTTGATAGCAAAGTCGAACGGTTAGAAGAAGTCAATGCTGAACTTGAACAGCCTGATGTATGGAATGAGCCAGAAAAAGCGCAAGCACTTGGCAAAGAGCGCGCCAGCTTAGAAGCGGTGGTGGATACCATCAAAAATTTAGAGCAAGGCTTGGACGATGTTGATGGTTTGTTAGAACTTGCCATTGACGCAGAAGATGAGGACACCTTCAACGAAGCCGTTGCAGAATTAGATGAATTAGAACAAAAATTAGCCACGCTTGAGTTTCGCCGTATGTTTAGCGGTGCAAATGATGCGGCAGATTGCTATGTGGATCTGCAAGCAGGCTCAGGCGGTACGGAAGCGCAAGACTGGACAGAAATGCTGTTACGAATGTACTTGCGTTGGGCGGAAAGCAAAGGCTTTAAAACGGAATTAATGGAAGTTTCAGACGGCGATGTAGCAGGCATAAAATCGGCCACTATTCGCATTTCTGGCGAATACGCATTTGGTTGGCTACGCACCGAAACAGGGATTCATCGCTTAGTGCGTAAAAGCCCTTTTGACTCCAACAATCGCCGCCACACCTCTTTCAGCGCTGCCTTTGTTTATCCTGAAATTGATGACAATATTGATATTGAAATCAATCCAGCGGATTTGCGTATTGATGTCTATCGCGCATCTGGTGCGGGTGGTCAGCACGTAAATAAAACCGAAAGTGCGGTGCGAATTACCCATATTCCAAGCGGTATTGTGGTGCAATGTCAAAATGATCGTTCGCAACATAAAAATAAAGATCAAGCGATGAAGCAGCTCAAAGCCAAGCTCTACGAATTGGAGCTACAAAAGCAAAATGCGGAAAAACAAGCAATGGAAGACAACAAATCCGACATTGGTTGGGGCAGCCAAATTCGTTCTTATGTGTTAGATGATTCACGCATCAAAGATTTGCGTACGGGCGTAGAAAACCGCAACACCCAAGCCGTACTAGACGGCGATTTGGACAGATTTATTGAGGCGAGTTTGAAGGCTGGGCTATAATAGAACAATAAAATAATCACTGAAATTTAAAGGTAAAACAAAATGACAGAACAAACCCAAGAATTAGATTTAAACGGTGAAATGCTGGTTCGCCGTGAAAAATTGGCGGCATTGCGTAAAAAAGGCAATGCGTTTCCAAATACCTTCCGCCGTGATGCGCTTGCGCAGGATTTACATCAGCAATATGATGAGGTTGATGGCGAAGCCTTAAAAGAACAAGGTGTAGAAGTGAAAGTGGCTGGGCGTATTATGACACGCCGTATTATGGGTAAAGCGACTTTCGTTACCTTGCAAGATATGAGCGGACGCATTCAGCTTTATATCGCCCGCGATAACTTGCCTGAGGGCGTTTATGCCGATGATGTGGGCAACTGGGATTTAGGCGATATTGTGGGTGTGAAAGGGACGCTATTCAAAACCAAAACCAATGAACTTACCGTTCGTGCCAGTGAAGTTCAGCTTTTAACCAAAGCCTTACGCCCATTGCCAGACAAATTCCACGGTCTTTCGGATCAAGAAATGCGTTATCGTCAGCGTTATTTGGATCTTATTTCTAACGAAGAGTCTCGCCGCACTTTTATTATTCGCTCCAAAGTGATCGCGGGAATGCGTGAATACTTCATCAGTAAAGGCTTTATCGAAGTGGAAACCCCAATGTTGCAAGTGATCCCAGGTGGTGCGGCAGCGCGTCCGTTTGTTACCCATCACAATGCTTTAGATATTGATATGTATCTGCGTATTGCGCCGGAACTTTATCTCAAACGCCTTGTTGTCGGTGGCTTTGAGCGTGTGTTTGAGTTAAACCGTAACTTCCGTAATGAAGGGGTTTCAGTGCGTCATAATCCTGAATTTACGATGATTGAATACTACCAAGCCTATGCGGATTATCACGATTTAATGGATAACACCGAAGAGTTGTTACGCAAGCTAGCCTTGGATATTTTAGGCACCACTATCGTCCCTTATGGCGAATATGAATTTGATTTTGGCAAGCCATTTGAGCGTATCACAATGCACGATGCGATTTTGAAATACGGTGCAGATAAAGGTATCGTGAAAGAGGATCTGTACGACCTCGATCGTGCCAAAGCCTTGGCTTCCAAACTCGGCATTGAAGTGCAAAAATCTTGGGGCTTAGGCTCAATTGTCAATGCGATTTTTGAGGAAGTGGCAGAACATCACTTAATTCAGCCAACATTCTTAATGGCTCACCCTGCGGAAATTTCACCATTAGCACGCCGTAATGATGAAAACCCAGAAGTGACCGATCGTTTTGAACTATTTATCGGTGGCCGCGAAATTGGTAACGGTTTCTCAGAGCTTAACGATGCAGAAGATCAGGCTGAACGCTTTGATGCGCAGGTTGCAGCAAAAGAAGCAGGCGATGATGAAGCGATGTTCAAAGATGACGATTTTGTTACCGCACTTGAACACGGCTTACCGCCAACTGCTGGCGAAGGCTTAGGTATCGACCGTTTAGCAATGCTTTTCGCTAACGCCCCATCAATCCGTGATGTGATTTTATTCCCAGCGATGAAACACAAAGGGTAAGAAAACTCAACAAAGAAAGATAGCCACTGGTTATCTTTCTTTTTATTATAATTTATTAGAAGAATGAACAACTTAGCACTCGAACAACTGATTAATCAAAAACTGGATTCTGATGCCATTGCCGACTACGCACCAAATGGATTGCAAGTGGAAGGCAGAGAACAGGTGAAAAAAATCATTACTGGTGTAACCGCAAGCCAAGCCTTGATTGATTATGCCATTGAGCAAAATGCCGATGCCATTTTGGTTCACCACGGTTATTTTTGGAAAAGTGAAAATCCCTGTATTCGTGGAATGAAAGGCAAGCGCATCAAGGCATTATTGCAAAATAATATTAATCTTTATGCCTATCATTTGCCCCTTGATGTTCACCCAGAACTAGGCAATAACGCACAGCTTGCAGCATTGCTTGGTATTGAAGATCTGCAACCGTTGGAACAAGGAAAATTCAGCATTCCTGTTTATGGCAGGTTGAAAACGCCAATTAGTGGTGAAGCATTGGCGCAACGTATTGAACAGCAATTACAGCGCAAACCACTATTTTGTGGCGAAAATGCACCGCACTTAATCCGCAGCGTGGGAATTTGCACTGGTGGCGGACAAGGCTATATTGATCTTGCCGCACAACAAGGACTTAATGCCTATATTACAGGTGAGGTTTCCGAGCAAACCATTCATTCTGCGCGTGAACAAGGCATTAATTTCTTCGCTGCAGGCCACCATTGCACCGAGCGTTACGGTGTGAAAGCCTTAGGCGAATGGCTCACGGAAAATCACGGTTTTGACGTGGAATTTAAAGATATTTACAATCCGGCATAAAAAATGGGAAAGTAAAGTGCGGTGTAAATTTTGCGAATTTTCAGGTCAGCTTTGTATAAGAGCCACTTTTCCCTTATACTATGCACAATTTTTTCATCACAAATAGGAATAAAAAATGGGTTTCTTAACTGGTAAACGTATTTTAATTACAGGCTTAGCGAGTAATCGCTCTATCGCTTATGGGATTGCCGCGGCAATGAAACGTGAAGGTGCGGAACTGGCTTTCACTTATTTAAATGATAAATTAAAACCACGCGTAGAAGAATTTGCCAAAGAATTTGGCTCAGACATCATTCTTCCCCTTGATGTGGCGAGCGATGAAAATATCACTCACTGTTTTGCGGAATTAAGCAAACATTGGGAAAAATTTGATGGCTTTGTACACGCCATTGCGTTCGCACCGGGTGATCAGTTAGATGGCGATTATGTAAACGCTGCAACGCGCGAAGGTTTCCGCATTGCTCACGACATCAGCGCATACAGCTTTGTCGCAATGGCACAAGCAGCACGTCCTATGCTTAATCCAAATTCAGGCTTGGTAACACTCACCTACTTAGGTGCTGAGCGTGCAATTCCAAACTACAATGTGATGTGTTTAGCCAAAGCCTCATTAGAAGCCAGCACCCGTGTGATGGCTGCTGATTTAGGTAAAGACGGTATTCGTGTAAATGCGATTTCAGCTGGCCCAATCCGTACGCTCGCAGCATCTGGCATTAAAAACTTCAAGAAAATGTTGGCAACCTTTGAAAATACTGCGCCATTACGCCGTACAGTAACCATTGAAGATGTGGGTAATTCAGCGGCGTTCTTATGCTCTGATTTAGCTTCAGGGGTAACGGGTGAAGTGTTGCACGTTGATGCAGGTTTCAGCATTACCGCAATGAGCGAATTAGGTGCGGAATAATTTTAACTTTTACAAAAATAAGGCAGACCAATGCGTCTGCCTTTTGTCGTTTATTAAGAAAAAATAATTATGTTTCAAAATAACCCCTTACTTTCCCAATTAAAACAGCAAATTCGTGATAGCAAACCTGTGGTTGAAGGCGTGGTGCGCGGTTCAGACAAGGCATTCGGCTTTTTAGAAACGGAGAAAAAAAGCTATTTCATTCCCCCTGCTGCAATGAAAAAAGTGATGCACGGCGATAAAATCAAAGCGCGCATTGAAACCATTGGCGATAAAGAACAAGCCGAACCAGAAGAATTGCTCGAGCCAATGCTAACCCGTTTTATCGCCAAAGTGCGGTTCAATAAAGACAAAAAATTGCAAGTGTTGGTGGATCACCCACAGATCAATCAACCCATTGGCGCAAATAAAGCCAAAGCGGTAAGGGAGGATCTGCAAGAAGGCGATTGGGTGGTGGCAGAATTAAAAACGCACCCATTGCGTGATGATCGCTTTTTGTTCGCTCAAATCACACAGTTCATTTGCCAAAAAGACGATGAATTTGCCCCTTGGTGGGTAACCCTCGCGCGCCATCAGCAATCGCGCTACCCTGTTCAAGGGCAAGAAAGTTACACAATGCTCGATCAACAAACTCGTGAAGATTTGACCGCACTTCATTTCGTGACTATCGACAGTGAAAGTACGCAAGATATGGACGATGCGCTTTATATCGAAACCTTGGAAGAAAATGGACAAGCAGTGGGTTGGAAATTAGTGGTAGCGATTGCCGATCCAACCGCTTACATTGACGAGAATTCACTGATTGAACAAGAAGCCAAGCAGCGTTGTTTCACCAATTATCTGCCGGGTTTCAACATTCCAATGTTGCCGCGTGAGCTTTCTGATGAGCTTTGTTCCCTAATGGAAAATGAAGTGCGCCCCGCGTTGGTTTGCACCATTGAAATTGATCAACAAGGCAATATTCGTAACAAACCAGTTTTCCAATCCGCCAATGTACAATCTAAGGCGAAGTTGGCGTACAACAAGGTTTCAGATTATTTAGAACAACAAGAAAATGCGTGGCAGCCAGAAGATCCTGCCACGAAAAATCAAATTGATTTGCTACACCAATTCACCCTTGCGCGTATTCAATGGCGCAAAACCCACTCTTTATTATTTAAAGAAAAACCGGATTACAGCTTTAAATTAGCGGAAAACGGCAAAGTAGCGGAAATTGTGGCGGAATATCGTCGCATTGCGAACCAAATCGTGGAAGAATCAATGATCTTAGCTAATATTTGTGCCGCACAATATCTCAATGAAACGGCACAATGTGGCATTTTCAACACGCACAGCGGTTTTGATCAAAAAAACCTTGCGGCTGCACAGCAATTTCTTCTTTCACAATTAGCCAATGAAGAAAATGAAGCAGAACTCAAAGATCGTTATTCTAGCGAAAACTTGGCCACACTCGAAGGCTACTGCCGTATGCGCCACGATATTGAACCTATTGAAGGGGATTATCTTGAACTGCGCCTGCGCCGCTATCTCACTTTTGCTGAATTTAAAGCGGATCTTGCCCCGCACTTTGGTTTAGGGCTGGAAGGCTACGCCACTTGGACATCACCAATCCGTAAATATTCGGATATGGTCAATCATCGCTTAATCAAAGCGAGCCTGACCACTCAGCAATATCACAGACCAGCAGACGATGTGCTGCAACGCTTACAAGAAGCACGCCGTCAAAACCGTTTAATTGAACGAGATATTGCCGACTGGCTATACTGCCGTTATTTAGCCGACAAAGTGGAAAATAACCTGCAATTTGAAGCAGAAATCCAAGATGTTATGCGTGGTGGCTTGCGTGTGTTATTGTTAGAAAATGGCGCGTCAATGTTTATCCCCGCTTCCACTATTCACAATAACAAGGAAGAAATGCAGGTAAACCCAGACGAAATCGCCCTTTATATCAAAGGCGAAAAAGCCTATAAAATTGGTGATAAAATCCAAGTACAACTCACGGAAGTGAAAGAGGAAACAAGAAGTATTATCGGACAGGTTTTGGTTTAAACGCTTTCTCACCTGCTATATCAAACAAAATAGCCCCAACTCTCAAGATGGGGCTATTTTTAACTCAAATGCTCAACCAATTCTTTCATCATAGGGGATAAAAGTGCGGTTCAAATTTTGTGAGAATTTTTATTCGCTTCTTATCTAAGCAAATTTTAACCATTTATTTTGAGCCTATTTATTCTGCTAAAAACGCTAGTGGTCATACCCCAAATTGGTGCGCTCGCTGCTAAATTTTCCTTATTGAGATTTTTTCTTATTTATAAATAACTTAGTTTCTGTCAAGAATTTTGCCCAAAATAAGCAAAAATTTAGTGCTTGCAGTTTTGCTAAGAACACATTATCTTGTATCCCGTTTTCAATAAACCACTATATCTTGTGGTTTTGACAGATAATACTAACCAGTCGGAATCATTTCTATGAACAAAGCTATGATGGTCACCAAACGTGACGGAAAACAAGAACCCATCGATTTAGATAAAATTCACCGAGTGATTACTTGGGCAGCGGAAGGATTGGATAACGTTTCTGTTTCTCAAGTGGAATTGCGTTCCCACATTCAATTTTATGAAGGCATTCGCACTTCGGATATTCACGAAACCATTATTAAAGCAGCGGCAGATTTAATCAGCAAAGATACGCCTGATTATCAATATTTGGCTGCTCGCCTTGCGGTTTTCCATTTGCGTAAAAAAGCCTATGGGCATTTTGATCCACCGCGTTTGTATGATCACGTTAAGAAATTAGTGCGTTTAGGCAAATATGATCAAGCCTTGCTAACCGATTATAGCCGTGAAGAATGGGACGAAATGGACGGCTTTTTAGATCACTGGCGTGATATGACCTTCTCTTACGCGGCAGTCAAACAGCTTGAAGGCAAATATTTAGTACAAAACCGTGTAACGGGTGAAATTTATGAATCAGCCCAGTTCTTGTATATTTTGGTGGCGGCAAGCTTGTTCTCAAACTATCCTAAAGAAACGCGCTTAGACTATGTACGCCGTTTCTATGATGCCACATCAACATTTAAAATTTCTCTGCCTACTCCAATTATGGCAGGAGTGCGTACACCAACCCGTCAATTCAGTTCTTGTGTGTTAATTGAATGTGGCGATAGTTTAGATTCAATTAACGCCACGGCTTCTGCCATTGTGAAATATGTTTCACAACGTGCAGGAATTGGGGTAAATGCAGGGGCAATTCGTGCCTTAGGTAGCCAAATCCGTGGTGGTGAGGCGTTCCATACGGGCTGTATCCCATTCTATAAATACTTCCAAACTGCGGTGAAATCTTGTTCACAAGGTGGCGTGCGTGGTGGTGCGGCAACGGTTTATTATCCGATTTGGCACTTAGAAGTAGAAAGCCTGTTAGTGTTAAAAAATAACCGTGGTGTGGAAGATAACCGTGTTCGCCATATGGATTACGGCGTTCAGCTTAACAAATTAATGTATCAGCGCTTAATCAAAGGCGACGAAATCACCTTGTTTAGCCCGTCTGATGTGCCGGGTTTATATGAAGCATTCTTTGCCGATCAAGATGAATTTGAGCGTCTTTACACACAATATGAGCAAGATCCAAACATTCGTAAACGCAGCGTGAAAGGCGTTGAACTGTTCTCGCTATTAATGCAAGAACGTGCTTCAACAGGGCGTATTTATATTCAGAATGTGGATCACTGTAATACGCACTCACCATTTGATCCAAGCGTTGCGCCAGTGCGCCAATCTAACCTTTGTTTAGAAATTGCATTACCAACTAAGCCACTTTCTCATATCCACGATGAAGAAGGTGAAATTGCGCTCTGTACGCTTTCTGCTTTCAACTTAGGCGCGATTGAAAACCTTGATGAATTAGATGGGCTTGCGGATCTTGCTGTGCGTGCCTTAGATGCCCTATTAGATTATCAAGATTACCCTGTGATCGCGGCAGAACGTAGCTCTCTTGCGCGCCGTTCTTTAGGTATTGGGGTAATTAATTTCGCTTATTATTTAGCCAAAAATGGTGTACGTTATTCAGACGGCAGCGCTAACGACCTCACGCACCGCACCTTTGAGGCCATTCAATACTATTTATTGAAAGCTTCAATGAACCTTGCGAAAGAAATGGGCGCTTGTGAATATTTCGACCAAACCACTTATGCACAAGGCATTTTACCGATTGATACTTATAAGAAAGATGTGGATACGCTCACGCAAGAGCCATTACATTACGATTGGGAAAGCCTGCGCCAAGACATTAAAACCTTCGGCTTACGCAACTCAACACTCACAGCGCTTATGCCATCAGAAACCTCATCGCAGATTTCTAATGCAACTAACGGCATTGAGCCACCGCGTGGACACGTTAGCGTTAAAGCATCAAAAGATGGTATCCTAAAACAGGTTGTACCAGATTATGAAAATCTCAGTGAAAACTACGAATTATTATGGGACATTCCAAATAATGACGGTTATTTACATTTAGTAGGTATTATGCAGAAATTTATCGACCAATCGATTTCTGCCAACACCAACTACGATCCACAACGTTTTGAAGACGGTAAAGTGCCGATGAAAGTGTTGTTAAAAGATTTATTAACCGCTTACAAATACGGCGTGAAAACCCTTTACTACCAAAACACTCGTGATGGCGCAGAAGACAGCCAAGAAGATCTCAATGACGATTGCGCTGGCGGAGCTTGTAAAATCTAATTAACGAAATACAAAGTGCGGTAAAAAATTGAACAAATTTCTACCGCACTTTTGCTAAAACCCTAATAAATCTTTCTAAATTTCAACCCATTAATAAAATTTTTCGCTAAAATATGCCTTATTTTGGCAAAGTTTTAAGGAATAATTATGGCATACACCACTTTCTCACAAACCAAAAACGATCAACTCAAAGAGCCAATGTTCTTCGGGCAAAATGTCAACGTGGCACGTTACGATCAACAAAAATACGAAACCTTTGAAAAACTGATTGAAAAACAACTTTCTTTCTTCTGGCGTCCAGAAGAAGTGGACGTGTCGCAAGATCGCATTGACTATGCAGCACTGCCTGAACACGAAAAACATATTTTTATCAGTAACTTAAAGTATCAAACTCTGCTTGATTCTATTCAAGGTCGTAGCCCAAATGTAGCGCTATTGCCATTGGTTTCTATTCCTGAACTGGAAACCTGGATCGAAACTTGGACATTCTCTGAAACCATTCACAGCCGTTCATATACGCATATTATTCGTAATATCGTCAATGATCCGTCTATCGTTTTTGATGATATTGTAACTAACGAAGAAATAATCAAACGTGCGAAAGACATCTCCGCCTATTACGATGATTTAATCCGCGATAGCCAGCTTTACAGCCTTTATGGTGAAGGCACTTACACCGTGGACGACAAAGAATGTGTCGTCACCCTGCGCAATCTGAAAAAACAACTTTACCTCTGCTTAATGAGCGTAAACGCCTTAGAAGCCATTCGTTTCTATGTGTCTTTCGCCTGCTCTTTCGCCTTTGCTGAACGCAAACTGATGGAAGGTAACGCGAAAATCATCAAATTTATCGCTCGCGATGAAGCCTTACATTTAACCGGCACTCAACACATTCTAAACATTATGGCAGCAGGGCAAGATGATCCTGAAATGGCCGAAATCGCCGAAGAATGTAAGCAAGAAGCCTATGAACTTTTCCTAGCTGCCGCGGAACAAGAGAAAGAATGGGCTGATTATTTATTCAAAGATGGTTCAATGATCGGCTTAAATAAAGATATTTTAGTGCAATATGTGGAATACATCACCAATATCCGTATGCAAGCAGTCGGCTTACCATTGCCATTTGAAGCGCGTTCAAACCCAATCCCTTGGATCAACGCGTGGTTAGTGTCTGACAATGTACAAGTCGCCCCACAAGAAGTGGAAGTGAGTTCTTATCTTGTGGGTCAAATTGATTCAAAAGTCGATACCAGCGATTTCGGGGATTTTGATCTGTAATAAATTTATGGAAAATTCTGACCGCACTTTTAGATAACTAAAAGTGCGGTTATTTTTTTCTTTGTTTTTTAGATTGCGCTTTAAGTTTAATTGAACGCTTTTTCTTTGACGTTGATAAGTTCCATTTTTCTAAAATTTTATTTTCATTCGGGCAATTTACACGGGGAGTAAAACGGTTAAAGTTTTTACCTCATAACTCCAACTCCAAATCACTTTCCACTTGGCAGCAGCAAAGTAGCACTTCGTTTTCATTTACAAAAGCAAGTGGTGGTTCATTATAACGAACGTTACCCTTTTTTATTTTTGTGCGACAAGCGCCGCAATAACCCGAACGGCACTGATATTCTGGATAAATGCCGTTGATTTCTAATTTTTGTAGTAACGACATTTCGTTGTGGTGTTCAAGGATGATGTTTTGGTTTAATAGGATGATTTTCATTTTTTAAAGTGGAATATTGAAATAATCGTATTTGAGTGAAATTCTTTTTTTTTGCGATAATTTCTTTTTTCTTTGGGATTAATAACGAGTTTCGCTCGTTGAGCGACCTACTTTCTTTTGCTTGCTCAAAAGAAAGTAGGCAAAGAAAAAAGCACCCGACTAAATTGCTTATCTTCACTTTTAACAAATTTTCTTAACGAAAAGCAAGCCCATACTCGCTACGCTGCCTTCAGGCGTTACTTTTCTAAAAATTTTATTGAAATGAAGGCAATTTACACGGGGTTAAATGATTGTGAGATTCCCAATTCTAAAAGGCTCAAGGAATAAATTCATTGCTCAACACGTTAATAGTAACGCAAATAGATGAGATATTAGATGCGTAAAAGCGCGGTGGTTTTTTATCAGATTTTTGATGATTATATGTTGTGGATAGATTTAGTCTATTCTAGCCTGGTAAGATTTTAATGAGCGGCTTTGATGATTACCAAAAAATAAATGAATAGGAATAGAAAGCCATTCAATTTATAAATACTTTATTAATACGACAAATAATAAACAACAAAAATAAAAAAACGCCATTGAGTTCCCTCAATGACGTTCTTCTTTCATTCAAAACCTGGCGGTGTCCTACTCTCACATGGGGATTCCCCACACTACCATCGGCGTTACAGCGTTTCACTTCTAAGTTCGGCATGGATTTAGGTGGGTCCACTGCACTAGCGCCGCCAAGATAATTCTTTAGATTCTTTATATCTTTTCTCTTAGTCGATAACTTCGCTTATTTCTATTCCATTATCCGACTAAGTGTTTTTATTCTTACTCTTTCTTTCCAATCAAAAACAAGCCAAAACCCTTGAGCGTTGTATAGTTAAGCCTCTCGGGCAATTAGTACTGGTTAGCTCAACGGCTCACACCGCTTACACACCCAGCCTATCTACGTCTTAGTCTCAAACAACCCTTACAGTCTTATAGACTGGGAGAACTCATCTCAAGGCAAGTTTCGTGCTTAGATGCTTTCAGCACTTATCTCTTCCGCATTTAGCTACCCAGCTGTGCCTCTGGCGAGACAACTGGTACACCAGTGATGCGTCCACTCCGGTCCTCTCGTACTAGGAGCAGCCCCTCTCAATTCTCCAACGCCCACGGCAGATAGGGACCGAACTGTCTCACGACGTTCTAAACCCAGCTCGCGTACCACTTTAAATGGCGAACAGCCATACCCTTGGGACCTACTTCAGCCCCAGGATGTGATGAGCCGACATCGAGGTGCCAAACACCGCCGTCGATATGAACTCTTGGGCGGTATCAGCCTGTTATCCCCGGAGTACCTTTTATCCGTTGAGCGATGGCCCTTCCATTCAGAACCACCGGATCACTATGACCTGCTTTCGCACCTGCTCGACTTGTCTGTCTCGCAGTTAAGCTTGCTTATACCATTGCACTAACCTGACGATGTCCGACCGTCATTAGCAAACCTTCGTGCTCCTCCGTTACGCTTTGGGAGGAGACCGCCCCAGTCAAACTACCCACCAGACACTGTCCGAACACCCGTTTCAGGCGCTTCGTTAGAACATCAAACGTTAAAGGGTGGTATTTCAACAACGACTCCACGATAACTGGCGTTACCGCTTCATAGTCTCCCACCTATCCTACACATCAAAATTCAAGGTTCAGTGTCAAGCTATAGTAAAGGTTCACGGGGTCTTTCCGTCTAGCCGCGGGTACACCGCATCTTCACGGCGATTTCAATTTCACTGAGTCTCGGGTGGAGACAGCCTGGCCATCATTATGCCATTCGTGCAGGTCGGAACTTACCCGACAAGGAATTTCGCTACCTTAGGACCGTTATAGTTACGGCCGCCGTTTACTGGGGCTTCGATCAGGAGCTTCTCTTTCGATTACACCATCAATTAACCTTCCAGCACCGGGCAGGCATCACACCCTATACGTCCACTTTCGTGTTTGCAGAGTGCTGTGTTTTTAATAAACAGTTGCAGCCAGCTGGTATCTTCGACTGGTTCATGCTCCATCCGTAAAGAACTTCACACTACGCCAGCGCACCTTCTCCCGAAGTTACGGTGCTATTTTGCCTAGTTCCTTCACCCGAGTTCTCTCAAGCGCCTGAGTATTCTCTACCTGACCACCTGTGTCGGTTTTCAGTACGGTTTAGATAAACCTGAAGCTTAGTGGCTTTTCCTGGAAGTGTGGTATCAATTACTTCAGCACCTTAGTGCCTCGTCATCATCTCTCAGTGTTTACAGTGAACCGGATTTGCCTAGTCCACCCACCTACCAACTTAAACGTACATCTCCAACAGTACGCTAACCTAACCTACTCCGTCCCCACATCGCAGTTTATCCAAGTACGGGAATATTAACCCGTTTCCCATCGACTACGCTTTTCAGCCTCGCCTTAGGGGCCGACTCACCCTGCCCCGATTAACGTTGGACAGGAACCCTTGGTCTTCCGGCGAACGGGTTTTTCACCCGTTTTATCGTTACTTATGTCAGCATTCGCACTTGTGATACGTCCAGCAAACCTCTCAATTCACCTTCTTCCGCTTACACAACGCTCCCCTACCCAACAGGCGTATCACTAATATCCCTCTTCGATTCTTTGCCATTACACTCAACGTGTTTTTCGCTTTACCCACTTGCTTCGCAAGGGGTAATCGTTAAGGCGTATTAGTGATACGCCTGATGCCGCAGCTTCGGTACTATATTTTAGCCCCGTTACATCTTCCGCGCAGGCCGACTCGACTAGTGAGCTATTACGCTTTCTTTAAATGGTGGCTGCTTCTAAGCCAACATCCTAGCTGTCTAAGCCTTCCCACTTCGTTTCCCACTTAATATAGATTTTGGGACCTTAGCTGGCGGTCTGGGTTGTTTCCCTCTCCACGACGGACGTTAGCACCCGCCGTGTGTCTCCTGAGTATCACTCTTCGGTATTCGGAGTTTGCATCGGTTTGGTAACCCGGGATGGGCCCCTAGCCGAAACAGTGCTCTACCCCCAAAGGTGTCCGCTCAAGGCTCTACCTAAATAGATTTCGGGGAGAACCAGCTATCTCCCGGTTTGATTGGCCTTTCACCCCCAGCCACAGGTCATCCGCTAATTTTTCAACATTAGTCGGTTCGGTCCTCCAGTTAGTGTTACCCAACCTTCAACCTGCCCATGGCTAGATCACCGGGTTTCGGGTCTATACCTTGCAACTCAACGCCCAGTTAAGACTCGGTTTCCCTTCGGCTCCCTTATTCAGTTAACCTCGCTACAAAATATAAGTCGCTGACCCATTATACAAAAGGTACGCAGTCACCCCATCATTAAGCCCCCTCTGTTTGATTTCTTTGGGTTGGACTTCACTGCGTGAAGTCAACCGCACTTCCAACAAAAGGTGTGCTACTCATCATCGGAGCCTTTGGCTTAATGATGGGGCTCCCACTGCTTGTACGTACAGGGTTTCAGGTTCTATTTCACTCCCCTCACCGGGGTTCTTTTCGCCTTTCCTTCACAGTACTGGTTCACTATCGGTCAATCAGGAGTATTTAGCCTTGGAGGATGGTCCCCCCATCTTCAGACAGGATTCCTCGTGTCCCGCCCTACTTCTCGTAAGCTTAGTACCACAGCCTGGATTTTAAATACGGGGCTATCACCCTGTGTCGCTTGCCTTCCCAGACAATTCTTTTATCTCTGCTGCTATCACTCACTGGCTACTCCGCTTTCGCTCGCCGCTACTCACAGAATCTCGGTTGATTTCTTTTCCTCGGGGTACTTAGATGTTTCAGTTCTCCCGGTTCGCCTTACGAGGCTATTTTATTCACCTCGCAATGATAGGCTCTTCGCCTATCGGGTTTCCCCATTCGGACATCGTGGGTTAAACGCTTCTTATCAACTCACCCACGCTTTTCGCAGATTAGCACGTCCTTCATCGCCTCTGATTGCCAAGGCATCCGCCCTGTACGCTTTCTCACTTAACTATACAACCTCAAGGATTTTTCCCCGAAGCTGTTCTCTCGTTGAGAACGCTTACTTGCTTTTGTTCAAGTAAGTCTTTTTACTCAGACTTTTTCAATTTAATAAGAAAATGGAATGATTACTCCCCCACTCCCTCATCAGCTTGAAAGTCTCTTCAGTTTTCAGCTTGTTTTTATATTGTTAAAGAGCAAATTAGATATGACGCTTTGCGTCTTATCATTACTAAATTCTTTCTACTTCCTTTCTTTCCACGCTATCTTCTAAAATTAGAAACTAGACTTAGATGTTTAAGAGAATTAAGGTAATTAATTTAAAAGAACTTACTAATGATTTGGTGGAGATAAGCGGGATCGAACCGCTGACCTCCTGCGTGCAAGGCAGGCGCTCTCCCAGCTGAGCTATATCCCCAATCATTCCCCGCATCACTTGAGTGGTGGGTCTGAGTGGACTTGAACCACCGACCTCACCCTTATCAGGGGTGCGCTCTAACCACCTGAGCTACAGACCCTCAAGGATTCGGGTTATTCTTCATTTGCTATTTATTGTCTAACATCAATCATCACAATCTGTGTGAGCACTCATCTATCCAGTCTTAGTAAGGAGGTGATCCAACCGCAGGTTCCCCTACGGTTACCTTGTTACGACTTCACCCCAGTCATGAATCATACCGTGGTAAACGCCCCCCTTGCGGTTAAGCTATCTACTTCTGGTACAACCCACTCCCATGGTGTGACGGGCGGTGTGTACAAGGCCCGGGAACGTATTCACCGCGACATTCTGATTCGCGATTACTAGCGATTCCGACTTCATGGAGTCGAGTTGCAGACTCCAATCCGGACTTAGATGCACTTTCTGAGATTCGCTCACCCTCGCAGGCTCGCACCCCTCTGTATGCACCATTGTAGCACGTGTGTAGCCCTACTCGTAAGGGCCATGATGACTTGACGTCATCCCCACCTTCCTCCAGTTTATCACTGGCAGTCTCCTTTGAGTTCCCACCCGAAGTGCTGGCAACAAAGGATAAGGGTTGCGCTCGTTGCGGGACTTAACCCAACATTTCACAACACGAGCTGACGACAGCCATGCAGCACCTGTCTCTAAGCTCCCGAAGGCACTCCCGTATCTCTACAGGATTCTTAGGATGTCAAGAGTAGGTAAGGTTCTTCGCGTTGCATCGAATTAAACCACATGCTCCACCGCTTGTGCGGGCCCCCGTCAATTCATTTGAGTTTTAACCTTGCGGCCGTACTCCCCAGGCGGTCGATTTATCACGTTAGCTACGGGCACCAAGCTTAAAGCCCAATCCCCAAATCGACAGCGTTTACAGCGTGGACTACCAGGGTATCTAATCCTGTTTGCTCCCCACGCTTTCGCACATGAGCGTCAGTATCTCCCCAAGGGGCTGCCTTCGCCTTCGGTATTCCTCCACATCTCTACGCATTTCACCGCTACACGTGGAATTCTACCCCTCCCTAAAGTACTCTAGTAACCCAGTCTGAAATGCAATTCCCAAGTTAAGCTCGGGGCTTTCACATCTCACTTAAGTCACCGCCTGCGTGCCCTTTACGCCCAGTTATTCCGATTAACGCTCGCACCCTCCGTATTACCGCGGCTGCTGGCACGGAGTTAGCCGGTGCTTCTTCTGTGGCTAACGTCAAACAGTAGTGCTATTAACACTACCGCCTTCCTCACCACCGAAAGAACTTTACAACCCGAAGGCCTTCTTCATTCACGCGGCATGGCTGCGTCAGGGTTCCCCCCATTGCGCAATATTCCCCACTGCTGCCTCCCGTAGGAGTCTGGGCCGTGTCTCAGTCCCAGTGTGGCTGGCCATCCTCTCAGACCAGCTAGAGATCGCAGGCTTGGTGAGCCTTTACCTCACCAACTACCTAATCCCACTTGGGCTCATCTTATAGCAGGTGGCTAAACGTCCCACCCTTTAATCTCTCGATTCTATGCGGTATTAGCCATCGTTTCCAATGGTTATCCCCCTCCATAAGCCAGATTCCCAAGCATTACTCACCCGTCCGCCACTCGTCAGCGTCGAAAGCAAGCTTTCAACCCGTTACCGTTCGACTTGCATGTGTTAAGCCTGCCGCCAGCGTTCAATCTGAGCCATGATCAAACTCTTCAGTTTAATCTTTCTCAATTCGTACACTAACAAAGCTCTGTGATTTCATTTAAAATCACTATGAATTTCAGTTAAGCACTAATTGTTCTAAATCTTTTAAATTTTTCCAGAATCAACAAGTGCCCACACAGATTGTCTGATTGATTGTTAAAGAGCAAAAGTGGTCGGCGAGATAGGATTTGAACCTACGACCCACTGGTCCCAAACCAGTTGCGCTACCAAGCTGCGCTACTCGCCGACAGAAATTGGGGTGGCTAATGGGACTTGAACCCACGACAACCGGAATCACAATCCGGGGCTCTACCAACTGAGCTATAGCCACCATTGTTGTATTGCATTGACTCTGGCGCGCTCGACAAGATTCGAACTTGCGACCTTTGGCTCCGGAGGCCAACGCTCTATCCAACTGAGCTACGAACGCGTTTTATATCTCACTGCGTCGTTGCGGGGCGTATATTAAGAGTTTCCCAATCCCTTGTCTAGCATTTTTTTTATTTTTTTTATTAAGTGATATTTTTTTGTTCACTATGAATAAAAAACATTACATTTATGGCGATTTTTATAACGAAATCCTATTTTTCTTAATAAAAAGTCGAATAAACTTTAAATTTATTGGTTTTGGCTAACACCTGATGCGAGCCAAAATGCTGATCCAACAAATCTGCATAAGGTAAGAAAGCATTAGCAACAATGCGTAACTCGCCCCCTTCGTTTAAATGCCATTTGGCTTGCTGGATAAGCTCAGACACTGCGCGAAATGCGGTATCCACGCCATCGTGAAAAGGCGGGTTAGAAATAATCAAGTCAAACTTGCCTTCTATTTGTGAAAACACATTGCTTGCTAACACATCAGCTTCAAGCTGATTTTCTGCCAAAGTACGCTCTGCAGAAGCGATAGCTAAAGCGTGAATATCCGTCATCACAAGATTCACACTTGGATTATGCTGTTTAATATAGCTTCCAATCACACCTGCGCCACAGCCCATATCTAGCACACGACCTTTGATCGGGCGATCTAATGTAGAAAGCAATAATGCCGTTCCCACATCTAATTCCGCTGCACTAAAGACTCCCGGCAAGCTAAAAATCGTCAAATCACCAAGTTGCGCGTGCTGATAAGATTTCCAATATTTGGCTAAATCAAAGTGCGGTGGATTTTTCAAACAAAAATGATAAAGTCCACAACGTCTTGCGCTATCAATTTTGCCAATTTCGCCGAAAGGGGAAAGCATTTTTTCCGCTGAACGTACACCGCTGCGATTTTCACCAATAATCAACACTTCTTGCTCAGGCGCGCATTGTGATAAAAGCCGCATTAATTGCAGCTGATTTTCTTGTTTGTTTTTTGTCCAATAATAAACGATTAAATCGGCCTTTGGCACAAAATCTACGGAAAAATCCACCGCACTTTTGTTTTCGGCATAGTCAAAATACCACGTCCAGCAATGGACTGATTGCGCGTTGTTGCGTAATTGCTGTGGAAAATCATCATTCAATGCCCCAGCAAATAATACATTTCGATTTTCAAATAAAGAAAGATGGCGTTCTAGCACTTGGCTTTCAGGTGAAATCACGGGTTTATCCTATCTAATAAATAATAAAGTGGCATTTTACTGAGATTAAATCACAAAACACAATGAAAATTTGCCCACATTTTGAGAAATGTTTACAATGACGCAATTTAGTTCATCAATCATCATTTTATGAAACGGCATCAACTTCTGTTACAAGAAATGGGGCTTTCCCAATGGCAACTGGTGCGCCCTGAAAGTTTGCAAGGCGTGGTAAATATTCCTATTGATGAGCAGGTGCGGTTGGTGATCATTAGCGAAACCGAAAATCTCCCTACGCCGTTATTAGAAGATATTTTGCGCAGCTTAGATCTAAAGCAAAATGAATATTTAGCAATCCATTTTGATTTTATCCCCCATTTGCACGTCAGCCACGAAGTGCATTATTGGCTATTAAGTGAAAATTCTGAAAAAATCCACCGCACTTTACCTTATTGTCAAAAAGCGTTGAGTCAATGGCATTCACCAGACTGGAAAACCTTTATGGCAAGCCCACAAGAAAAACGTAAATTATGGCAACAAATTCAAGGAATTAACCCATAATGGTAAAAATCTCCCCTATTCTACCTCAGGATTTTGATCGATTATTTGAGATCGAACAGCAGGCGCATCTTGTGCCTTGGTCATTAGGTACATTAAAAAATAATCAAGGCGAGCGTTATTTCAATTTAAAATTGGAGAAAGATCAACGTATTATCGGCTTTGCTATTTGCCAAAAAGTGCTTGATGAAGCGACTCTGTTCAACCTTGCCATTGATCCAGCTTATCAAGGGCAAGGCTTAGGAAAGCAATTATTGCATTCGTTAATTGATGAATTGCGTGGACAGGGCATTTTGACGTTATGGTTAGAAGTGCGTCAATCCAATGAAATTGCGCAAAAACTTTATCTACAATGCGGCTTTAACGAAGTGGATATTCGCAAAAATTATTATCCAACGTTAGACGGTGGACGAGAAAACGCCGTGGTTATGGCGTGCTATTTATAAGGAACAACAATGTTAGAACGTTATCGTGGGGAAATTATCCTTTTATTTGTGACCATTTCGGCCGCCATTGGCTGGTTCTTTTCAAAATATGCCATTGATGCTTTGCCCTCGGTAGGATTTATCGGCTTGCGGTTTTTTCTTGCTGCACTGGTTTTTCTGCCCTTTGCTTACGTTCACTTACGCCGTTTAAACCGCCAGCAAGTGATAAGTGCGGTGCTAATTGGTGGTGTTTTTGCGGTTTTTCTTGGCGTTTGGATTTTAGCCATCACCAATAATACCAATTTCGGTGAAGGCGCGTTTCTTACCAGTTTGTCAATGTTGATCGCACCGTTGCTGGCTTGGATCGTGTTTAAACAAAAACCACAATCGAGCTTTTGGCTCTGTTTACCCATTGCGGTTTTAGGCTTGTACTTTCTTGCCTTAGGCAACAATGGATTTGATCTTTCTTCCGATAACAGCCTGTATTTGCTCACTTCATTATTGGCTGCTAGCTATTTTGTGCTTAATCATCATTATGCGCGCCATATTCCCGTGTTGCCACTCACCACCATTCAGCTCGCTATGGTTGGAATTTTATGTGGTTTGTATTCAATGTTTGTGGAAACTTGGCCTGCGAATATTCCCAATGAAACTTGGGGCTGGTTGGCTGCTAGCGTGTTGATCGCCACCAATTTCCGCTTTTTACTGCAAACGCTCGGGCAGAAATATTCCAGTGTCGGTAATGCCGCATTAATTATGCTGCTTGAGCCGGTATGGACGCTGTTTTTGAGTATGCTAATTTTCCACGAGCCACTCACCCCCCATAAGGCACTAGGCTGCGGCTTAATTTTTATTGCCTTAATTTTCTACCGTTTGCCGAAAGAAAAAGTGAAACAGTTTTTGCGTAGAAAAAAATGCTAAAAAATGACCGCACTTTCTGTACGGTGAGTTATATCCAGCGTCTAACCTGCTGGCAATATTGTTGATAGTCTTTGCCGAAAAGCCGTAGTAGAACTTGTTCTTCTTGCTTAATTTGAAATTGGTTCATAATGAGAACAAAGAAGATCAGCCCAAAAATTGCCAGCCCATTGCCTAGCCATAAAAACCAGCTGAGTAAAATCAACCATAAACTAAGATACATCGGATTGCGGCTAAACGCATAAATGCCTGTTGTGATAAGCTGCGAAGTTTTTTCTACCGACAGCGGACTGATCGTGGTTTTAGCTTGATGAAATTGCCAAAGGCTACAAATGGCGATAAGGCTTGCCAGCAACAATATCGGCAAAATAACTAATCGCGAAAGATGAAACACGCCAAAAGCAGGAAGAAGATACATTCCGCCCGCACAAGCAAGAAAAACAATAGGCGGTGGTAAAATTATTTTCATTTCATTATTCCAATAAAAAAGGCCTACATTATGCTGTAAGCCTTTTAAAAAATTATAAATTATTCAACCGCACTTGGATTAAATCCGTTTCCACTGGGCTGGCATTTTTTAGCCCTTGTTCAAAACTGGCTTTGGCACTTTCTTTATCGCCTTTTGCAAGTTGAATATCGCCTTTTAATAAGAATGCCGCGCTGTTCCACGCGTCCCCTTTAACTTGATCAAGCGAAGCTAAAGCATTATCAAATTGCTGCTGTTGGAACTGCACGGCGGCCAAGCGTAATGCACTGACCGAACGCAAAATGTCATCATCTGCATTGGCTAAGGCTTGTTTTAATAAATTTTCGGCTTGCGCGAAATCTTGTTTTTGCACAGAAATACTGGCGGCATCTAATAAGGCAAATACGGCATAAGCAGTTTTGTCATTGCTTTGTGCGAATTGTTCTACGCTCGCCACATTCGCTTTATCCGCCTGAAATTGGCTCACAAGCTGTTCATATTGTGCTGAACGTTGTTGATTTTGTGCAATTTGATGAGATTGCCAATAACGCCAACCAAAAACACCTGCAAGAGTTAGTACAAAAATGGCAACAACCAATTTGCCATTTTCTTTCCACCACGTTTTCAGTTCATTCAGTTCTTGTTCTTCTTCAATGGTATAAGCCATAGTTTTTCCTTATTCAAATATATTTTTAAAAAAATCTACCACATCAGCTTGCGCTAAAACTTGCTGTTCGCCACCAAGCAAATCTTTGACCACCACTTGCTGATTTTGTGCTTCACTTTCACCAATAACAAGGGCAAATTTGGCGCCCACTTTATCTGCGCGCTTAAACTGTTTCTTGAAATTTCCGCCGCTACAATGTGTCATTGTGCGTAAGTGCGGTAAATCTGTGCGAAGTTTTTCAGCCAATTGGAAAGCCGGCAAAGTTGTGCCTTCTCCCGTATGAACCACATAAATATCCACCGCTCTTGGTAGGTCAATATGCTGATTCACTTCTTGCACCAATAATACTAAACGCTCTAAGCCCATTGCAAAGCCAACACCTGTGGTGGCGTGCCCACCAAGCTGTTCAACCAAGCCATCATAACGGCCACCACCGCACACTGTGCCTTGTGCGCCAAGAGCGCTGGTTACCCATTCAAACACAGTTTTGTTGTAATAATCCAAACCACGCACTAATTTTGGATTCACTTCATAAGCAATCCCCATTGCATCAAGCAAGGCACATAGCTGAGCGAAATGCTCGCGACTTTCTTCATCAAGGTAATCTAATAATTTAGGCGCGTCGTTTAGCACTTGTTGCAGGGCTTGATTTTTGCTGTCTAAAATCCGTAATGGATTTTTTTCTAAGCGTTCTTTTTCTTCTTCACTAAGCAAATCAATGTGCTGTTGTAAAAAAGCAACGAGTGCCGAACGATAATTTTTGCGTGCTTCTAAAGAGCCGATAGAATTGAGTTGTAAGCTAACGTGTTGATCGATACCAAGTTCTTTCCACAAGCGAGCCGTTAATAAAATGAGTTCCGCATCAATTTCTGGATTGGCGATCCCAAACACTTCCACGCCTGCTTGATGGAATTGACGATAACGGCCTTTCTGCGGACGTTCGTGGCGGAACATTGGCCCGAGATACCACAAACGTTGCTCATTATTATAGATCCAGCCGTGTTCAATGGCAGCGCGTACGCAACCTGCCGTCCCTTCAGGGCGAAGGGTAAGCTGTTCATCATTATCCCAAAAGGTGTACATTTCTTTAGAAACCACATCGGTAACTTCACCAATGGCGCGTGCAAAAAGCGGGGTGCTTTCCACAATCGGCATACGTACTTCAGAATAACCATAACTTTGTAAAACATTACGAACCTTGCTTTCCACCCATTGCCACAACGGGCTTTCCGTTGGGGAACAATCATTCATTCCACGAATTGCTTGAATTGTTTTCGCCACAATATTTTCCTTAAATAATTCGATTTTTTGGATCTTGTTGTGCCACTTTAGCACGAATCTTTGCTTCTAATTGATTGATTAAATCTTCATTATCAAAACGTTCTTTTTGGCGTTCGCCATCAACATAATAACCGCTTTTCTTGTTGCCACCCGTAACGCCAAGATCTGATACCAGTGCTTCGCCCGGCCCATTCACCACGCAGCCAATGATTGATACGTCCATTGGTGTGATGATGTCTTCAAGGCGCTGTTCAAGGGCATTCACCGTGCCGATCACGTCAAATTCTTGACGAGAACAAGTTGGGCAAGCAATAAAATTAATCCCGCGCGAACGAATACGCAAGGATTTCAAAATATCAAACCCCACTTTAATTTCTTCTACGGGATCAGCCGCTAACGAAACGCGCAAAGTATCGCCAATGCCTTCGGCCAATAACATTCCTAAGCCAACGGCGGATTTGACCGCCCCTGCTCTTGCGCCACCAGCTTCAGTGATCCCTAAATGCAGCGGCTGTTTGATCGCTTTTGCCAATAAACGGTAACTTTCTACCGCAAGGAAAACATCAGACGCTTTCACGCTCACTTTAAATTGATCGAAGTTAAGACGGTCAAGGATCTCAACGTGGCGTAAGGCGCTTTCTAGTAAGGCTTCGGGCGTAGGTTCACCAAATTTCTCTTGAATATCACGCTCCAAAGAGCCTGCATTGACACCGATACGAATAGGAATATTCTTATCTTTGGCACAATCCACCACGGCACGAATACGATCTTCACGCCCGATATTACCGGGGTTAATACGCAAACAATCCACGCCATATTCAGCCACTTTCAAGGCAATTCGATAATCAAAATGAATATCTGCCACCAATGGTACATTCACTTGTTGCTTGATTAATTTGAAGGCTTCTGCGGCGTCCATTGTTGGTACAGAAACGCGCACGATGTCTGCACCGACACGCTCAAGGGCTTTAATTTGTGCGACTGTGGCTTCTACGTCTGTGGTGCGCGTGTTAGTCATAGATTGCACTGCAATCGGCGCATCACCACCCACTGGCACGTTGCCTACATAAATTTTTGTCGATTCACGACGTTTAATATTCGGTTTAAATGACGACATTGCTATCTCTTTGTAATCTCTTTGCTTATTGCAATTTGAATCTTGCGACACGGCCATCAACTTTAAGTGGATAAGCCTCGCCTTTATAAGTAATTTTTACGTTGCTTGGTACGCCAATAATTAAATCATAAAGCATATCTTGATCAAAACTTAGCACTTCACCTTGTTTATACAGTTTTTCTGCTAGTACTTTACGATTCGCATCACGTACGCGAATCCAACAACTCGCGCCAGTTACTTCAATGCGCAACACATCATTGGTTGCAGCGGTAGAAACTTCTGAATTTTCTTCCGCACTTTTCACTGCGCTGAGATTTTCACCTGCATTAATTTTATTCATTTCTGATTGTAATACTTGTGCTGAAGTTTCAGATTGCGCCGCTTGGCGATCCGTATTTTCTGCACTCACAGATTGAACTGCTGTAACTTGTGGCTGCGCATTTTCTACACTCGTTTTTGGACTTGTTTTATTTTCTTCTGCAGGTGTAGGCTGCTGTGCCGCAACAGGTTGAGAAAGTGCGGTAGAATTTTGTGCTGTTTTTTCCGCATCAATGGCTTTAGGTGTAAGTGCAATCACGTTTTCTTGTGAGATTGCACTATTATTTTGCGTATTTTGCGTACTGTTTTCTTGCTGTGTTTCTACATAGTTTTGCACTAGATCATCACGTTCTGCATTCGATTTTTGATAGTTTTCCCACCACCAAAGTGCGGTTACAGCTAACAAAGCAATAACAACAATCGCGGAAACCCAACCCACCCAACGATTATGCGAACTTTCTTCTCTTAGAGATTTTGGCGGTTTCACCGCTTTGGTTAAATCATTTTTCGTGGTTTCTTCTAATGAATTAACTACCGCAATCCACGCACTTTCAGGTAAACGTAAAAGCTTAGCATAATTACGAATATAGCCTTTAATAAACGTAGCTGGGATAGAATTATGTGTGAACTCATTATTTTCAAAACGTTGTAAAATAGAAGGACGCAAATTAAGTTGCTTAGAAACATCATCTAAAGAAAGGTTTAACGCCTCTCTTGTTTGGCGAAATTTTTCCCCTAAGGTGCTTTCTGTGATCTCAGGTTGTTGGATTGAAGTTTCCATAAAGGTTCTCTTTGTTATCAATAAAATCTATAAAATTCAAAGAGTGAAGTTTAAAGTTGTAATATGCGTTTTGCAACTATTATCAGGGAATTTCATTGGATAAATGATAAAAATCTGTTAGATCTGTTTTGGTAATGAGTTAGCTCGCTTAGGATCAGCTTTTTCTAATAATTCCCGATACTGCTGATAAAGTGCGGTATTTTTTTCTGCTAAGGCGCAAAGGGCAAGATTTTCGTAGGTATCCGTTTGTTGATAATAGTTGGGGGAATTTAAGGCTTGTTGAAATTGCTGATAGGCCTGTTTAAAACGACCTTGTTTGCATAAAAACACGGCGTAATTATTGAATACGTTGCCTTGTTTATCATCTAATTTTAACGCGGTTAAATAGGCATTTTCTGCACGCTCATTATCGCCTTGTAATTGATAAAAATAAGCCAACGCCGAATGCACTAAATAATAATCGGGCGCATAAGCCAAGGCTTTATCCAAATTTTGTTTAGCTAAACTCAGCTCTCGCTGTTCTAAATAGCCAATGCCCAACTCCACTCTGGCTTTCGCGGCTTGTTGCTTGTCAAAATCTTCTTTGCTTATTTGTGGTGAAACGCAAGCACAAAGCAAGAGAGAAAAAAGCATAACTAGATAACATTGACGCATTTTCATTTTCTCTCTCCTTTGTTAATAATTTCTATTTATTGCACTTGCACTGCATTAATTGGGCTGCCAAAACGCTTTTTCTGTGCGGTACGTTTGGTGCGGTCAATCACATCACCAGCTAACTGTCCGCAGGCGGCATCAATATCATCACCACGAGTTTTACGCACAATCACCGTAAAGCCATATTCCATCAACGTTTTCTGGAAGCGATCAATACGTGTATTAGAGCTTTTCGCATAAGGCGCTTCAGGGAATGGATTCCAAGGGATCAAATTGATCTTACAAGGCGTATTTTTCAATACTTCCGCTAACTGATGCGCGTGTTCTACGCTGTCATTAACGTGATCCAACATCACATATTCAATGGTTACTTTACCGTGATTAGCGTTAGATACTGATAAATAACGATTAACAGAATCAATCAAGGTTTTGATGTTATATTTTTTATTGAGCGGCACAATTTCATCACGCAATTCATCATTCGGTGCGTGTAAAGAAATCGCCAATGCCACATCAATCATTTCGCTCAATTTATCCAAGGCCGGCACAACCCCTGAAGTGGAAAGGGTAACACGGCGTTTTGATAAACCATAAGCAAAATCATCAAGCATAATTTCCATAGCTGGCACTACATTTGCCACGTTAAGCAAAGGCTCGCCCATTCCCATCATCACCACATTCGTGATAGGACGCACACCCGTTACACCAAAATTACCAATGATTTTTGAGGCACGCCACACTTGCCCGATAATTTCTGATACGGTTAAATTGCGGTTAAATCCTTGTTGTGCAGTGGAACAAAAAGTACAAGCCAACGCACAGCCCACTTGGGAAGACACACAAAGCGTCGCACGATCAGCTTCAGGAATATACACGGTTTCGACCTGCTGATCGCCCACCTGCATTGCCCATTTAATTGTGCCGTCCGCAGAACGCTGCTCCACGGCCACTTCTGGCGCTTTAATTTCCGCTACGGCTTTTAATTTTTCGCGTAACTTCTTGTTAATATTCGTCATATTGTCAAAATTATCTTCACCAAAATGGTAAATCCATTTGACTAATTGATCCGCACGAAACGGTTTTTCCCCTAATTCTTGAAAAAATTCACGCATTTGCTGGCGTGTTAAATTCATTAAATTGATTTTTTTCTTAGGTTCTGCTGAAGGCTGGCAGCCTTCTTGTTGAGTTGTATTCTGTTCTAACATAAAGCCTCGTTATTACACATTACGGCATTGATATAGCTAAACTTTTGCTTGTTTCAGGTTAAGTTTACAAACTATAAATTAAAAAATTTCTACCGCTTAAAAAATGAGTTGCGATTGTACAGAGTTATGTTTGATTAATCTAGCGATTTCAGCCTAACCTGAGTGCTATTTTAGCCAAAAGAAAAATAAAAGAAAAAACCACCGCACTTTTTTACGATCTAGATCGCAAAATTCACGGTGGTTTATGTCATTTAGATCAAATGATAAATATTAAATGTTCCAGCCACAAAGGTAGAAAGCTAATAAAGCAGCGGCGATTAACACTGTGCCGATATTGAGTTTTTTCACTTCACCACTGATGATTCGCCCAATCACAAGAGTAGCAAAACCAAGCATAATACCCGTTACGATATTTGCAGTAAGAACGATGAATACCGCACAAACTAAGCCGCTCATTGCGCCGATAAAATCAGAAAAATCTAATTTGTTTACGTTGCTAAGCATTAATAAGCCCACATACATTAACGCTGGTGCGGTAGCATAGCTAGGCACAAGGCTCGCGAGTGGTTGAAAAAAGAGCATTAATAGGAATAGCACGCCCACGACAATGGCTGTGATCCCTGTTTTACCGCCAGCGGCTGTACCTGCGGCAGATTCAATATATACCGCAGCAGGTGCTGTACCAAATAAGCCAGAGAATAAGCTACTTACTGAATCGGAAGTTAAGGCTTTGCCGCCGTTGATGATTTGCCCGTCTTTATCCAATAAATTGGCTTGCCCTGCTACGGCACGGATTGTCCCTGTCGCATCAAATACCGCTGTCATCACTAAAGCGAACACCACAGGCAAGATGGCAGGTTGTAATGCACCCATTAAATCAAGTTCAAGGAACAATGATTGCTCACCAAAAGTTGGCATTTTGAATAATTCACCGCTGAATTTAACATTAGGATCAACCGCCAAACCAATAAGAGTAATTGCGATGATCACCCATAAAATACCGCCTTTGATTTGCAATCTTTCTAAGCCGATGATTGCCGCTAAGCCTGCAAGGGAAATCAATACAGGGAAAGTGGTGAAATCACCGAGCTTCACTGGCAAACCTGCTTGGTTGCCCACCACAATGCCCACGCCATTGGCCGCGATTAATAATAAAAACAAACCAATCCCAATGCCTGCGCCCTGTGCAATACTGGCTGGCAAGTTGCGTAAAATCCACGCACGAATGCCTGTTGCGGAAATTAAGGTGAACACGATCCCCATAAAGAATACCGCTCCCAGTGCGACAGGAACGCTCACGCCTTGCCCTAATACAAGGCTAAATGCGGTAAACGCAGTTAATGAGATAGCGCAACCAATGGCCATTGGCGCGTTTGCCCATAAGCCAATAAGAATAGAACCTAAGCCTGATACCAAACAGGTGGCGATAAACACGCTTTCAGGGGGAAAGCCTGCGGCACTCAGCATATTTGGCACTACAATCACGGAGTACACCATTGCCAAGAAGGTGGTTAAACCTGCGATAATTTCTTGGCGTACCGTTGAGCCACGCTTAGTGATCTCAAAAAGTTTTTCTGCGAACATAAATTTCCTTTCGTTAATAAAGTTAAAATAAAATCTTGTTGAAAAAATGGCGCTATTTTACAGAAAAGAAAAGAATAGTAAACGTTTGCTTAATAGAAAGTGCGGTGATTTTTGCGGAAATTTTTGGGCTTGTTTTATAAATCGTTTATAATAGCGCGCAATAATCGTAATAATTAAGGCAAATAATCTAAGCGAGGAAAAAATGGCTATCTTAGTAACTGGCGGCGCAGGCTACATTGGCTCTCATACCGTTGTGGAATTATTAAATACTGGCAAAGACGTGGTGGTGCTGGACAATTTATCCAACTCTTCCGCCAAATCATTACAACGTGTAGAAGAAATCACGGGCAAAGCGGTGAAATTCTACCAAGGCGATGTGTTAGATCGTGCAATGTTACAGAAAATCTTTGCAGAAAACCAAATTGATTCTGTAATTCATTTTGCCGGTTTGAAAGCCGTGGGCGAAAGTGTGCGTAAGCCGATCGAATATTATATGAACAATGTGACGGGTTCATTAGTGCTAGTTGATGAAATGCGCAAGGCTGGCGTGTGGAATTTAGTGTTTAGCTCATCGGCAACTGTCTATGGCGATCCTGAAATTGTGCCAATCACCGAACAATGCAAAGTGGGTGGCACGACCAATCCTTACGGCACATCGAAATTGATGGTAGAACAAATTTTAACAGACGTTGCCAAAGCAGAAGATAAATTTAGCTTTACGATTTTACGTTATTTCAACCCAGTGGGCGCGCATCACAGCGGCTTGATCGGCGAAGACCCAACGGGCATTCCAAATAATTTATTGCCTTATATTAGCCAAGTGGCTATCGGCAAATTACCGCAACTTTCCGTTTTTGGAAGTGATTATGACACCCACGATGGTACGGGCGTGCGTGATTATATCCACGTTGTGGATCTGGCGATTGGGCATTTAAAAGCCTTAGATCGTCATCAAAACGATGCAGGATTACACATTTATAACCTTGGTACTGGCACAGGCTATTCCGTGCTAGATATGGTGAAAGCCTTTGAGCAAGCCAACGATATTCAAATTCCCTATCAATTAGTGGCGCGCCGTCCGGGAGATATTGCAACGTGCTATTCCGATCCTTCTCTTGCTGCCAAAGAATTAGGCTGGAAAGCGGAACGTGGCTTAACGGAAATGATGCAAGACACTTGGAATTGGCAGAAAAAGAACCCACAAGGGTATCGTGATTAATCGTTAATCTCATTGTGCTGTAAGGAAACTTGCAGCACAATTTGTTTGAAAAACACACCGCACTTTATGCCTATGAAAGCACAATCTCCATTATTTTCACAAATTTTCAGCCGTAATATGCTGATCTGCGTATTCACGGGATTTAGCTCGGGCTTACCCCTTTATGTTTTGGTTTCTTTGTTACCTATTTGGTTACGCGCAGAAAACGTTGATCTCAAAACCTTGGGCTATTTCACCCTAATAATGCTCCCTTTTTCGTGGAAGTTTGTCTGGGCGCCCTTGCTTGATCGCTTTGTGCCGCCTTTTTTAGGCCGCCGCCGCGGCTGGATGCTGATCTCACAAATTTTATTGCTAATCAGCTTGGCATTATTTGGCTTTTTAGATCCAAGCAAACAATTTGGACTCAGTTTAATCGCCGCATTGGGCGTGCTTTGTTCCTTCTTTTCCGCCACGCAAGACATTGTGCTAGATGCCTATCGGAGAGAAATTTTAACCGACAATGAATTAGGTTTAGGCAACTCCATTCACGTGAATGCCTACCGTATAGCCGGCCTTGTTCCCGGTTCGCTTTCATTGATTTTGGCGGATCATTTCCCTTGGCAAACCGTATTCATCATTACCGCAATGTTTATGTTGCCGGGAATTTTAATGTGTCTATTTTTAAGTACCGAACCTAAGATTGCGCTAAAAAAACACCGCACTTTAGAAGAAAGTGTCATCGAACCTTTCCGCGAATTTTTTCAACGCAAAGGCGTTTGGTCAGCCTTAGGGATTCTGGCGTTTATTTTTCTGTATAAATTAGGCGACAGTATGGCAACGGCGCTGATTTCCCCTTTCTATTTAGATATGGGATTTAGCAAAACCCAGATCGGTTTGGTGGTGAAAAATGCTTCTTTATGGCCAATGGTGGTCGCCAGTATTTTAGGCGGGATTTTAATGCTGAAAGTGGGCATTAACCGTGCTTTATGGTTATTTGGATTTGTGCAAATTATCACCATTCTTGGCTTTGCCTGGCTCGCCCAACAAGGGCCTTTTGAAACCGTAGATAGCCGTGCCTTGTGGTCGCTCAGCCTTGTGGTAGCCGCGGAATATATTGGCATCGGTTTAGGTACAGCCGCCTTTGTTGCCTTTATGGCAAGGGAAACCAATCCCCTTTACACCGCTACTCAGCTCGCCTTATTCACCAGCCTTGCCGCACTGCCAAGAGCCACGCTCAACACCCAAGCAGGTGCGTTGATCGATTGGCTCGGCTACTATGATTATTTCTGGCTTTGCTTCTGGCTCGCTATCCCCGGAATGTTATGTTTATTTAAAGTTGCGCCTTGGAATGATCCAGTAAATGATAATGACAGCCAAGCCAATAATAACGATGCTGAAAATAGCAATAAGCCATAAAAATATCAATAAAAAACCACCGCACTTTTTAAATTTAGATTTGCGATCCAGATCGCAAAGACAGTAAATAAAACAGTAAAATTAAAAGAGCGGCGAAATTTGTGAGAATTTTTACTGATGATTATCGGATATAAAACAGCACCATAAAAAAGGCGAACACAATGTTCGCCTATTTTTCATTTCATACTAACTCTAGAAAAGTTAAAACTCGCTCTTATACAAATTTCCCCCAAAAACTCACCGCTCTTCCCTGCTATGTTTTTTAATGAAAACAGCTATTCCTGCTCTTTGGTTTGTTGAGTTTCACCCAGCAATGCGGCATATTTCACCGTATCTGGGCTGGCTTCGAGGGCGATTTTTAGCACCATTGTGAGGGGGACGGAAAGGAACATTCCGACTGATCCGAGTAGCCAACCCCAGAATAAAAGGGAGAGAAACACCACAAGGGTGGAAAGTCCAAGAGTTTTGCCCATCATTTTGGGTTCTAGCACGTTGCCGATGATCATATTTAGGCTGATAACGCCAATGGTAACGCCTATGCCGGTGAAAAAGCCATTAAGCAATAAGGCTTGAACGATAATGGGAATGGCAGCGATAATTGAGCCGATATTCGGAACATAATTGAGTAAAAAACTGAGCGTTGCCCACAAAATGGCATATTGCACGCCAAAAATTTTCAGCAAAATAAATACGCTTAAGCCCGTTAAAAAGCTGGTAAAGGTTTTCACATCAAGATAATCCATTACGCCTTGCAAAATGCGAGCAATATAACCTTCGTATTGTGCCACTTGGTTAGGTTTGCTAAATGCCACTGCAAATTTATGTTTAGCCGTGGGGGCTTCTAACAACATAAACAGTACCACTAAAAATAGCACAAATACGTCGGTTACTACGTCTGAGAAACTCAGTAAAAATCTGCTGGCAAAGTTCATTATCATTGCGGGATCAAAATGATCCATAATTTGTTGCTGTAAATCTCTCACGGGTAAATGTAAACCTTGCGTGATTGTCGCAAGCTCGTTTAAGCGTTGCGAAAGCAATAGGCGATATTGCGGGATCGACTGGGTAAATTCCCGTGCGGTGCTATTAATGAGGCTGGCGAGGAAGAAAAACACCGTCAGGATCATCAAAAAGAGCAAGGTGAGTGCGAGCCAATGGGGAACTTTACGCTGTGTCATAAACTTCACCACAGGTGAGCAAGTAATGGCGATAAATAAGGAAAGTAAAAATAGGACAACAATTTCCCCTGCCAATTTCACCCCAGCCAGAATGACTACCAAGGCAGACAATGCCATTAATAATTGGCTGATCGGCAAACGCTTATCCATTATACGGCCTCCTCGTTTTCCTCACCCGTGCGAATTCGGATTACGCGCTCTACGTCATAGACAAAAATTTTACCATCACCAATTTTGCCTGTTTGTGCGGTTTCCATAATCGCCTGAATACACTGCTCCACCACGTCATCAGAAATAACCATTTCCATTTTTACTTTTGGCAGAAAATCCACCATATATTCCGCGCCACGATACAGCTCTGTATGCCCTTTTTGGCGTCCAAAACCGCGCACTTCGGTTACGGTCATTCCTGTGATCCCAATATCAGACAAGGTTTCACGCACATCATCAAGTTTAAACGGTTTAATAATTGCTTCAATTTTTTTCATTTTGATTTTCTCACTGGAATTAACTTTCTCGTCTGGCAGATTTTGGTCTAAAGCTGGCGATAACTTCAGGTTTGGTATCAATATAAATACCGTCAATCAGCTGTAAACAATAAGGCACGGCAGCAAAAATGCCTTTCACCAGCACCTTGCCTTGTTCGTCTTTCACGCCCTCAAGGGTTTCTTTGATCGCCTTTGGCTGCCCCGGTAAATTTAAAATTAAGCTATTTTTACGAATCACGCCCACTTGACGCGATAAAATCGCCGTTGGCACAAAATGCAAGCTCACTTGGCGCATTTGTTCACCGAATCCCGGCATTTCACGATCGGCTATTGCCAGTGTGGCATCAGGGGTAACATCACGTTTAGCAGGGCCGGTTCCCCCTGTGGTTAATACAAGATGACAATGATGCTTATCCACTAATTCACATAATGTCTGTTCAATAATAGGTTGTTCATCAGGAATTAAGCGAGTTTCCACTTCAAAAGGATCAATTAAGGCTTGCTCGAGCCATTTTTGTAATTCAGGGATACCTTGATCTTGATACACGCCTTGCGAGGCGCGATCGGACACTGAAACTAAACCAATTTTTAAAAGTGCGGTCATTTTTTCCTCTGTTTTTTATTAAATCCAATAATATCTCACAATATGGAAGAAAATCGGTGCGGCAAAGCATAGGCTATCCATACGATCCAACATTCCACCGTGTCCACTTATCATATTGCCCCAATCTTTCACGCCCATACTGCGTTTCATTGCTGACATCACCAGCCCACCTAAAAAGCCCATTAAACAAATAACCAAGCTAATTAAGGTAGCTTGCACGGCGCTAAATGGCGTTAGCCAAGAAAGCAATCCGCCCAATGCTGAAGCGCTCAATACGCCACCGACAAAACCCTCTACGGTTTTGGAAGGGGATAAAGTTGGCGCAATTTTATGTTTACCGAATAATTTTCCCCATACATATTGCAACACATCGCTCGCTTGCACAATCAGGATCAAAAAGATCATTAATAATAAACTTTTGCCTTCAAATCCTGCAATATTTAGGGTGAGAATGGCAGGAATATGCGAAATGCAGAACACGGAAATCATCACCGCCCATTGCACTTTGCTTGAACGATCTAAAAAATGCGCCGTGTCGCCTAGCAATGCGGATAAAATCGGTAAAAATAGGAACGCATAAACAGGAATGAAAATGCTGAACATACTAAACCAATCCACCGCGACAAAATAATATTGCAAAGGCAAAATGAAATAAAAGCAGGCCACTAACGCGAGATGATCGCCACGGCGAATTTCAATCAGCGATAAAAATTCCCGTAACGCCATAAAAGAAACGATAAAAAATAAGCCCAATACGCCATAAAAACCGAGATAAGCGGCGGCGAAGATAATTAAAATCATCACCCACCACGCATTAATGCGTGCGTTTAGGTTATCTATCACCGAATGGGGCGTGGAAAAACCTACTTTCCATTTCAGCGCATAACCAATGCCCGATGCCAATAGCAAGGTGCAAATTAATCCCCAAAATAAATTCCACATTTCCATTTTATGCTCCTTGATGTTTCGGGTTAAGGCTAAGCAAGGCCTGCTCTGCTCGCACTAGAAATTGCGTTTTATCTTCTTGCGGCTGCCAATGAATCGGCTCGCCCAAATATAGATCACACAGCAAGGGAATTGGCAGAATAAAGCCTTTCGGCAATAAATTATGAGTGTTGCTGATCCAAACTGGCACGAGATCCATATTAGGATTGGCTTTGGCTAAATAATATAAACCACTTTTAAAGGGCTGGAGGGCAAGATCATCATTGGTTTTTCTTGTGCCTTCGGGAAAAATAATCAATGAGTTTTCTTGTAGCGCTTGGCTAATTTGCTCTGTTACCGCTTTAGGATCATTGCCGCCTCGCTCGATCAACAGCATATTAAACACTTTTTCCGCAAGAAAACGGCGAATTTTGCCTTTCGTCCAATAATCCGCACCAGCCACAGGGCGGGTTTTCTTACGCACTTCATAAGGCAACGACACCCAGAATAAAATAAAATCTCCGTGGCTATTATGATTGGCGTAATAAAGTCTTGGCTTATCTGCGGAAAGCAAGGCGATATTTTTCGCCGGACGAACACCGCTAATAAAAGAGGTAAAACGGCATAAAAGAAAATCAACCAGTTTAGCGAGCATTTTCATTCTCCTCTGATTTTTGTTGCGTAGCATTTTCTGCGGAAAATTGCACCGCACTTTCATTGTCTGCGCGGTCTTCTGCTTGTTCTTCATCGGGTTTATTTTCAATATTCTGATCTAAAGCCTTACCTTCCACCAATCCTGATTTCACACGTTTCACGCAAGTTAAAATTAACAACGCGACGACAAGCCAAGCGAGCGCATAAAACCACGTTGGTAAAATCGGCATAAAGGTATAAATCAATCCTAATAAGCCAAATAAAAAGGCACGATCACTTTTCCCCAAAGGCCCGTCATAACGGCGTGTTTGCCCTTGCACTTGCCCTAACACACCACAAAATTCCGTTAAGGCGGCAAGCCAAATAATCAGCCCGATAACAAGGGGATCAAAAGGGGCGATAAAAGCAAAAGGCAGATACAACGCCGCATCAGAAACCACATCGGTAATTTCATTAAGATAACCACCCAAGCGTGATTTTTGCTGAAATTCTCGTGCTAACATTCCGTCAATAGCATTAAGCGCCATTCGCACAAAAAGCCAAATAGGAATTAAAATAAACAGCCAATGCACCGCAGAAAGTGCGGTCAAAAATACGCCTAAAATGACTGAAATCCCACAAGCGGCAAGTGTAACCTGGTTCGCTGTAACGCCTTTGCGTTCTAACTTCACCACCGTTGGACGCAGTAAATTTTGAAACTTCGGTTTTAAATCGTAAATACTCATTATTTCTCCTTATTTAAACGGAAATAATACTGGAACAAGAAACACCGTTGCCAGCATAACCAGTAAAGTAAAAGGCACGCCAATTTTGACGAAATCGCCAAATTTATAATTCCCTGCACCCAGCACCATTGTGTTTACTGGCGAAGAAATCGGGGTCATAAAGGCGGCAGAGGAAGCGATCGCCACCGTCATTGCGAAAGGCAAGGGGGAAAGCCCTAAATGCTGTGCCATTGTGATGGCTATGGGTGCCATTAAAATTGCGGTGGCAGTGTTAGAAATAAATAAGCCAATCACCGCAGTCAGGGTAAACAAGCTGATTAAAATCCAATGCTTACCCATTCCCCCTACGGTGTTAATCATAAATTCTACGATTAAATTAATCCCGCCTGTTTTTTGTAGTGCAGTGGAAAATGGCATCATTCCCACAATTAAAATCAAGCTCGACCAGTGAATGGACGCGTAAGCGCTTTTCGCATCAACGCAGCGGAATTTCGCTAGCATTAAACAGGCGATTAGTGCGGCAACCACATTCGGCACAACGCCTGTTACCATTAATGCCACCATCGTGACAATGGATAAAATGGCATAAGGCGCTTGGCTTTGCGCGGGCGCAGCGCGTTCAATTTCCGCAGGATAATCGAGTACGAAAAAGGCTTTTGTTTTATTACGCATTGCTTGGATCAATTTCCACGATCCGACCACTAAAAGTAAATCACCAATCTTTAATGGCTGTTCGATTAAATTTCCGCTTAAAATTTCATTATTGCGTTTAATGCCAACAACGTTTAAACCAAAACGGGAACGGAAGCCAATTTCTGCCACGGTTTTGCCGAGATAATCCCCTTCAGGAATTGGCGTGATTTCCACCATTCCCATAAACTTGGCTTGTTGTTCAAAGTGGTAAGGACGCAACTCCGTTGGCTCAAGCTGATGTTGTTGGCAAAATGCATTAATATCTAACTCAGGATCAGCACAATCAATCAGCAAAATATCTTTTTCACGAATTTCGATTTTCCCTAAGGAATCTGCTAGAAATCTTGGGCGAAAACGCTTCCAACGCTCAATTGCCAGCACGTTCAAAGCATAATTAGAACGCAGATGCAAGGCTTCTAGCGGTTGCCCGATAAAATCTGATCCTACGCGCACCACAAAGCGTTTGGTGCGTGCTTGTAATTGATAATCTTCAATCAGATCTTGAATGGAATGACGATTCACGCCTTCGCTTTGTTCATTTTCCGCTTGCCCTAACCAACGGCGAGCCACCAACATATACACAATGCCCAGCAACAAAATCACAATGCCAATGGGCGTGAAAGAAAAGAAATCAAAACGCTGTTTGGTGAGATGGATTAACTCCGCGTTAATCACCAAATTTGGGGCGGTGGCGATTAAGGTCATCATACCGCTGATTAGCCCAGCCATACTCAATGGCATCATCAGGCGTTTTGGTGAAATATTCATCTGCCGACAAATCACCAATACCACAGGGATAAAAATCGCCACAATCCCTACGGAACTCATAAAAGATCCCAATCCCGTTACCGCTAACATCACTAAAACAAGTACGCGAGTTTCGCTATTTTTCGCCGCTTTCATCAGCCATTCACTCACTTGATAGGCTACGCCAGTGCGCACCAAGGCTTCCCCCACAATAAACAGCAAGGCAATCAAAATAATATTCGGATCACTAAATCCGGCAAAAACTTCCTGCACGCTCAAGATCCCACTCACACAAAAAGCGAGCATTACCAACAGGGCGATAACGTCCATTCGGATTTTGTTGTGGATAAACAAGAGTACAGCGATGGCGAGAAAAATCACAACGCTAGCAAGGGGGATATTGGTGATTGAGGGCATTAGGGTCTCCGTGGTTAGGGTTTTGGTCGTTTTGTTTATTATTTGGTTAATTACGGTTTTCTTTGTTGATATAACGGGTTTCGCTCGTTGAGCGACTTACTTTCTTTTGCTTATCCAAAAGAAAGTAAGCAAAGAAAACGATACCCCTACTAAATTGCTTTTCCTCATTACAATAAAATTTTCTTTACGCAAAATCAGCCTGATGTTCGCTTCGCTCTCGCTCGGCGTGATTTTTCTAAAAATTTTATTTCCATTCGGGCAATTTACAAGGGGGTTGTCCCGATATTTCACATTAATTTTAAATTTAAAGTGCGGTGCGATTTTTTAAAAGATTTTGAAAATATGACCGCACTTTGTCGTTGCTTATTTTTACTTTTGGCTGTTTGTGGTTTTCTTTGTTGTTATAACGGGTTTCGCCGTTGTGCGACTTACTTTCTTTTGCGTTCCCAAAAGGAACGTAAGCAAAGAAAACGTTCGCCTACTATCGCTAAATTTCTTTTACTTCCATACGGCGTTGTTTTGCCATTGGGCTGATTGTGATTTTCTTTGTTGATATAACGCGTTTCGCCGTTGGCGACTTCCTTTCTTTTGCTTTCCCAAAAGAAAGGAAGCAAAGAAAAGGGAACCCCTACTAAATTGCTTTTCCTCATTACAATAAAATTTTTTCAACGAAAAGTAAGCCCATACTCGCTGCGCTGCGTTCAGGCGTTACTTTTCTAAAAATTTTATTTCCATTCGGGCAATTTACAAGGGGGTTGATTGTCCGATAGTTCACATTCTATTTTGCGTTAAATTTCATTTAAAGTGCGGTGAGAATTTTTTAAATTTTTTGGGGAAAATGACCGCACTTTATTCTGTAATCAGTTTTTTTACTGGGGCAAAACTTCGGCGGTGTTGGGGTAAGGGGCCGTGTTCTGCCAGTTTTTCTAAATGTAATTTTGTTGGGTAGCCTTTGTGTTGGGCGAAGGCGTATTGAGGATAGCGTTTATCCAATTCTTCCATTTCTAAATCGCGGGCGACTTTTGCCAAAATAGAAGCCGCACTGATTTCTGCCACAAGGCTATCCCCTTTCACCACCGCTTGGGCGGGCATTGGCAATGGGGGTATGCGGTTGCCGTCCACGAGTACAAAGTGCGGTGTAATTTTGAGCTGATTGACTGCGCGTTGCATTGCTAACATTGTGGCGTGCAAAATGTTAAGTTCATCAATTTCTTCGGGTTCAGCTCGCCCTAACGCCCAAGCTTTAGCCTTTTGTTTAATTTCTTCCGCTAAAGCAAGGCGTTTTTTGTACGAGAGTTTTTTGCTGTCGGTTAAGCCTTCAATGGGATTGTTAGGGTCTAAAATCACTGCGGCAGTTACCACTGCGCCCACTAAAGGCCCACGCCCTACCTCATCAACGCCTGCGATAAGTTTATAATCAGGATAGACAAATTCGCTCATTATTTTTCCCCTTGCAATAATTCAATCACTGCGTCAGCGGCTTGTTTGTCCGCATCACATTGGATCATTTTATGCAGATCAATAAAGTGTTGCACTAAATTATGGCGATTTTGCACCGCACTTTCTTCTGTGGAAAAATAAGGGGCGAGCTTTTCTAGCAATTTTTCTGCCGTGCAATCTTGCTGGATCATTTCTGGCACGAGCATTTCATTCGCCAGTAAATTCGGTAATGAAATATAAGGGGTTTTCACCAAGCGTTTAGCTAGAAAATAAGTGAACGGCTTCATTTTGTATCCCACGACCATTGGCGATTTGCATAGCATACATTCTAATGCCGCTGTGCCTGAAGCCAACAAGGTGGCTTGAGCGGCGATCATTGCAGGGCGTGCTTGTCCATCAAGCAAGATCATTTCTAAATCAGGGGCTATCTTCGCTTTGATTTGTTCAAATTGTTGGCGACGTTTTTCATTCACCAAAGGCACGAGAAATTGCACGTCTGGATACTGTTCTTTCAGCAATAAGGCGGTTTGCAAGAAAGGTTCGGCAAGGAATTCCACTTCTGAGCCACGGCTACCAACAAGCATCGCTAAATAGCGTTGGCTTGGATCAATATTAAGCATTTGGCAAGCGGCAAGGCGATCAGGTTTTAACGGAATGGCATCTGCCATTGTGTGGCCGATAAAACGGCAAGGTACGTTGAAACGATCATAAAAGGCTTTTTCAAAAGGTAAAAACGCAAGAACAAGGTTGGTGGCGCGTGCAATTTTGTGAATGCGATTTTGTCGCCACGCCCACACCGAGGGGCTGACGTAATGAATGGTTTTGATGCCTTGTTCTTTGAGTTTAAGTTCAATTTCAAGATTGAAATCGGGCGCATCGATGCCGATAAACACATCAGGTTTTTCTTGCAACATTTTGTCGATAACTTGGCGACGAATTTTCAGCAAGCGTGGCAAATGTTTCACCACTTCTGCTAAGCCCATTACGGCAATTTCTTCCATATCCACCAAGGTTTCGCAACCTTCTGCCAACATTTGTTTTCCAGCAATGCCGATAAAACGGGCGTTAGGATAACGGATTTTTAGGCTACGCATCAGCCCTGCGCCTAGAATATCGCCAGAAACTTCACCTGCGACAATACCGATTGTTGGAAATGCTTTTGCTTGTTCCATGAATAAATTTCTCATAAAAAACAACCGCACTTTATATTGCGAGCGTTAAGCAATAAGCAAAGTGCGGTGAAAATTTTTAACTTTTTTATACGCGGTTGTTCGTTAAATTAGCGAATAATGCCACGTTTTGAACGCTTGAAGAAATCAAGGAAAAAGCTAATCGCACTTTCCGTTTTCGCATAATGCTCAATTTCTGGCATCACTTCTTCTAAGGTTTTTCCGCTGCGATAAATCAATTTATACACATTACGAATGGCGTGCAATGTTGGCTTATCAAAACCGCGGCGTTTTAAGCCTTCAATGTTTACACCGAATGGTTGCGCGTGGTTGCCTTGCGCCATAACATAAGGAGGAACATCTTGGCTGACCATTGAACCACCGCCAAGCATAACGTGTGCGCCCACAATAACAAATTGGTGAATGGCCGACATTCCGCCCACAATCACGAAATCATCTAGCTCAACGTGTCCTGCCAAGGTGGCGTTATTGGCAAGAATACAGCGATTTTTGATTTTACAATCGTGCGCAATATGGGCATTGATCATAAATAAGTTATCATCACCTACACGCGTTACGCCACCACCTTGCACCGTGCCACGGTGAATCGTCACACTTTCACGAATACGGTTACGGTTGCCAATAATGGTTTTCGTTGGCTCATTTTGGTATTTCAGATCTTGGTTTTTCTCACCAATGCTGGCGAATTGGAAAATTTCATTGTCTTCGCCAATTTTTGTCACGCCATTAACCACGATATGCGAGTGCAACACGGTGCCTTTGCCAATTTCTACATCAGCACCAATAATACAAAACGGGCCAATCACCACGTTTTCGCCAATTTTTGCCCCTTCTTCTACAATGGCTGTAGGGTGAATTTTTGCACTTGAATGGATCATATTGACCTCTTGTTTTTGTAATGAATGTTTATCTGCGTGCGCACATTAATTTTGCTTCACAAGCCACTTCACCATTCACGGTGGCAATGCCTGTGAATGCGGTAATACCACGGCGCTCTTTGATCACTTCGACATAAAGTTCCATTTGATCCCCTGGTAATACGGGACGTTTAAAACGCGCATCGTCAATCCCTGCGAAATAGAACAATTCTCCGCCCTGTAATTCGTGAGTTTTAAATGCCAAAATCCCCATTGATTGTGCCAATGCTTCTAAAATTAGCACACCCGGTAAAATCGGCTCACCTGGGAAATGCCCTGTGAAACAAGGCTCATTAACGCTGATGTTTTTAATCGCTTTTAACCATTTCCCTTCTTCAAAATCAGTAACACGATCCACTAATAAAAAGGGATAGCGGTGCGGAAGTAAGGTCATAATTTCTTTTGCTTCAATGACTTTTGCGGTTTGTTCTGTTGTCACAATAGTACCTTTTTAATTTGAAAATAATAGAAAATAAAATTGATGCAAATTATACGGTATTTCATCATTTAATACAAAACGCACCACATAAAGTGGCACGTTTGAGAGAGGAATTAAGCATTATTAAGCTTTTTTTCTACCGCTTTTAGACGTTTGTTCATTTTGTCAATGTCTAAAGTCAGTGCGGCGGTTTTACGCCATTCTTTATTTGGCTGTAATGGAATACCAGAAGAATACACGCCCGGTTCAGTGATTGGTCGCATTACCATTCCCATTCCCGTAACGGTAACTTTATCGGCAATTTCCATATGGCCATTGATCACACTTGCACCACCAATTAAGCAATAGCGCCCCACTTTTAGGCTGCCTGCCATAATCACACCGCCAGCCACCGCTGTACCTGTACCGATATGCACGTTATGGGCAATTTGGCAAAGGTTGTCGATGATGACGTTATCTTCAATCACCGTTGCGTCTAACGCACCGCGGTCAATACAGGTGCAAGCCCCAATTTCAACGTGATTGCCGATAATCACTGTGCCTGTTTGTGGGATCTTGATCCAACGCCCTTTATCATTCGCATAACCAAAACCATCACTACCAATCACAGCGCCAGATTGGATTAAGCAATGTTCGCCAATTTGCACTTGGTGATAGATGTTTACATTTGCCCAAAGCTGTGTATTTGCACCAATTTTTGCACCTTTACCGATGAAACAACCTGCACCAATAATCACGTTATCGCCAAGTTCAACCTCATCTTCAATCACGGCATTTGCACCAATAGACACATTTTCGCCTAATTTTGCAGTGGCAGAAATCACCGCACTTGGTGCAATGCCTGCTGCCGCTTTTGGCGTAGAATCCATATATTGCGCTAGCACGGCGTAAGCCACATAAGGATCTTTGACAATAAGCAAGTTGCTTTCAGGCGAACAAAATTCCACATCATTTTCGCTTACCACTAAAATCCCTGCTTGGGATTGTGCAAGTAAATCACGGAATTTAATGTTTGAAATAAAGGTGAGCTGGTTTGACTGTGCTTTATCGAGCGGGGCGATACTATCAATAAGCACATTGGCGTTACCACGAATGGTAGCGCCAATTTGTTGTGCTAATTCTTTAAGAGAATAAGAATTGTGCATTATTTAGCCTGTGCTGGAATTGCTTTTAACACTTCTTCTGTAATGTTTTTACCATCAGCGGCATAAATTGCTGCTTTCTCATCAAGTACTGCGCTGTAGCTTTTTGCTTTTGCTACTGTTGTAGTTGCAGTTTGAATGTCAGTTAATAATTTGCGCTCAACTTCCATTTGACGTTTTTGTGCATCTTGACGGAATTCTTCAACTTTTTTCTGATGTGCTTGAACTAATTTTTGGAATTCATCATCACGTTTTTTGGCTAATTTGCTGATTTCATCTTGACGTTTTTTGATGTCAGCTTGGCGTAATTTTGGTGCATCTTTTTCTAATGCTTTTACTTTACCATCAAGTTCTTTTTCAAAACTTTTTCTTTTATCTTGTAATGCTTTTTCTTCTGCTTGTAATTTGTCTGATGGCGCTTTTAACGCATCGTCTAATTTTTTGATCTCAGCTTCACGAGCTGGGTGGTTAGCAAAAAGATAATCTACGTTTACAAAGGCGATGTTATCTTCAGCCATTGCAACTGATGAACCTAATGCTAATGCGAGAGAAAGTGCGGTTAATTTTACTGCTTTTTTCATTGTTTAATTTCCTTAAAAATAATTATTAAATTGGGCAAGTGAATTGCTTGCCCACATTTTTCACGCCTTTACTTAGACTAGTAAAAAAATTAGAAGTTCAATTAGAATGTTCCACCGATACTAAATTGGAATTGCTCGATGTCATCACCTTCATATTTTTTGATTGGTTTAGCATAAGAGAAAATCAATGGCCCTACTGGAGAATTCCATTGGAAACCAATCCCTGCTGATGCACGAATACGGCTTGGATCACCATAATCAGGTAAATTGGTATATTTCGCTTTGCCATCGTGTTTCCATTTAGTATTCCACACACTTGCTGCATCGACAAACAATGACGTTCTTACTGAACGTTGGTTCTTATCGTCAATAAATGGTGTTGGCACAATTAATTCCATATTTGCAGTAACCATTGCGTTACCGCCAACCACATCACCATTTACACGGCAATAATCATTGCAAGACTGATCCCAATAAATCGCCTGTGGCCCTACTGCCCCACTTGCGAAACCTCTCAAGCTGCTGATACCGCCTGCGCTGTAGTTTTGGTAGAACGGTAAGCGTTTGCCACCAAAACCATTTGCGTAAGATGCGGTGGTTTTAGCCGATAATACCCAAGTGTGTTCGTGGTTTAATGGATAGAATCCTTGTACATCACCATATAATTTATAGAATTTATTATCTGAACCTGGAATCGTTACTTTTCCACCTAAAGAAGCTCTTACCCCTGAAGTTGGGAAATAACCACGATTCAAGCTGTTGTAGTTCCACCCGAAAGAGAATTCAAAATCGTGAGATTTGAATGTCCAATCTGGGAAGTTCATTGATTCACGATAGAAATTACGGTTAAACTCAGGCGATACATTTTTCAGTTTATTATGAACATAGCCCAAACCTAAATAGTAAGAGTTATTTTCATTTACAGGGAAACCAAGGGTGCCATTCACACCATAAGTGGTACGGCTGAAGGACGCTGAAGTATCATCTTTTGAGTTATCATATTTCTCATAGAATGCGTTACCACCAAGGCTCACACCATCTTTCGTGAAGTACGGTTCGTTATAGCCAAGATTAACGGTTGTGCCGTAATCATTACGCGATCCCGCTAAGCTAATAGATGATCCCATTCCTAAGAAGTTATCTTGTTTCACACTAGCTTGATAGCTGAATCCACTCTCTGTACCATAACCTACACCGAAGTTGATACTTCCCGTGTTACGCTCTACTACACGGTAAACTACATCAAGTTCATCGTCTGTGTTTGGTACTGGCTCAGTACGAGATTCTACAGTTTCAAAAAATCCTGTACGTTCTAACCGCACTTTACCAAGATCCACTAAACGAGAAGATAACCAAGTTCCTTCTTGCTGACGCATTTCTTGACGTAATGTGCTATCCGCACTCACGTTATTGCCTTCAAAACGGATTTGGCGAACAGAATAACGGCGACCTGCATCAACCACATAGGTTAACCCAACGGTATGCGCTTGGTCATCAAATACAGGGTTAATATTCACTTGTGGATTACCGTAGCCTTGCTCCGCTAGCGTGGTTTTGATTTGCTGTTCCACGGCTAATACATCGCTACGTCTAAAAATTTCATTCAAGCGAACATCATTCAATGAAGGAGCTAGTTGTTCTGACATTCCAGCAACATTACCCACAATTCGCGCATTGTTCACGGTATAAACTGCGCCTTCGTTCATTGAAATAGTTACATCTGCGGCAGTTTTTTCTGGATTAAGTTGAACATCTATATCGGTAATTTGGAATTTTGCATAACCACGATCTAAATAGAAAGTACGCAAGGCTTCTAAATCTTTATTTAGTTGTACAGAATCATATTTATTATTGAAGATCTTCCACCACGCATCAGGTTGTAACTCCATTTGCTGACGAAGTTTACCATCGCTAAAAGATTCATTTCCTTTGAAGGTAAGGGATTTTAATAAGGCAGGATCATTTTCATCAATTTGAATTTTTACTTCCGCACGGTTATTTGGCAAGGTATTTACCACAGTGTCCACTTTCGCATTATAGCGACCTACACTTTCATAATGCTGTAATAACTCACCGCGGAAAGCATCTAATCTTTCTGGATCTAAAACGTCCCCAGCTGCAAAGCCATTAGCATCTAAATTCTCTTTCAGTGCCTCTGTTGGAATTGAGCTATTACCTTTCACATCTACTTCAACGATAACAGGCATCTCACGAACTGAAATAACTAAAGAGTTTCCTTCACGAACGGCTCTAACACCTTTATACCCTTGTAAAAAGAGACCTCTCACCACATTGGCGATATCTTTATCTGTTGCTCTTTGACCTACTTTAACAGGTAAGCTGTTAAGAATTTTACTTTCTGTTGCCCCTTGAACACCGTCCACACGAATGTCCTGAACAACAAAAGGTGCAGCTTCAACAAATGTCGCTGTACCAAACAGTAAACTTGCGATTAAAAGTTTTTTCATTGTTACTTTTATCCTCGTAAAAGAAATAGTTATAAACGTAAGAAATCGTTAAACAAAGCAAATGCAGTCAAAGCTAACAAGCATATTGCACCAATTTTATAGGCAATATTCTGCACTTGTTCTGAAAGCGGTTTTCCTTTTATAGCTTCTGCGGCTAGAAAAATCAAATGTCCACCATCTAAAACAGGCAATGGAAACAAATTCATTATCCCTAAATTCACACTAATTAACGCCATAAAACTTAAATAATACACAAAGCCAATTTCGGAAGATATTCCTGCACCTTTGGCAATAGAAATCGGCCCGCTAAGATTATTTAACGAAAGATCGCCAGTAAATAATTTACCAATCACTTTCACCGTAAGTAGCATTAAATCTTTAGTTTTTTCTACACCTTTTTGGAATGCTTCAAGCATACCATATTTTAATTCTGTACGATACTTATCCTCAATCGGATGAACCGTTGGCGAAATCCCCACAAACCAACGCCCTTTTTCTTTTAATATTGGGGTTAAGCTTTTATGTAATTTCTCACCATTACGCTCAATGATAACACTAAAAGGCTGCCCTTTTTGCACATCTTGAATAAAATCTTGCCAATTCATTGGCTCGCCAGTATTGGTATAAAATTTATCCCCCACTTGCAAACCTGCTTTTTGTGCTGGGGAATCTTCCGCCACTTTAGACAAGGTCATTTCCACTTTAGTTCGCACGGGAATCATACCCAATGCGCCAAAAGCACTTTCTTTTTCAGGATCGAATCGCCAATTGGCTAAATCTAAAGTGCGTTGCTGTTTTACATCTGAACCAAAAGGCGAAAGGGTGATTTCTACATTTGGGTTGCCCATTTTGGTGGCAAGCACCATATTGATGGTTTCCCAATCTGGGGTTGCTGTGCCATCAATGGCGATAATTTGTGAATCAGGTTGAATTTGCGCTTGTGCCGCAATGGACGCTGGTCGAACCTCTGCGATCACAGGTTTTACGCTAGGAATCCCAATGGAATACACCAGCCAATAAGCCAATATAGCAAAAATAAAATTCGCCATCGGGCCTGCTGCAATCACAAAAGCACGTTGTGCCACAGATTTATTATTAAAGGCTTGAGATTTCAACGCGTCTGGTACGGCTTCGTTACGCTCATCAAGCATTTTCACATAGCCGCCTAACGGAATCAGTGAGATAGAAAACTCGGTGCCTTTTTTATCAAAGAACGACCACAACACTTTGCCGAAACCGATAGAAAAACGTTCAACTTTTACACCGCACTTTCTGGCAGCCCAAAAATGTCCGTATTCGTGTACGAAAACCAGTACACAAATAGCAATCAAAAATGAACCTAGCGACCACAAAAAGGACATATTCATTTTTTCCTACAACACATAAAAATAGAAATACGCAAAGAATGGCACGGCGGCAGTCAAGCTATCGATGCGATCTAAAATCCCGCCGTGTCCGGGGATCAAATTGCTGCTGTCTTTGATGCCACTTTCGCGCTTAAACATACTTTCCGTTAAATCGCCCAATACAGAAATTGCCACGGTAGCAACAGATAAGGCGATAAAAGGTACGGTTGGCACATTGAATAAATCTTGTGGGGCGACTTGCATAAAAATCCCTGCTAGCACGCCAGCGGTAATCAGCCCACCGAATACACCTTGCCACGTTTTCCCCGGGGAAACTTTTGGCGCAAGTTTATGTTTTCCGAATTTGCGACCAGCAAAATAAGCACCGGAATCCGCAGCCCATACCAGAATAAACACATAAAAGAGCAACATTAAGCCGTGATAAGGATTGGCAACATAACCGTCTAAGCGCAAACGCAACACGCCTACAATAAAAGGCACAAGGGTTACGATAGCGAAAACGCCTTGCAAAATCACCGATTTTGCCCATAATTTGGCCGAATTTGGATAGCTCACCACAAAGCCAAGCGCCACAATCCACCAAATCACTGCGCTTAATAAAATAGGCTCAGCATAATGTTCAAACACACGGCCCGCATTGAGATAATTAGCTTCGCTTAAAATCCACAAAAAAAGCACCGCACCTGCTAAGCCTGCCACTACAACACGCCAAAATTTATTTTTAATTTGAGCGAATTGTGTCCATTCCCAAATCCCTAAGGTCGCCACTGCACCTAAGGCTAAGGCAAAATAAAAAGGAGAAAATAAAAATAACGCTGCACAGACAATGGCAATTAAAATAATTGCGGAAATAACACGTTGTTTAAGCACAGTTTAGTCCTCTTGTTCTGCTCCACCAAAACGGCGATCGCGTTGCTGATAAGCTAAAATAGCTTGGTTAAATTCTTGTTCATTAAAATCTGGCCAAAGCACGTCAGAAAAATAAAATTCTGCATAGGCTATTTGCCAGAGTAAAAAATTACTGACTCGCTGTTCACCGCTGGTGCGAATTAATAAATCCACCATTGGCTGATCTTGGGTAACCAAATGTTGTTGAAAACGTTCAGCGGTGATCTCATCAAGCGTCAGCTGCTCATTTTTCACCAAAGTAGCAAGTTGTTTGGTTGCCTGCACAATATCCCAATAACCGCCATAATTTGCTGCAATATTTAAAGTAAGTGCGGTGTTATTTTCGGTTAATTTTTCTGCTTTTTCGATTTTTTGCTGTAATTTTTCGCTAAAACGGGATTTATCCCCAATAATGTTTAAGCGGATATTATTTTTATGCAATTTTTTCACTTCTAAATCCAGTGCTTGCATAAAAAGTGTCATTAATGCGCTCACTTCACTTTCTGGACGCGTCCAATTTTCGCTACTAAACGCATAAAGGGTGAGAACATTGACACCAATTTTTCGCGCATAGGAAACCGCTTGACGCACTGCCGCCACGCCATTTTTATGCCCGAAAATACGCATTTTTCCTTGCTGTTTTGCCCAACGCCCATTGCCGTCCATAATAATCGCAACGTGTTGGGGAATATTGTTTAAGTCAATCTCTGTCATTCATCAAGGATTTTCTAGTTACAAAATTAATGGCTGAATATATCATAATATGATATTACTTACTATGAAAACGCACAGAATTATGCATAAAAAATCAAGGCGAACTTTTGCCCGCCTTGATTTATTTGTAACGAAAACAAAATGTTATTTTGCTTGAATGATTTGCCACGCTAAAGCGCGTGCGTTTTTATCCACGTCTAACACATCATCAATAGATTGAATCTGTTGCGGGCTAATTTTTTCTACCACTTGCGTATTCACTTTAGCAATATCGGTAAATTTAATTTGACGATTTAAAAAGGCCTCAACGGAAATTTCATTCGCCGCATTCATTGCCGTTGTGGCATATTGCCCCGCGGCAAAGGCATCAATGGCCAATTTTAAGCAAGGGTAACGCTGATAATCTGGCGCTAAAAAAGTCAGCCCATTGAGCTGATAAAAATCTAATGGCGCAACACCAGCAAAGGTACGCTGTGGATAAGCCATTGTTTCCGCAATTGGTGTGCGCATATCTGGATTGCCCATTTGCGCAATCACCGAGCCATCAATATAACGCACCATAGAATGAATGATAGATTGCGGATGAATGATCACTTCCATCTCATCTGCGCTGGCATTGAATAACCAACGGGCTTCAATATATTCCAAGCCTTTATTCATCATTGTGGCGGAATCCACTGAGATTTTTTTGCCCATTGACCAATTGGGGTGAGCTACCGCCTGTTCTGGCGTGATCTGATCAAATTCTGAAAGATCCGTATAACGGAAAGGCCCGCCCGATCCCGTAAGTACAATTTTGCTGATGCCTAATTCTTGCAACGGGCAAAAACCGATTTGTTCCTGCGCTTGCGGTGGTAACGATTGGAAAATCGCATTGTGTTCACTATCCACAGGCAGTAACTGAGCGTGATTTTTCTTCACTTCATCAATAAAAAGCTGTCCGCAGGTAACCAAACTTTCTTTATTAGCTAACAGCACTCGCTTGCCTGCTTGCACCGCTGAAAGGGTGGGTAGCAAGCCCGCCGCGCCAACAATAGCAGCCATCACTTGATCCGCTTCAGGGTGAGCCGCCAGCTCGCAAATGGCTTGTTGTCCGCTTAATACTTGGGTTCTTAGACCAAGTGCGGTCAATTTTTCTTTTAAATTTTTCGCTGCACTTTCGTCATCTAAGGCAGCAAAAATCGGCTGAAATTTAACGCATTGTTCCACCATTAATTGCACGTTACGTCCGCCCACTAAGGCAAACGCTTGATATTTGTCAGAGTTGTGTTCTATCACAGAAAGGGTGCTTGTGCCGATTGATCCAGTCGAACCAAGAATGACGAGTTTTTGTTGTTTTTGCATAAATTTTTGACCGCACTTTAAAAGGGTTAAGGTTGCTAAAATTGTCGTGAATATACTCAAAAGCCTGTAATTCAGCAAGAAAAAATAGGGCGAACCTTTGGCTCGCCCTTTATTTCGTAAGAATGATTAGAAATCTAATAATTCTTTCTCTTTGTCCGCTAACACTTCGTCCACTTTTTTCACATAAAGATCGGTGATTTTTTGGATTTCGTCTTGTGCTTTGCGCTCTTCATCTTCGCTGATTTCTTTTTCTTTCAACAAGGCTTTGATTTGATCGTTCGCATCACGGCGCACATTACGCACAGCCACTTTGCCTTGCTCAGCTTCCGCTTTTACGATTTTGATTAAATCACGGCGGCGTTCTTCCGTTAATGGTGGAAGTGGAACGCGAATAGTTGTGCCAGCTGATGATGGGTTTAAGCCCAGATCAGAGGTTAAAATGGCTTTTTCCACCGCACCGATTAAGCTACGATCAAACACGGTTACCGCTAAGGTACGCGCATCTTCAGCCACTACGTTGGCTAATTGACGCAATGGGGTTAATGCACCGTAGTATTCCACTTGAATACCGTCTAGTAAGCTTGGTTGCGCACGGCCTGTTCTTACTTTAGCAATATGGTGTTTGAATGTTTCAAGGCTTTTTTCCATACGCGACTGCGCATCTTGTTTAATTTCGTTAATCACAAATATTCCTTTTTTTAAGTTTAATCAATTAGTTACAAATTAGCGTGCCTTCACGCTCACCTAAAACGACTTTGCGTAATGCGCCTGGTTTACTCATATTGAACACACGAATTGGCATTCCGTGATCGCGTGCTAAAGTAAAGGCGGCTAAGTCCATTACTTGCAATTCTTTGTCAATCACATCGGCATAAGTGAGTTTTTCATACAACACTGCATCTGGATTTTTAGCAGGATCGCAATCATACACGCCGTCCACTTTGGTGGCTTTAAGCACAACATCAGCTTCAATTTCAATCCCACGCAAGCACGCTGCTGAATCGGTGGTAAAGAATGGGCTACCTGTTCCCGCTGAGAAAATCACCACGCGCCCTTCACGCAACATTTTGATCGCTTCAGACCAGTTATAGGTATCACAAATACCGTTTAGCTGGAAAGCGGACATTAATTTTGCATTCACATCTGCGCGGTGTAAGGCATCACGCATTGCCAAGCCGTTCATTACGGTGGCAAGCATACCCATATGATCGCCCACCACGCGGTTCATTCCCGCCTTAGCCAGTTTTGCGCCACGGAATAAATTTCCGCCGCCTAACACAACCCCGACTTCTACGCCCATTTCTAGTAATTCTTTAATTTCGAGCGCCATTCTGTCTAAAATTGAAGGATCAATTCCAAAACCTTCATCACCTTGTAAAGCTTCACCGCTTAATTTAAGCAGGATTCTTTTATATACGGGTTTGCTCATTTTTTCCTCACAAAAGTTGGGTACAAAATTCTGCATATTATAGAGCAACATCTTTGCAGTGAAAATAGCTCAAGGCAAAAATCGCATAGAACCAATGAAAAAAATTCAGTAAAATGAAGCGAACTAAAAAATAAGGAACAATGTTGTGGCAGAAAAGAACAAAAAAGGAACATTTCATCTTTCATCATTGCTAGTAAGTGCGGTGTGTTTTGCGTTACTTTATATTATCAGCCTGTTGGCACTACAGGGTTCGGGCTATTTTCCGCAACCAGGTTGGCAGCAGATCAGCCTTTTTATGTCGTTCATTATTATTTTTTCTAGCTCAAAAAAACTCTTTTATTTCATTGCATTACCTATTTTATTTATCTATTCCTGCTATGCGCCCATTGGGGTAAATTTTGGCGCGCCCTCTTATCAATATATTGCCTCTGTTTTCGCCACAGATTTACAAGAAGGCAAAGAATTTTTCGCTCAAATTCCCCTGCTTGATTATGGCTATCCCCTTGTAATTCTTGGCGGTGCGCTGCTTTATCGCTGGTTAAGTCAAAAATTCCACTTGGCTTTTTATAAAAATAAGGGACTATTGGCGCTCATTTTTGTTAATGCACTTTGGGGAAATATTCCCTTTCAACCGCTGCAAGAAAGCTATTTAGCAGGGGAAAAAGTGGTCGAAGAATTACGCTTACTCAACCGCTTTGATGTGCCAAGCGAATGGGGCGAAAGCCAACTGGATAGCCGTTCCCATTATGATGATTACATTTTAGTTATCGGCGAAAGCGCGAGAAAAGATTATCACCACGCTTACGGCTACCCTGTTGCCAACACGCCTTTTCTTTCCACTGCTAAAGGCACGTTAATTGATGGCCTAACCGCAGGCGGCACAAACACCATTGCCTCGCTTAAATTAATGTTCACCAAACCTAACAAGCAAACTTGGGAAGGGAATTATCGCTTAAATTTCATTGAATTAATTAAATCCGCAGGAATCAAAACCTACTGGCTTTCTAATCAAGGTTATTTAGGGCAATACGACACGCCAATTTCCGCCATTGCCAATAAAAGCGATGAAAAAATATTTTTACGCGCGGGCGATTCCATTAGTAATGATGTGAGCGATTTCAACTTATTAAGCCGATTTGATCAACTCATTCAAGCGCCAACCACAGGCAAGCGTTTTATTGTGGTGCATTTATATGGCTCGCACCCGTTGGTTTGCGAACGCGTTACCGATTACAAGAAAATTTTCGATGAAAATCAAATTGCTAAAAAATATCAGGACGTGAATTGCTATATCAGTTCGATCAAAAAAACCGATGAAGTGTTGAATAAAATTTATCAGGATCTGGTCAAAAATCAGCAAAAAAATCACCGCACTTTTTCGATGATTTATTTTTCTGATCACGGCTTAGCTCATCAAATTAGCGATAACTATATCGCTATTCACAATAGCAGTGGCAAAAGTAAACGCCATTACGATATTCCGTTGTTTAAAATTTCCAGTGATGATCAGCAGCGCCATGAGAAAAAGGTGTCAAAATCAGGCTTGAATTTCACGGAAGGCTTGGCGAATTGGATTGGCATTCGTAACGCTAACATTGACCCCAACGCAGATCTTTTCGATGATATGCCACAGCCAGATTACGGTTTGCAAGAAAAAATTGAAAAAATCACCGCACCTGATGATCCAGCGGTGGTGATTCCACAAAAATAGCAATAAAAAAGCAGATCTCATAAGATCTGCTTTTTCTATTTATGCTTTTACAATGATTATTTAGTCATTGCAGCAACTTCTGCAGCGAAGTCAGTTTCAACTTTTTCGATACCTTCGCCCACTTCAAAGCGTAAGAATGAAACTACTTCTGCACCTTTCTCTTTTAATAATTCACCCACTGATTTAGAAGGATCCATTACGAAAGGTTGGCCAGTTAAAGACACTTCACCAGTAAATTTCTTCATACGACCTTCAACCATTTTCTCAGCGATTTCGCGTGGTTTACCAGATTGCATTGCGATATCCACTTGGATTTGACGCTCGTGTTCTACTACGTCTGCAGGTACATCGCTTGGATTTACATATTCTGGACGACTTGCTGCAACGTGCATTGCAACGTGTTTCACTAATTCTTCATCAGCGTTTACTGCGCCCACTAATACACCAATTTTCGCACCGTGTAAGTATGAACCTACTACAGGTGCTTGTACTGAACCAACGCGGCGGATTGTCATATTCTCACCGATTTTTGCCACTAATGCAGCACGTTTTTCTTCAAATTCAGCTTGTAATGCTTCAATGGTTACGCCTTTGTTGTTTAATGCGTAATCTGCTACTTCATTCGCTAAGCCTAAGAAACCAGCGTCTTTTGCTACGAAGTCAGTTTCACAGTTCATTTCGATCATTACACCGTAGTCGCCAGCAACACGCGCGATGATAACACCTTCAGCAGCAACACGGCCTGCTTTTTTCGCCGCTTTTGCTTGACCTGATTTACGCATATTATCAATCGCTAATTCGATATCACCGTTTGCTTCTACTAATGCTTTTTTACATTCCATCATACCTGCGCCGGTACGATCACGAAGTTCTTTTACTAAAGATGCTGTAATTTCAGCCATTTTAAAATCCTCTATCCACAAAATTTGATGCGATTTTTGACCGCACTTATGTAAAAAAGCAGGGAACATAAGCCCCCTGCTAACCAATTAATCGTTGTGATTAATAAGGGCTTTCGCCGCATTCACCTGAATTATTCAGCTGCTTCTGCTTCAGCAAATTTCTCTTCGGCTACCACTTCTTGTTGGCGACCTTCTTTTACTGCTGCCGCTGCTGCTGCAAGATATAGTTGAATTGCACGCGCTGCATCATCGTTACCAGGGATAACAAAATCAACACCGTCTGGCGCAGAATTTGTATCAACCACTGCAAATACTGGAATACCAAGGTTATTTGCTTCTTTGATTGCGATGTGTTCGTGATCTGCACCGATAACAAATAATGCATCAGGAAGACCCGCCATATCTTTGATACCGCCAAGGCTTAATTCAAGTTTTTCCATCTCACGGCTACGCATTAATGCTTCTTTCTTAGTTAATTTGTCGAAAGTACCATCTTGAGATTGAGTTTCTAAATCTTTTAAGCGTTTGATTGATTGACGTACTGTTTTCCAGTTAGTCAACATACCACCTAACCAACGGTGATTTACATAGTATTGCTGACAGTCTAATGCTGCTGCTTTCACTGCTTCACTTGCTGCACGTTTTGTACCAACAAATAAGATTTTACCGTTGTTGCCCGCAATGCGAGTTAATTCTGCTAATGCAGCATTGAACATTGGAACGGTTTTTTCAAGGTTGATGATATGAACGCCGTTGCGTGGTCCGAAAATGAATGGTTTCATTTTTGGGTTCCAGTAACGAGTTTGGTGACCGAAGTGAACGCCAGCTTGTAGCATTTCGCGCATTGAAACTTGTGCCATAATAATTTTCCTTTTGTTTGGGGTTTAGCCTCCACATACCAAATAAATCGACCGTTTGGCACCCCGATTTATCCGTGCGATATGTGTGTGATTTATTGTTAAAAATTAAATTTAAAAATTATTTCGCCTAAAATAAAAATTGCTTTGTTATTCTAGCCAAAATAACGCCGCACTTTATACCACAAAGTGCGGTGAAAAACTAGCAAATTTTTCAAAACTCAGTAAAAAGCTCATAAAAAACGGCAATCTGAAATTTCGTCTTGCCGTTTTAATAATAAATAATATTGAAGCTTATGATTACTCTTCTTGCGCTAAGAATTGTTGGTTAATTTCAATTTTAGCTTTTGCTCTTAAGGCCTGTAATAAAGCCTGTTGCAATTCTGCTTGTTGTGCTTGGGTGAGCTGAGCGTTAAATGCTTGCAGTTGCTCCCCATCTAATGCCCCATCTTTAATATTGCTTAATTCGATTACCACAACACTGTTATCACCATTTTTCGCAGCCATATAAGCTGGCTTATCACTGGTTTTTTGCATTGAGAAAATCACATCACGCAATTGTGGCACTTTATTTTCAGCGTAAACCCATTGCTCTTTCTCGCCGAATTTAATGCCATTTGGCAGAGCAGCATTACTATTTTGATTTAACGCTTGCGCCACTTTTTCAGCCTGAGCTAGCACAATTTTTTCCGCTTTTTGCTGTTTTAAATATTGAGCAATTTCATCTTTTGCTTCATCAAGTGTTTTCACACCTTCTGGTTTATGTTCCACCACACGAACAATCAAAGAATGCTGATCGCCCACATTAATGGCTTCTGAATTTGTGCCACCTTGAGTTAATTCAGAATCAAATAATGCCGAAACTACATTGCCATAGTTAAGGGCAGCTGGAATATCGTTGCGTGAGAAATCACCTGTTTCTTGCACAGTCACGCCTGCCGCTTGCGCCGCTGCTTGCAAGGAATCCGGTTGCTCAAAGGCTTTCTCATTGGCTTGTTTTTCCATTGCGTAGAATTCTTTCGCACTTAATTCGCTACGAAGTTTGGCTGCAATATCGTTTTTCACCTGTTCTAACGGCAGGAATTTTTCATCTTCCACTTTGATGATATGGTAAGCGTTATCCACTTTAACTGGTTGGCTATATTCCCCTGCTTTTAATTCACGCGCCGCGGCTTCAAATTGTGGTGGCATCATTCCTGCCACAACCCAATCTAAGTCCCCACCATTTGCGCCAGAAATTTTGTCGCTAGAATAAAGTTTCGCTAACGCCGCAAAGCTTTCGCCTTTTTGTAAATCCGCATAAACTGCTTGGGCTTCTTGCTCCGTTGGCAGTTGGATATGCGCCAAATGCTGAGTCATATATTGCGCTTTGTTATCTTGATAATATTGCGCAATTTCTACATCAGTAACCTTCACATTTTTTTCCGCGGCTTGTTGGGTTAAATCAAGATATTGCACCTTCACTAACTCAGGCACGGCAAATGCGGCTTTATTCGCGTTATAGTAAGCGCTAATTTCTTCTTCATTCACCTGTTGTTGCGCCACAGTGGCCGCTAAAGGAAATTCAGCTAAACGTACATCACGTTGCTGGAAAAATAATTGAGCTGCGCGTGCATTTTGGCTAGGCACAGTAAAGGCGGAACGAGCAATACCGTCATTAAGCTGTTGTAGGGTTAATCCTTGGCGTAAGTATTGCGCATATCGATCACCGCTTAATCCATTGGTTGATAACATTTGTTGATAAAGTACGTTATCAAATTTGCCGTCTTTTTGGAAAATTGGGCTGGTCACGATAGCTTGTTGAATTTGACTATCGCTTACGTCTAACTGTAATTCCGCGGCGTATTGACGCAAGAGTTCTTGATCAATTAAACGATCTAAAATTGAACTGCGTAAGCCATTCACAAATTCTGGGGAATCCGCCACTGCGGCAAATTGCGCCCCAAGCTGCTCACTAAAACGCTGATATTCTTGATTATATTGCTCTAAAAAAGTTTGTTGTGAAATTTCTTCACCATTCACTTTGGCTGCAGACGTATCTACGCTTGCAAACATATAACCCGCAACACCGCTCGCTACGAAAGAAAGCACGACAACAGCAAACAGTATTTTCCACCAAATGCTGTTGGTTGCGTCATGAAGTTTTTCCATTAACATTGACGTTATCCTATGAAGATTAAAACAAAATTTTGCCGATTATAATCGAAAGTTAAGAGATTTTCAGCAGAAAATAAATAGGTCGGTAAAGATTTCTCTCTACCGACCTAGAAATAAAAATGTGAAATTAATTCACCGCACTTTCCGCACGTTTACTTTTACGGCGTGGCGTTGTTTTTTCTTCTTTTGTAATCAAGTGAGAAAAATCAACCCCTTCTGGCGGATTTTCTAAGGCGATGCTTAGCACTTCATCAATGGTTTCCACTGGACGAATATCTAAGCTGTTTTTCGCATTCTCTGGGATTTCTTCCAAATCTTTTACATTATCTTTTGGAATAATCACCGTTTTAATGCCGCCACGGTGCGCTGCGAGCAATTTCTCTTTCAAACCACCAATTGGCAACACTTTACCACGCAAGCTGATTTCCCCTGTCATCGCCACTTCAGACTTCACAGGATTTCCCGTTAAACAAGAAACCAAGGCGGTACACATTGCGATCCCTGCACTTGGGCCATCTTTTGGTGTTGCACCGTCTGGAACATGAATGTGAATATCACGTTTTTCGTGGAAATCAGGCGCAATACCTAATTTTTCTGCACGGGAACGCACCACGGTCATCGCTGCTTGAATGGATTCTTTCATCACATCGCCTAGCGATCCTGTGTAGGTTAATTTGCCTTTACCGATAACAGAAGTGGCCTCAATGGTAAGTAAATCACCGCCTACTTGCGTCCACGCCAAGCCCGTTACTTCACCCACGCGGTTTTGTGTATCTGCACGGCCAAACTCAAAGCGTTTTACGCCCAAATATTCGTTCAGGTTATCGCTGTTTACGGTGATCGATTTTAATTTCGGGTTCAATAGTAAGTTTTTCACTGCTTTACGGCAGATTTTAGAAATCTCACGTTCAAGACCACGCACGCCCGCTTCACGGGTGTAATAGCGAATAATATCTAAAATGGCACTATCTTCGATTTTCAACTCGCCTTTTTTCAAGCCGTTACGCTCAATTTGTTTGGTAAGCAAATGGCGTGTGGCGATATTGAGTTTTTCATCTTCCGTATAGCCCGATAAACGGATCACTTCCATACGATCAAGCAACGGCCCTGGGATATTCATTGAGTTTGAGGTTGCCACGAACATCACATCAGAAAGATCATAATCCACTTCTAAATAATGATCGTTGAAGTTGGCGTTCTGTTCTGGATCAAGCACTTCTAACAACGCAGAGGCAGGATCACCACGCATATCCGATGCCATTTTGTCGATCTCATCAAGTAAAAATAGCGGATTTTTCACCCCCACTTTTGCCATTTTTTGGATCAATTTACCCGGCAATGAGCCGATATAGGTTTTGCGATGCCCACGGATTTCCGCTTCATCACGCACGCCGCCTAGCGCCATACGCACATATTTACGTCCTGTGGCGTTGGCAATAGATTGCCCTAAGGAAGTTTTCCCCACCCCTGGTGGCCCAACTAAGCAAAGGATAGGCCCTTTAAGCTGATTTAAACGGCTTTGTACTGCTAAATATTCCAAAATGCGATCTTTCACGCGTTCTAAGCCATAATGATCCGCATCAAGAATTTCTTGCGCTTTAACAATATCTTTTTTCACTTTGCTACGCTTATGCCAAGGCACTTGCAACATCCAATCAATATAGCTGCGCACCACCGTTGCTTCTGCTGACATTGGCGACATCATTTTCAGTTTCTGCAATTCTGCTTCCACTTTTTCTCTCGCCTCTTTCGGCATTTTGGCTTCTTCCACTTTTTGACGAAGTTGTTCCACTTCATCAACGGTGCTCTCGGTTTCGCCTAGCTCTTTTTGGATAGCTTTGATTTGTTCGTTAAGGTAATAATCGCGCTGGCTTTTTTCCATTTGTTTTTTCACGCGGCCGCGAATACGTTTCTCAACTTCTAAAATGCCTGCTTCGTTAATCATTAAACCAAGCAAATATTCAAAACGCTCAGCGACATTTGCAATGCCTAAAACTTCTTGCTTACGCGCTACAGAAACCGGCATATGAGCTGCCATTGTATCGCTTAAACGGTCTGGCTCGCTAATTCCTTTTAACGCATTCACCACATCCGGCTGTACTTTCTTATTTAGTTCAACATATCGGCTAAACTCTGCCATTGCAGCATTTTTCGCTACTTCTAACTCTTGTAAATCACCCAATTCAGTTTCAATTTCTTGTACCTTAGCAGCAAAAAAATGTCCATTATCAGCGATAGAAGAAATGGTTACGCGTTTCTGTCCTTCAACCAACACCTTAACCGTGCCATCTGGCAATTTTAATAATTGAATGATATTGGCAACCGTACCAACTTGGTAAAGATCTTCTGCGCTAGGATCTTCTAAATCCGCTTCTTTTTGAGAAACTAATAATAGCTGTTTTCCATTTTCCATTGCCTCATCAAGGGCGGCAATGGATCTTTCACGCCCTACAAATAAAGGCATTACCATATAAGGAAATACCACCACATCACGTAATGGTAATGCTGGAATTTCTTTTTGTTTTGTCCGTCTAGCGTTCATATACTCTCTCTTAGTTCCTATAAACTACAAAATATTCTTTAATATAAGAACGAATTTGAAAACTTCAAGGCATAAGCCAAAGAAAAATAGTTACTAAGCATTATCAGTAACTATTTCCTTTCTTTTTACTTAATTATGCAATGCCTTTATGTCTTAACAAGGCATCTAATTGTGGTTCTCTGCCGCGGAAGTGTTTGAACAACGCCATTGGCTCTTCAGAACCGCCTCGGGTGAGAATTTCATCAAGGAAAGATTGCCCGGTTATGCCAAGTATCCACATCAAAACGTTCCACGGCGCGAATATTAAATAGGCGCTTAATTAGCTCAAATAAGCCTGAAAGTACGCGATCTTCTGGGAAATAAGGGCGAAGTTCTTCATCATTAATGGCGTATAAATGTTGTTTTTGTTTTTCGCTATAAAATGCAATATCCCATTATTGTCATAACGTGATAAATATCAGGTAATTCCTTGTTAGCCTAAAATGTAGGAAAAAACAACCGCACTTTTATACTTTTACATTGAATATAAATTTTACTTATTTAGGAGAGCATAGGCCTAAATTTCTAGCTCAAATGCTCTCCTTTGGGATTTTTAGTATCTTAGTTAACGCTAAGACTCATAGAAACTATGAGGAGAATTCACATTAAAATATTTTTTGTATTTCAAATGTGATGCTATGTTTGTGATAAGGAATATTTAAGCTGTTACTGTTTACACGTTGATAGTTATAACCTAATGTTGGCATTATCCCCATAAATTGAATATGGGGGGACCAGATTGATGCTGAAAATTGTGTTTCGCGATCCTGCCGTTTGGCGTTACCACTTAATCCCCAGTAGAATGGTGCTTTGTAGTTTTTCTGTTCGCGGGCAAGGCGTAAACGAGCGCCAATATTTTGGTTTTGATAGCCTAAATTGATATTTGCTCGATATTTTATATATCGATCTTGTGGATAATCGGTGGCATATTTTTTACCTATCTCAGCAGAGATGCCAGCATACCATTTTGAGTTAATTGTCCAAGTGCCACTCAACGATAGATTTTGTGTATAGTTTGTGAGATGTTTATATTGTTTCTGCCGATACCGTTCAGTTGCATAATTAAATGCAATTTTACTGCGAAAATTGTTCGTCCATTGATATTGCCAGCTGGTTGTTATACCAAAATGATTAGTGTAAGGCTTTTCGGCAAAAATGCGTAGTCCTGTATAAGGCTCTAGTGTAAATTGATGATGATAATTGGCATAGCCGAAAGGAATCGTTATTCGCCCATAAAAATCATTGTATTGGTGATAAGTGCGGTATATTTTGCCGATAAAATCAGTTTGCCATTGAGTATAAAAACCATTTGGCATAAAAAAAGTTTTTTGATTGCCAAATTGATAGCTTAACCCTTTATCTGCAAGGGGCTTTTCGAATGAAAATGAGCCAACTTTTGCTTTATCTGGTGCATTATTAATATTCTTATCATTGAGAAATTCGATTCTAAGATAGTATTTCCATTCTTTACGAGATTGGAGATATTGATCTATTTTCTCTAGTTGAAGACGGAATGGTAGAGAGGGTGTTGATAGATGCTGCTGAACAAGTTTTGAGGCCAGCCAGATTTGTTGATCTAGCAGTAGGCTGTCAATATGATGAAAAATGGCTTTTTCTGAATTAGGCTGGAGTTTTTCTACTTTTGTAAATTGGTTTATGGCTAAGGGATATTGCTGTGTTGATTTTGCTATTAACCCTTTTGCATAAGCGATGATAATTGGGCTTGGGTTAGCACTTGTTTCATAGATAGGAAGAATTTTTGTCAGTAGTGGAATATGTTCTTGCTGAACTGCAATGTTTATTACTCTTTGTAGCAATTCTGGCGCATAACGCAATTGCTCTGCCTTAATTTTACGGGGTTCTGAAGAGGATTTTGGGGTGTCTTGCCAATAAGAGGAAGAATGATGAATATTGATAGCCTCGTAATTTAATTCAGGGGCTTCTTTTATGGCCATATCTTGTGGTAAAGCCCATATTTTACTCGATAGAGTAAGGGGAAGAGTTAGGAATATTATTTTTTTCATTGCTCATTACTCAATAAAATGCAGTATGCCTATGGCATACCGCATTTAATCACTTATTAAAATTTAATTTCTAGTCCTGCAAAAAAGTTACGTCCAGGGGCGGCTACGACAGAGTAGTTTGGGGTATCTAAATTAGTTTCTAAACTGCCATTCCATACTGTTTGTCGAGCAGACTCCCAAGTCACATAGCGATAATTAAATAAATTGTAGATACCAGCTCGGAATGTCATATATTTATTAAATTGATAATGTCCTGTGAGATCCGCAATAATCCAAGATTTTGTTTTAATATGAGAACGGCTTTCTTCTATCACGCCTAACGGTGAGCTATCTTGAGCCACAAGCTCCCCACTATCTTTTCCTTTCGAATAGGTTGTAACGAAGTTGAGTCCCCATTTTTCTTCTGGTGAGAGGTAGGATAGTCCATATACCAATCGTAGCGGTTGAAGAGAATCAAGGGAGTATGCTCTTCCTTCATATTTTTCAGGCATTTTAGCTGGCCCGCCAATTTGCTGTGTTTTACTGATTTTAGCAAATAGATTAAGCCCTTCAGGGAAACGCGCCCATAAACTATAGAGATCTAAATTCGCGCTAATATCATAGCCACGCACTTTGATATCTTGTGTATTGTAATAGAATAAATCGCCTCGCCCTTGTCCCGTAGGTTGTTTTAAAGAAGCGAGTGCAATCATATTTTTATAAGTTGCCCAGAAATAGCTACTTTTTAGACGTAATGCTTTGTATTCAAATTCAGCGCCTATTTCTTGGTTGCGAGAGTACTCTTTATCTAATTTTCCTTGGACTGAATGACCGTTAGCATTAAGCGTTGGCCCTAATTGTTCGTAAACAGAAGGCACTCTAAATCCACTACTATTGCGATAAGTGAAGGCTAATGGCTCGATAATTTGGTATTTGACACCAAAATCCCAAGAGAGGTTTTGATATTTACTTTGCTTGAATTGAATAGAACGTTGTTGCTCCTCAAGGGTTGGGTTACCTTTAAATTGATAGTGATCATAACGTAATGCACTAGAGATAAACCATTTTTCCCCTAGTGTGATGGAATCGCTGATACCAATAAAATAATGGCGACTTTTTATTGGGGTAATTGGGTGAAAATCACTATGCTGATTACTATCAAGTTCAATAGGCCCTGAGGCGACACGCTTATAAATGATATCGCTAAAGCGATCATAATCATAAAAATGATGTTTACTAAATATAGATCCGAGAACAACGCGGGTATCATGTCCTGCTTCTCCCCATTCCCAGAGCTTATTTAAATTGAGATCTAAACGATAGTCTGTTTGTTTGCTATTAACGATATGATGCCAAGATTTTTGCCCATCTTCAGTTGCCCAGCAATTCGCATCGACTGAAGGCCACTTAGCACAATTTAGACGTTTCACTTCTGATTGCATAATCAGATCACGCTTATCAAAACGAACCACCGCAGAGTTTAGCCAAGAGGCTTCATCTTTTGCATCAAAGTGGTACTCTAATCCAATTCTATTATTTTGATGTGTATCAAAATAAAATTGTGAAGGGGTATATTGAATCCGTTTTGTTGATATTTCATCATAGAAAGGGGATTCAGAGTAGAGTACGCCATTAATCAGATGCTTCTCTCGACCATTATAATAGTTTGGGCGCTGCATTTCGCGCATTTTATATTGTTGTTTAGTCCGATTTATTACGATACCTAAGTAATGTTGTGGGGTAAAATGCCAGCCAAATTTACTGAGTAATGAATCACTTTCATAATCGAGTGGATTCGGGATGCGGCGACGTACTCCACTAACTTCTTCCATACTCACCCAACGTCCTTTTTTATTCATAATAGGATCGACAGGATCGGCGTAATTAGCAATGAAAAGGCTTCCTTTATAAAGATCTTTATGAGCTTGAACTTCATGACCATTACGATGAGAATATTGCACAAATCCATCGAATTTCCCAGCTCGGAAAGCGAGTCCACCACTGTATAATTTACGCTTATCTTTAGAGGTATAGTCGGCTTTAAAACGGCCACCTATGGATTGATCGGGCTGTAAAAAATCATCAACATTTTTTGTTTCCATTGATACCGCACCGCCTAATGCGCCACTACCCGATTCTGCAGATGATGCCCCTTTTCGCAGATCAAGAAGTCGAAGATCTTCATATTCAACATCATTTTTTGAAGAGGCTGATAACATTGAAAATGTACCGCTCGCATCATGTCTTTTTAAGGTTGATGAAGCACCTAATCCATCTAGATCAATGGCTACGCGATCTTGGTCAACACCGCGTATAGAGAATCCCCGCGTTGTTCCTCGTCCTCCTGCTTCGGTAATGGAGATGCCGGGATCGTAGCGGGTGATATCGCGAATGTTTTCTATTTGCTCATTTTGTATTTGAGCCTGATTCTTGCGTACCTCTCCTAAGCCTGAAACGTTTTGTTTCTGTTTTTCAAATTTTTCTTTAACATAAATTGTCTCTAGTGTTGTGGAATCAGGCTCTTCTAAAACATTTTGTTGATTATTAGCTTGAGCATAAAGTGCGGTACAAAAAAGACAAAAAACGAGATTTATTCTGTTTATTAGAAAAATAGTGTTATTTGCTGACATTGTCATTTCCTTTTATTGTTGAATTTGTTTCCCACCAAAAACGGCACCGAAAGTTTTGTCTTCTTTGATTACAGTTCCCCCAATTTCATTGGCGTTTGTACCGTAAAAATGACCAACGACATTTGCTTCACCAGTAATAACAGAACCAGATCCCGTAGTATTACCATCGTGTACGGCGAGATTTGCTTTTCCAGTAAAGCCATTGTCTGTTATAGCGAGGTTTTCAAATTTTACGGCTGGCGTTTCGCCATTATTTTTCAATTCGCCCGATACTTGGCGAGTAGCAAAATTTGCTGTAAATTCGGCATCTTGATAACGTCTTGATACATTAGTAGCTTGACCTTTACCAAATCCATACCAATGCCCGAGGTATTTTACTTCACCAGTTGAAGGAATTTCAGAAATAGGCGTAACATAGCCTTGTACAAATAGATTACCTCTCTTATCAGTTTGATTATCTACTTGTTTTATTTCGTGGTTTTCAATGCCAAAACGTAAAAAGCTAAAATTTCCGCAGCATATATTGTCTGTTTTAGTGGTATCTAAATTAACCAAAATGCCATCAATTTGAAGCGTATTAATATCGCCAGAAAAATTTTGCGATTGTGGTTTATTTTCAGCAAAGGTGCTTCTATCTCCTTCATTAGTGAAAGAGAGGGTTTGAGCATTTAGACGCTTACCGTCAGTTTCAACCCCTTCTTCTGAATTTTGCTTGGCCGCAAAAACGCCAGCGAAATGATTGTTTTCTGACCATACTCGTCCCGCTAATTGTTCTGCCTTTTTACCTGCAAAGGAGCCTAATACTTTTGCGTTTTCGGGTAATGGGGGATTGCTATTTCCTTCATTAACAAAGAGGGTGGTCTGACTATTTTTTGTAGCATTACCACGGAAACCATTTTCTGTAATTGTTGCATTAATATCATAAACAATTCGTTTATTATTTTTATCAATGGCATCAAGTTGTCCGCTTACTGTTTTACTTGAAAAGTCAACAGTAAAAACAGCTTTGTTTTGTTTTGATGTTCCTCCAGCTTGCTGGCCAGTTTCGTGGTATGAACCACTACCACTACTTTTTTCTGGGGTATAGGTTGCATATTCCCAAACACCGTTATAAGTTACTTTTCCTTTCACCGGCATATCCATTGTTTTTTCGCGAATGGCATAAAAAATATTGTTATAGCTTTGCCCTCTAGGAAGAACGGTTTTGGGATCTTGTTCAATTAATTCAATAAAACCGACTTTTGCATCACCATACTCTGTAATTTTGAGATAAATGTAATTAACACGATCTTCTGTAGAATAAAAAACCAAGGTTGTGCCTTTCTCTTTGTCCTCTATAGGAAAGACTTGTGAAATATCTTTCACCGCTCTTTTCCATACTTTTTTGCCATTTTCATCAATAACTTGAATAGACTCTGAATGGGCTTGATGATCTTGAGTGAGAGGATAATCCCCTTTAAATAATAGAACATCATAATCTGCTGGATTAAGGTTAGTGCGTGTATCGCTAATGATGCGTTTTTGGGTTTTTACATATTCATAATCACTATTCATTACAAAAACATCTCCTCCTCCGCCAGCTCCCCAAGGGGTTGTGGCTACCCAAGCCATTTCACTTAGATCCTCTGGTGCAGGAGATTCTAGTTTTTTGCCGTTATTTTCATTGACATAACTAGGTTTAGCAGGCTGATTATCAGTAATAACATTAGGTGGGTTAGCATTCTCCACTTCAAATCCACCGCCGCCAGAAGCACAGCTTATGCAGAATAATGAACTGAGCGTGCATAGAATAGTTTTCTTCATTTCCATAAAACATCTCCTTATTAGTAATAATTCTCATTAATATTATTATAAATAAGAATTATTATCAAAAAATATTTTAAGAATGAGGAAGATTCTATGAAATGCTATTTCAATAATGCTTAGTGGTGATATTTATAGATATGATGAATGAGGTGCATAGATCTTAGCTATGCACCCTGAGGAGAAGTGAATGCTATTGAGTTGAAATTCCCTTATGTTTTAACAAGGCATCTAATTGTGGTTCTCTGCCGCGGAAGCGTTTGAATAATGCCATTGGCTCTTCTGAACCGCCACGGGTGAGAATTTCATCAAGGAAAGATTGCCCGGTTACGGGGTTGAAAATGCCTTCTTCTTCAAAACGTGAGAACGCATCTGCCGATAGCACTTCCGCCCATAAATAGCTGTAATAGCCTGCTGCATAACCGCCAGCAAAAATATGGCTAAAGCTATGCGGATTTCTTGCCCAATCCACACCTTTAATTACCGCCACATCTTCTTTCACTTGTTTTAAGGTGTCTAAAATTTGATTTGGTTGGTTCGCATCAAAATAATGGTGCAAACGGAAATCAAATAGCCCAAATTCAAGCTGACGTAACACGAACATTGCTGCTTGGAAGTTTTTCGCTTTAAGCAACTGTTGCAATTTTTCTTTTGGTAGCGGTTCGCCAGTTTCATAATGCCCTGAAATAAAGGCAAGCGCATCTTCTTCCCAGCACCAGTTTTCTAAGAATTGGCTTGGTAATTCCACTGCGTCCCAAGGCACGCCATTAATGCCCGCCACATCTGCGACATCAATTTGTGTGAGCATATGATGAATGCCGTGTCCAAATTCGTGGAATAAGGTGGTAACTTCATCGTGAGTGAAGAGCGCAGGTTTATCACCCACTGGTGCGTTAAAGTTACAAGTGAGATAAGCCACTGGCTGTTGAATTGTGCCATCGGCTTTACGGCGGCGGCCAACACAATCGTCCATCCACGCACCGCCACGTTTATTTTCACGAGCGTATAAGTCTAAATAAAAACTACCGCGCACTTGATCTTGACTATCAATCAAATCAAAGAAACGCACATCTTTATGCCAAGTATCCACATCAAAACGTTCCACGGCGCGAATATTAAATAGGCGCTTAATTAGCTCAAATAAGCCTGAAAGTACGCGATCTTCGGGGAAATAAGGGCGAAGTTCTTCATCATTTATGGCGTATAAATGTTGTTTTTGTTTTTCGCTATAAAATGCAATATCCCAAGGCTCAAGTGCGGTAATATTAAAGTGCGTTTTACAAAACGCTTCTAATTCCGCTAATTCTTGTTGTCCTTGTGCTTTGGAACGGCTTGCCAAATTATCGAGAAAATCCAACACTTGTTGCGGATTTTCAGCCATTTTAGTGGCAAGGGAAAGCTCGGTGTAATGCTCAAAATCAAGCAATTTCGCCAATTCAACGCGCAAGGTTAAGATCTCTTGCATTATGGCAGAATTATCCCATTTCCCTGCATTCGGGCCTTGTTCTGAAGCACGAGTCACAAAAGCACGATACATTTCTTCTCGCAAATCGCGATTTTCGCAATACGTCATCACCGGCAAATAGCTTGGAAACTCAAGGGTGACGCGATAACCTTCTAGCCCTTTGCTTTCTGCAGATTGTTTTGCCGCTTGCAAGGCACTTTCTGGCAAGCCTGCCAATTCATTTTTATCCGTGATCACCTTATCCCAGCCCATTGTGGCATCTAGCACATTATTGCTAAATTGTGAGCTTAATTCAGATAAACGCGCCACGATTTCACCATAGCGTTTTTGTTTTTCGGCTGGCAAAGAAATGCCAGACAATTTGAAATCGCGCAATGCATTATCAATGGCTTTCTTCTGTGCCACGCTGTAAGTTTCATATTCTGGGCTATTTTTTAGCTGTAAATAGGCTTGGTATAAGCCTTCGTGTTGCCCTAACCAAGTGCTATATTCAGAAAGCAATGGCAAGCAAGCTTGATAGGCTTCACGCAATTCAGGGCTATTTTTCACCGCATTTAAGTGGCTCACAGGCGACCAGGCTTTGCTTAAGCGATCGCCACTTTCGGTAAGCGGTTCAATAAAATTCTGCCAAGTTAAGTGCGGTTGTTTTAAAACCTGTTCTACAGTATCTCGATTTTCTTGAATTAATTGACTAATTGCAGGTTGAATGTGTTCAGGTTTAATTTGCGAAAACTGCGGTAAGAGAGTTTCGCTTAACAATGGATTTGACATAAAAGCTCCTTGCTTTTAAAAGAAAGTATTAAGCTAACAAATAAGGCAAGATTTTATAATATCAAGGTTGAGAAATCTAAAAAAATATGGATAATTGAGAATAATTTTTATTTGGAAAGAAAAATGAAAGCAATTTACATCATTTTAGGATTTATTTCACTGGCCCTTGGCATTATTGGCGCATTTTTGCCCCTGCTGCCGACCACGCCTTTTTTGTTGCTCACCGTGTTTTGCTTTGCGCAAGGCTCTGAACGTTTGCATAACTGGATTATTCAAACGGAGCTGTACAAAAAACATCTGCAATCTTTTAGCGAACAACGGGCTTTAACCTTAAAAACTAAAATCCGCATTCTTATTTTATCCACCACAATGCTGGCGATCGGCTTTTATTTCACGCCGACAATGTTTGGCAAAGCGGCGATTTTGCTTGGCTTGCTGATTCATTATTGGGTGTTCTTCTTTTGGATTAAAACCCTGAAAGAATAATGCGCGCGAACGGAAAGAATAATTGGTAATCAAGGGGCGTTTTTGTATAATGCCCCTATTTTTACATCAGCCTTTAAGCCAATGTCATCATTTAAACTTCCTAGTATTTTGCCAAGTGCGGTGCTTTTTTGCGCAATTTTTTCCTTAACCAGTTGCGATCAGCCAAAACAGGTTACGATCCCTAATTCCGCACCAACACAAACACCTACCACTGAGCCTGAAGTGCGTATTCCCCACTTAGTGCGCGGTGTTTATGGCGATTTAGTGATCTCTCCAGAAAAATTGCAAAATGATGAACAAGCAAATTTTTTGCGTGATATTTTAGAAGGCTTGGTGATTTACGATCCGCACGGCAATGTGATCCCTGCCGTTGCACAGAGCTGGCAAACGAAAGATAACAAGGTTTGGACATTCACCTTGCGTGAATCGGCAAAATGGTCAAATGGCTTGCCTGTAACAGCCGATGATTTCGTGCAAAGCTGGCGAAAATTAGCCACCTCAAACAGTCCGCTAAAAGAATACTTAGCCTTTATCAATCTTCAACAGGCCGCGGAAGTTCTGCAAGGTAAAGCCGATGTGGAACAGCTCGGCATACAAGCCTTATCCCCACAACAATTACAAATCCGCTTAGAAAAAGCCACGCCCCATTTGCCTGCAATGTTGGCGCACCCTGCCTTATTACCGCAGTATTTTGGCGAACAGCAAGGCTTTGTGAGCAATGGTGCGTATTATGTGAAAAATCAGCAAGGTGATGAAATTCATCTAGCGCAAAATCCTTACTATTGGCAAGCTGAGAAGGTCGCCTTTTCCTTGGTTGATTATAAAAAACTCACGCCAAACCAAGACTTAACGGGCATTGATATTGTTGCTAATCCCAAACAAAGCAATGTGCAAGCCACCTATTTGCCAAAACTTTGTACTTATTACTACGAATTTAATTTTAACGATCCAAGGCTAGCCAAAAGTGCGGTGCGAAAATCCTTAGTTTTTCTCGCTTCTGCACGAAATTTAGTGCGTGGCGAACAGCAGGCGCGTCTTGCTAGCAATCATTTTCTGCCCCAATCAATGCAAGGCGAACCTGAAAATGCGTGGTCGCCTGTGTTAGTGGAACAGCTTTTACAGCAAAATGGTATCACTGAAAAATCCCCACTGGTGTTGCGTTTAACCTTTGATCAAGAGGGATTTAATCACACCATTGGACAACGTTTAGTGCAAATGTGGTCGCAATCAGATCTCATTCATATTCAGGCTGATCCCGTGCCTTGGCAAACCTTGCTAGAAAAACGTGCCAAAGGGGATTTCCAAATTATTCGCTCAGGCTGGTGCGCCGATTACAACGATCCTTCTGCATTTTTGATGAATTTTTATTCCAAAAGCCCAGACAATAAATCCGCTTATCACAATGAAAAAGTGGACGCACTGCTAGAGCAAAGTTTACAACCAATTTCTACGCAAAAACGCACCGCACTTTATCAACAAGTTAGCCAATTATTACAGCAAGATAATGTGGTTTTGCCCGTTTTTCAGTACACAACCCCAATTTATCTTAGCCCCAACTTACAAGGCATTGATAAACAAAATCCGACTAATGTGATTTATAGTAAAGATGTGAAACAAGAAAATTAAGACATTGAAAAATGCCTTGAATAGACTTACAATACAAGAAAGAGGCGAGCAATTCGCCCGCCTCTTGGTTGGTTGTCTATCTTGCGATAGTGGTATCTGCGGTCAGCAGCAGAATGATCAATAGGATTAAAATTAACCTATATAACCTCACGCATAATCACCTCCTTAGATTAGTCAAATTTAGGAGGATGTAGCTAACCCGAGTGCCAGTCGGGTTTGCTACAACACCCGACCAACCGTTAAGAAGTATATCAAAAAAACCGCCTTTCGGCGGTTTTTTATTGCTTAGCTAATACTTAATTGGCTGGTACTGCCTCTTCCACTGGAGCGGGCTGAGAGCCTGAGGTTGAGGGTTTTAACACGTCCCATAGGCTTTGTCGTTTCGGTTCTGGAGCGACTTCTCTTGGTGCGGAGCAGAAAGATTGGTTACGCTCTGCCCACACTGGGATTTGCCGTGCGCTGCTGCAATCCCAACCGCCATAGCTATTAATGCCGACCCATTTAATGCCAGCTGGGGTTGATGGGCGTAAGGTTTTCGCTTGCGTGCGTTGAAGATAGTTTTTATACACCTGCAATGCACCTGTTGCGCCTGTTAATCGCGTTTCGCCATTATCATCACGGCCAAGCCAAACGGTGGCAACATTTTCACCGTCAATCCCCACAAACCAAGTATCGCGCGCAGAGTTTGTCGTCCCTGTTTTACCCGCTAGACGTAAATGAGCAAATTGATTTTGCAAACTGCGCGCCGTACCGCGTTCTACGGTTTGTTGCATTGCAAAAAGGGTTTCATAAGCGGCTTGCGCTGGCACAACTTGTTCTGGTTGCATTGGGCGCTGATAAATAAGTTCCCCTTGCTGATTCGTAATGCTATCAATGGTGGCAAGAGGAATATTTGCCCCTTGGTTTGCAATAGTTTGGAACAATTTCGTTACTTCATAAGGAGAGATCGAATAAGATCCCAACAACATCGCTGGCACTTTTGGAATTTTCACTTTATCCCAGCCCATCGCTTTTTGGGTTTCAATCACTTTGCTTAAGCCCACTTTCATTCCGATATTCACCGTTGGAATGTTTAATGAGCGAGCGAGCGCGTCCATTAACATCACCGAGCCACTATAACGGCGATCGTAGTTGCGTGGCTGCCAAGGCGGGCTGCCTTTGGTGCGAATAGTAATCGGCTGATTTTGAATTGGCGTATTTAAACGAAATTCGCTCGGTTCAGTAAGTGCGGTCAAATAAATTGAAGGTTTTACTAATGAGCCAATTTGTCGTCTGGCATTTAACGCTCGGTTAAAGCCTGCATAGTTGGTTTGCAGACCGCCCACAATGGCTTTGATTTCACCATTGCGATAATCCGCCACGATCATTGCGGATTCTAAATAAGGATTTTTATATTTTAACTGTAATTCAGAAACCGCATTAATCACCGCTTGTTCTGCATAGTGCTGCTGTTTAATATCCAAGGTAGAAAAAATGCGTGTGCCAGATAAACTGCTCGCCCGATTTTCGCCTAACTGCTGACGAAGTTCTGCCTGTAAGGTTTGAATAAAGGCTGGATATTTACGGTTAATTTGCCCACGTTTTTGCACGCCAAGAGGGCGTTTGCTCAACATATCGTAAAGTTCTTGCCCAATCACTTTGTGTTCAAGCAATAAACGCAACACCACATTACGGCGTTCAAGGGCATTTTCAGGATTACGCCAAGGATTATACAGCGAAGGGCCTTTCACCATTCCCACCAATAAGGCAATTTGATCCAAATTAATTTCACGAATTGAGCGACCAAAATAAAAATGGCTCGCTAATTCAAAACCGTGAATTTGCGTGTTGCCGTTTTGCCCGAGATAAATTTCGTTGAGATAGGTTTCTAAAATGCGGTTTTTGTCATAACGCCAATCTAAAATCAACGCCATCAAGGCTTCGTTGATTTTTCTTGTAAAGGTGCGTTCGTTAGAAAGGAAAAGATTTTTAACCAACTGCTGCGTTAAGGTACTTCCGCCCTGCACGCGATGACCTGCCTGAAAATTTGCCACCATCGCCCTTGCAATGCCTAAAGGGCTTATGCCTTCGTGTTCGTAAAAGCGGCGATCTTCGGTTAAAAGTAAGGTATCAATCAATAATCTTGGGTAATTTTGCAAAGAAAGGGTTAAGCGCTCTTCTTTTTCTGATTGCAACATTGCGATTAATTTTGGCGCGAGCGGAAATTCATCAATGGCTTTCACATTCACCAAATCTTCGATCACCGCTAATTTATTGTCTTTAAAGCGTAAGCGAAAAACACGCTGCGCTTCAGGTTGAACAGGAAATGGAAAAGCGCCACGCAACAAAACAATGGTGTTGTCTTCAATTTTGAAATCCCCTGGTGCAGCCACCATTGTGGTTTGGCGATAATCATTTTCGAGCAGGCGTTGCTTCACTTGTTCAAGGCTAAGATCATCGCTTAAACGAATGGATTCAATACGGCTATACACTTCCGCTGGCAGCTGCCAGATTTGTCCGTCCATTTTGGAGCGAATTTGCCCGTCTAAATAAATGCCATAAAAAATGATGTAACACACCACGACAAACGCAACTTTTAGCAAAAAATTACGCAAACGCTTTTTACGTGAGGGCTTGCCCGTTTTATTTGTTTCAGCCGTTGGTTGTGTTTCTGGCGTTGAGTTACTTTCTGACATTGCTCTGTTATACCTAGTTATCTGGCCCGAACCTTAGCGGTTAAAGGATAAATAAGATTGTAAAAACTGCTCAAAATCTTCCAAACCACAAAAAGCTAAACTTTCTTCATCATAATAATGGAAATCTTGCTCAAGTTCTTGCTGTTCATCAATAGAAAGATTATTCGCGCGCACCATCACTTCATCTGCGCTGATAAATACACTGTATTCTGCACCGAGCAATTTAAAATCCTGCATTGGCGCTTGGCGTGCTTGATTGATAAGAGAAAGTGCGGTGGAAATTAGCTGAGAATTTGACCGCACTTCTGTATTAAGCCAATTTGCCAAGGCTTCGTGTCCCATTGAACACTTGGCTGAAATTTGTCCGCCTTGGGCAAAAAATTGATAATCCATTTTGCGAATTGGGTTAGATGCTGAAAGATGAACCGCAACCACAAGTGGTTGTGGCGTTAGGGTTATTTACCACAAAACGCGAGCCTTCCAGCCCTTCGGTATAATCCACCGTGCCGCCAATTAAATATTGCAAACTCATTGGATCAATCACTAACTGCACACCAGAATTCTCAATGGTGAGATCGCCCTCGTTTACTTTTTCATCAAAAGTAAAGCCATATTGGAAACCGCTACAACCGCCGCCTGTGATATAAACGCGTAATTTAAGCTCGCTATTTTCTTCTTCTGTGATCAAGGCTTTTACTTTATTAGCCGCCGCATCGGTAAAGGTTAAAGGGATTGCCATATCTGTCATCATTTATCTCGCTTCTATCCTTGTAAATTGTAAGTTGGCTATTATCTAATAACCAAGTAAACCATTCAAGAATTTATCAAGGATTTTTCCACGTAAAGGTGGTAAAATAGCGCACAAAATTTTTGTCAAGGAGAAGTTATGGCAATTCCAATTAGAACAGAACAAGAAATCGAAAAACTGCGCGAAGCCTGCAAATTGGCTTCAGACGTGTTAGTAATGATCGAACCCTATGTGAAAGCAGGCGTTACCACAGGGGAATTAGATCGCATTTGCCACGAGTATATGGTGGAACAACAAAAAGTAATCCCTGCTTGCTTAGGCTATCACGGCTTCCCGAAAGCCACTTGTATTTCCATTAACGAAGTAGTGTGCCACGGCATTCCAAGTGAAGGAAAACAGCTAAAAAACGGTGATATTGTGAACATTGATGTTACCGTGATCAAAGATGGCTACTACGGCGATAATTCCAAAATGTTTATCGTTGGCGAACCAAGCATTCGCAGCAAAAAATTAGTGGACGCCACCCAAGAAGCCCTATATATCGGTTTACGCACGGTCAAACCGGGGATTCGCTTAAGAGAAATCGGCAAAGCAATCCAAAAATATGCGGAATCGCAAGGCTTTAGCGTGGTGCGTGAATATTGCGGACACGGTATCGGCACAGAATTTCACAACGATCCACAAGTGCTACATTATGACGGTGATGACGGCGGTGTGATCCTGAAAGAAGGAATGGTGTTCACCATTGAACCGATGATCAACGCCGGCAAACGTGAAGTACGCCTAATGGGCGATGGTTGGACAGTAAAAACCAAAGATCGCAGCCATTCCGCACAATTTGAGCATCAAATTGTTGTTACCGCCGATGGCTGTGAAGTAATGACTATCCGCGAGGAAGAAGAAAAAGCAGGACGCATTCAGCGTTTTATGGTGAATGCGTAATTTCTCCTAACCCCTCTTTTTCAAAGAAGGAATTGGTAGCAACTGTATTCCGCTAAAAAGCAAAAATACAAATTCGTTAATTAAAGCGCGTGAGCGTCCCATTGCGAGCCATCGCGGACAATCGCATTTAAAATGGTTAGAAGCTTACGCATACAGGCGTTAATCGCCACTTTGAACGCCTTACCATTAGCGCGTAAGCGTTCGTAAAATTGTTTGAGTTTAGGCTCAAAACGCACGCAAACAAATGTGGCCATATACAGCGCATTTCGCACGGCTTTGCGACCACCTGAACAGCGGCTTTTCCATTTGGTGTTACCGCTTTCTTTCGGATGTGGCGCAACGCCAACAAGCGAAGCAATTTGTTTATGTGTATATTGACCTAACTCAGGCAACATTGACATCAAAACGGCTATCGTTTGTGTGCCTAACCCTTTGATGTCTTTAAACTTTTTTATTGTATCGTCAAAATGTTTGAGATGATGTTCGATTTCACTATCCAGCTCATCAATACGCAGACTGAGATAGTCGATATGCTGCTCAACACTGAGTCGTTGTGTGGAATGGACTTGTTCAAGGCGGTTTTTCTCCGCGGAACGCATTTCAACAAGCTGATTACGGCGTGAAACAAGGGCTTCAAGCTGTTCTTGCTCGGGAGTCGGTGGTATGTAAAGCTGTTGCGCTACATTATCACGCATTGCGAGCATCTGGGCGTAAAAAGCCAACATTTTGGCGTCTTTATTGTCGGTTTTTGCTAGTGACTGCGACATCGCAAACTGATTGGTTTGTCGCGGGTTGGCAATCACCACACGAAAGCCTGCGTGGTGGAGTGCTTTAGCTAATGGAAGTTCAAGCCCACCGGTGCTTTCAAGGACAATTAAGTCCACACTGAAACGACGTAAATACTCAATGGTATGCGCAATCCCTTTCGGGTTGTTGGTTTCGGTCTTTGTTCGTTTTTGGTTAGAAAGCCCAATGACGAAATGACGTTTAGCAACATCAATACCACAATAAGTTTGTTCATTCATCATTAACCTGCCTTGCATTCGGGTTTAAGTCTGGCAACTGTTCGGTTTTTTGGTGAAATGTTATCTGCTCTCATTGCTACAACTCGGTTTGTTGCCTGGGGCGTATGCGAGATGCAGATAACAGAGTTTTGTTGCTATTTTATATTAATTTTAATATACAAGGAGCGTATTGCATACGCCCCATAACCTCGAATAGGAAAATAAAAGGGCGTACGCAGTACGCCCCTACAATTTTGTTGAATTACCAATGCCATGTAGGGACAGACCTGTGTGTCTGCCTGAAGCTGAATAGCCCCAAAGGAACAAGTCCAAATGTTTACCTACTCGCCTACAATCCCACTCAGTATTCAATTCGTCAAACAGCAAAAAGATCAGCTGAAAAACCTTGAGCTTGCTGAGTTCCAGCAATCTTCCGTCTATCAATTACTGGAAAATCGTACAAAATTTTATGACGATTTATTGCAACATCTTTGGACGCATTTTAGACTGGATCAACATCAGGATCTTAGCCTGATTGCGGTGGGCGGTTATGGGCGTGGGGAAATGTTTCCTTTGTCGGATTTGGATTTTTTGATTTTAACAAAATCGCAGCCTAGCGAAGAAATTCAACAACAAATCCGTGAGTTTGTGCAATTTTTATGGGATTGCGGTTTTGAAGTGGGACATTCTGTTCGCACCTTGACTGAATGCGAACAAGCTGGGCGAGAAGATATTTCTATCGCCACTAATTTGCTTGAAAGTCGTTATTTATGCGGTAATGAACAATTATTTGAAAAACTCACCGCACTTTTAATGCAACCTGATTTTTGGCGTCTGGCGGATTTTTATCAAGCCAAAATCGCCGAAAAAAATGCGCGCTATCAACGCTACAACAATACCAGTTATAACCTTGAACCTGACATAAAATACAGTCCCGGCGGTTTGCGTGATCTGCATTTGTTGTATTGGCTTGCCTTGCGCCACACGGGGGCAAAAAACTTGCAAGATATTTTGCAAACTGGCTTTATTTATCCTGAAGAATACGATTTATTGCAAGAAAAACAACAGTTTCTGTTTAAAGTGCGGTTCGCTTTACATTTAATTTTAACGCGTTACGACAACCGATTGTTATTTGATCGCCAAGTGAAAGTGAGCGAATTGCTCGGCTATCAAGGGGAGGGCAATCAAGCAGTGGAAAAAATGATGAAAGCCTTTTTCCAAGCCTTACAAACCATTGCCACGCTCACTCACATTTTAACCAAGCATTATCGTGAACATTTTATCGATAAGCCAAGCCAGCAAACTTGTTTTCCGCTGGATCGCCATTTTTACCTTGCCAATAACGCTATTTGCTTAACGCAGAAAGACTGTTTTCAGCAACAGCCTGACAGTATGCTCGATTTGTTTTTCTATCTGACCCAATATCCAACGGCGGAAATTCATTCCAGCACGTTACGCCAATTAATCCGCACGATCGAAACATTTCACGGCTATTTAAGCGAAAATGTGCAAGGTAGAGCAAAATTTTTACGCTTATTTGAACAGCCTCATTGCGTACAACGGGCTTTTTTACCAATGCACCAATACGGCGTGTTACGCATCTATTTACCGCAATGGCAGCACATTGAGGGGCTGATGCAATTTGATTTATTTCATAGCTATACTGTTGACGAACATAGCTTGCGCGTAATGCAAAAATTAGAAAGTTTTACCCAGCCAGAAAGCCAAACCGCGCACCCGATTTGTTATGCCATTTTTGCCCGATTATCACAGCGCACTTTGCTTTATCTCGCTGGATTATTCCACGATATTGCCAAAGGTCGTGGTGGTGATCACGCTGAACTTGGCGCGCAAGATATGGCGGATTTTGCTCGGTTACACGGCTTTTCGAGCCAAGAGAGTGAATTAATGCAATGGCTTGTGGCGCAGCATTTATTGATGTCCGTTACGGCACAACGGCGCGATATTGACGATCCCAATATTGTCCTTGCCTTTGCCGAAGAAGTGAAAACCCAGCAACGCCTTGATTTGCTAACTTGTTTAACCGTGGCAGATATTTGTGCCACCAACGAAACCCTTTGGAATAGCTGGAAACGTTCTTTATTAACAAGACTTTATCAGTCCACCACGGCGCAATTTAATTTAGGAATGGCCAGCTTGTTGGATAATCAAGATAAAATCGTCCAGCATAAAAATCAGGCTTTGGCTTTATTGCAAAAAGCCCAGCCCGAGCTTGTGCAAGACGCGATTGAACAATTATGGCAGACTTTCCCACCAGATTATTTTTTACGCAACAATCCACAGCAAATTAGCTGGCATACTGGGCTAATCGCCGAAAGCCGCAAGCAAAGTGCGGGGCAAAATGTGGTAAAAATTAGTAATCGTTTTTCCTCAGGTGGCACGGAAGTGTTTATTCATTGTGAAGATCAAGCCAACCTGTTCCATAAAGTGGTGAGTACCATTGGCGCGAAATGTTTTAGTATTCACGATGCGCAAATTCTCACGGCGGAAGACGGTAAGGTGTTCGATAGTTTTATTGTAACTGAATTAGATGGTTCGCTTGCCAAATTTGATCGCCGCCGTGAGCTAGAACACGCCCTGCAAAAAGCCTTAAGCACAAACAAAATCGCCAAAGTCAGCACGATGAAAAATCATCTACTTAAGCCATTTCGGGTAAAAACCGAAGTGCGATTCTTGCATTTGGCCAAAACCACGCACACAGAAATAGAGCTATTCGCCTTGGATAAAGCGGGGCTTTTGGCAGAAATCAGCCAAATTTTCACCGCACTTCAGCTTAATATTCAAAATGCCAAAATCACCACCATTGGCGAAAAAGCAGAAGATTTCTTTATTTTAACTAATCGCGATGGCAAGGCGCTGTCGGAGCAAGAAAGACAACATTTAAGTGAAGAATTAATTAAAAATTTAAAATAATGGCTATATTTTAAACGAGTTTAGCCGTACAATTCGCACTTTATTTTATTTTTATCAAAGGAAACACATAACGATGCAATTTCTGAAAAAACTCAGTTTTTTATTAGCAAAATTCACCGCACTTTTTATTATTGTGCTGGCGTTAATCACCTTTTATAAACCTGAATTATTCACTTGGGTAAAAGGCAATACGCAAGTGTTCATCATCAGCATTATTATGCTTTCAATGGGAATGACCTTGGGTAAAAAAGATTACCAAGTGTTAGCGCAACGCCCGTTGGATATTCTTATTGGTACGATTGTGCAATATACCGTAATGCCTTTTGTGGCGATTGCTATTGCAAAAAGTTTTGATCTTTCCCCTGCGCTTACCCTTGGTCTGGTTTTAGTTGGCTCTTGCCCTGGTGGTGTGGCATCTAACATTATGGCGTTTTTATGTAAAGGAGATGTAGCATTTTCCGTGGGAATGACCACCGTATCAACCTTGCTCGCGCCAGTAATGACACCATTATTGTTAAACTATTTGGTTGGTCAAAGCGTGGAAATGAACGGCTGGGCAATGTTTAAATTTATGCTTTTAGTGACTGTGTTGCCTGTGGCAGTGGGCTCGATTTTAAACATCAGCTTACACCGCAAACAATGGTTCCAAGACATCAAAGCGTTAATGCCGGGCGTGGCAGTGATTAACTTTGCCTTTATTGTGGGTGGGGTGGTCGCCATTTATGGGAATTACTTCTTACAATCAGGCTTAATCATTTTACTTTGTATCGTGGTACATAACCTGATCGGCTACGCTCTTGGCTATGCATCAGGCAAATTATTTGGAATGAGCTTAGCGAAAAAGAAAACTATCTCCTTGGAAGTGGGCGTGCAAAATGCAGGTTTAGCTACAGGATTAAGTATGAAGTTCTTCCCAACCATTCCAGAATCAGCGGTGGTTTGTGCAGTGGCGTGCGTATGGCACTCAGTGGCTGGAACGATTTACGCCAATTTCTTATTATGGGTGGATAAAAACCGCAAATCCCCTGCTTCATTAGAATCACAAAATGAAGCCTAAAGTGCGGTGATTTTTTTATAAATATTTCTTCCGAAAATGTGTTGTGTGTTTTCGATGCAATACATTTTCTGTCATTTTTTAAACTGTCCTTTTTATATTTTAGTCCATTTGATTATTATTATCTTTTCAAATAATTATCACAAGCAATTTCTAGCTTTTTAAAATCACAAGATACCTTTGAAAAGTAAGGATTATTTCGTTCAATAACATTTTTATAAAGAACTTTTGCTTTATTTTCAATCTTATCACGATTATTTGATATAACTTGATAATCCTTTCTCAATAACGTTTGATACACTTTGTCTTGAACTAAATTAATATTTATCCTAGATATAAACTCTTTCTTTACAGGAATCATATTGTTCAGTAGTACAGAACCTATAAATTTACTATTATGCTTTATTTTAAATGTTGTAGGATCTGAATCTCTTAATTTTAAATGTTTATCTTTAGGAGAGGTTAGCGGTGCAAAATAATATTTTCCATTCATATCTAATACAACACCAACATAAGGTTTTTTATTTTTATTATTGTCATAATTATGCTGAACATTATTATCAAAAGATTTCAAATATTTAATATAATCTCCATCTACGTAATAAAGATCTAACCTTTTCTTTTCCACTTAATCTACTCTCCATATACAACAAAAGAGAGTATAATACTCTCTTTTGTTATTCTTTAAATCTCGCATTAAGGCAGCGAAGCACCACTTTTAAGGTTCGCATTAAGGCAGCGAAGCACCACTTTTAAGGTTCGCGTTAAGGCAGCGAAGCACCTCAAGGAAGTGAAAACAATCATTCTGCTCTCACGCTTAAAAATTTATCAAAATCCACCTAAAAAAGCAAGTTTTAGGCTCGTATTCAGCTCTATTCTAAAATTCATAAAAATACCGCACTTTCAAAAGCGCGGTGATTTTCTCACCGATTTTTATTCCCTACTTGCGTAAATTTTCTAAGGCTACGGCGGTGATGATGATTGCGCCGCCGAGTAGCATTGTGAGTGTTGGGACTTCATTGAGCCACAGCCACGCGATTAAAATGGCGTAAACGGGTTCAAGGGAAATAATCATTGCGGCGGTTCTGGCGCTGAGTACGTCAAGGCTGGAAACAAACAGGGTGTACGCAAGGCTGGTGCAGAGCAAGCCAATGCAGGCGATCCAAAACCAATCTTGCAATGATACTGTCGGTAATTCGTTGGCATAAAACGGTAAAAGCACGATAACGCCCACCAAATATTGCCACCAGCTCGCTTGACTGCCTGAAAGTATGCCGCGATTTTTGCGATTTAGCACCGCAAGCAAGCCATAAATTGCGCCTGAAAAAATGCCCCATAACAGGCCTTGTGTGGATTGATTGCCAAATTCAAAAGCGGGCGTAACAAGGATTAAACCAAGCGTAATGGCGAGCAATAAGAAAAACTCGCGCAATTTCAACCGCACTTTAAAAATCAGCATTTCAAATAAGCATACAAAAGCGGGGAAACTGGCAAAGCCGAGCGTTCCTACTGCCACGCCGCCCACTTTAACCGCAATATAAAAGGTAACCCAATGGGCGGTGAGCAAACTCCCCAACACAAATTGTAACAAAATACCTTGTGGGGAAAGTTTGGTTAAGGGCGTTTTCTTATACAAGAAGAACAGGGAAAGTGCCGCCAGTGCGATAAAAACGCGTCCTAGCACCAACACGCCTGCGCTGCTTTCAATAAGCACACCTAGCACGCCAGTTAAACCAAATAACACCGCGGTGCTATGCACTTTGAGCAAAGCCAGCTGATATTGTTTGTTCGCGTTTTCCATTTTTCCCCCTATGCCCGTTACTATTTTCGGCTTGTTGCTATTTTTCGTTACGCCGTTTTCATTGCAGCGAAAGCCTTATCGGCGGCTTGCAAGGTGCGCTCAATATCTTCATCGCTATGCGCTAAAGACATAAATCCCGCCTCATAAGCAGATGGCGCAAGATACACACCTTGTTCAAGCATGTTATGGAAAAACTGCTTGAATTTTTCCGCATCGCATTTCATCACTTGCTGATAAGTGCTGACTTCAGGCTGATCGGTGAAGAAAATACCAAACATTCCGCCCACATAATTCACCACAAATGGAATGCCGTGTTTGTTGGCAAGCGCTTTTAAGCCAAGGGCTAATTTTTCTGTTTGCTCAGCCAGACGCTGTTCATTGCCGGCTTTTTTCAGCTCGGTTAAACAAGCTAAGCCCGCAGCCATTGCAATTGGGTTGCCAGAAAGCGTTCCTGCCTGATAAACAGGGCCGGTTGGCGCGATATATTGCATAATTTCTTTTTTACCGCCAAATGCGCCCACGGGCATTCCGCCGCCGATCACTTTACCAAGGGTGGTTAAATCAGGGGTTACGCCATAATATTGCTGCGCACCGCCTAATGCCACGCGGAAACCTGTCATCACTTCGTCAATAATTAACAATGCGCCATATTGATCACAAAGTTCACGCAGTTGTTGTAAAAAGCCGGCTTTTGGTGGAATACAATTCATATTGCCTGCCACTGGCTCAATGATCACACAAGCAATGTCATCAGGATATTGCTCAAAGGCTTGCTTAACAGAATCAATATTGTTGTATTCGCAAGTTAAGGTGTGTTTAGCAAAATCTGCTGGCACACCGGGGGAGCTTGGTTGACCAAGGGTTAGCGCGCCAGATCCTGCTTTTACCAGTAAACTATCAGAATGGCCGTGATAGCAGCCTTCAAACTTGATGATTTTATCTCGTTTGGTATAACCACGCGCCAAACGAATGGCAGACATTGTGGCTTCCGTTCCTGAACTCACCATTCGTACCATTTCGATAGAAGGCACAAGCTGGCAAACTAGCTCTGCCAAGTCAATTTCTAGCGGCGTAGGCGCACCAAAGCTCAAGCCTTTTTCTGCGGTTTTTAACACCGCACTTAAAATGGCTGGGTGGTTGTGGCCTAAAATCATTGGCCCCCAAGAGCCCACATAATCAATGTACTGCTTGCCGTCCGCATCAAAAATATAAGCTCCCTCAGCGCGATCAATAAATACTGGCGTGCCGCCAACTCCATTAAACGCACGAACAGGGGAATTCACCCCACCGGGGATCACTTTCTGCGCTTGAGAAAAGAAATTTTCTGAATGGTTCATTGTTTATCCTTTATCTTGTTTAAGAGAGAAATTGAGTAAAATTGTGAGCTATTGTACTGTAAAATTATCAGCAGCCCCAAAAATTTATAAAAATATTTATGCGCACTTTTGCCTTTATGGTATGCTTTCGCCACTCATTTTTTACTGAAATTATTCATTATGTTGTTGAGTTTTCTGCTCACATTTCTCGGCGCACTGCTCTCTTTATTTGCAATGCGTCCGATTGCGCAAAAAATCGGTTTAGTGGATAAACCAAATTACCGCAAACGCCACAAAGGGGCAATCCCCCTGATTGGGGGCATTTCGCTATTTATCGGTAACTGCGTGTTCTATTTTTTAGAATGGGATCAAATGCGGCTGCCAGCGCTCTATCTTTTCAGCATTTTTGTGCTGTTAGCTATTGGTATTTTAGACGATCGCTTTGACATCAGCCCGTTTATTCGCGCAGGAATCCAAGCTTTTCTCGCCATTTTAATGATCGATATGGGTAATATTTATCTCGATCATCTTGGACAAATTTTAGGCCCGTTCCAATTAACGCTCGGCTCAATCGGCTTGATGATCACGGTGTTCGCCACCATCGCTGTGATCAACGCGTTCAATATGATAGATGGCATAGACGGCTTGCTCGGTGGCTTATCCAGCGTGGCTTTTGGTGCGATTGGCATCTTGCTGGTAATAGATAACCAAATGGATCTCGCCTATTGGAGCTTCGCCCTAATCATCGCTATTTTGCCTTATTTAATGCTCAATCTTGGTATTCCTTTTGGCGCAAGATTTAAAGTGTTTATGGGCGATGCAGGCAGCACGCTGATCGGCTTTACCATTATTTGGATCTTGCTACTTAGCACGCAAGGCAAAGGCCACCCAATGAACCCAATCACCGCACTATGGATTATCGCCATTCCTGTGATTGATATGATCGCCATTATTTACCGCCGCTTACGCAAAGGCAAAAGTCCATTCCGCCCAGACAGGTTGCATATTCACCATTTAATGGTGCGAGCAGGACTAAGCTCACGCCAAGCCTTTTTATTAATCACCTTTATCGCCGCGCTATGCGCAGGTTTTGGCATTTTAGGCGAAGTGTATTACATCAATGAATGGATAATGTTTGTCGGCTTTATTCTGTTATTTTTCATTTATGTTTTTTCTATCGCCAGAGCGTGGCGTATCACCCGTTGGGTAAGAAGAATAAAACGCCGCAAACAACGTTCACAAAAATAACGCCAAAAACCACCGCTCTTTTTTTGAATATGGTTTGATAATTTGTGTAGCAACGTAGGGTGGGCTTCAGCCCACCGTTCGAAAAAGTCGTGCCAAGCGATGGGCTGAAGCCCATCCTACGTTTTCTAGAGCGTGGCATATCACCCGCTGGGTAAGAAGAATAAAACGCCGCAAACAACGCTTACAAAAATAATACAAAAAACCACCGCTCTTTTTGTGAATATGGTTTGATAATTTGTGTAGGAGCGAACCTATGTGTTCGCCCGCCTCCCCTCTTTAGAATGTAGGGTGGCTTCAGCCCACCGATCAAAAAAGTCGTGTCAAGCGATGGGCTGAAGCCTATCCTACGTTTTCTACGTTTTCTTATTCGGGCAGACACACAGGTCTGCCCCTACGCCCATTTTTCAAATTTTCCACAGCGTAAGGGCGAACCTATGTGTTCGCCCACCTCCCCTCTTTAGAATGTAGTGTGGGCTTCAGCCCACCGACCGAAAAAGTTGAGTCAAGCGATAGGCTGAAGCCTATCCTACGTTTTCTACGTTTTCTTATTCGGGCAGACACACAGGTCTGCCCCTACGCCCATTTTTCAAATTTTCCACAGCGCAGGTGCGTATTGCATACGCTTCGATAAATGAATATGGACAACCCTATCTCTTCGCCACATACAAAAAATAAAAAAGGCTTGGAAACCCAAGCCTTAGATTATTTTTAACAATTACAGATTGATTTTTTTCTCGAAACGCTCTGCTGCGTAATCCCAGTTCACTACGTTCCAGAATTCTTTAATGTAGTCTGGACGGCGATTTTGGAATTTTAAGTAATACGCGTGTTCCCAAACATCTAAACCGAAAATTGGGTAGCCTTCGCAACCTGCGATTTCTTTACCCATTAATGGGCTGTCTTGGTTTGCGGTGGAAACCACTTCTAATTTACCGTTGTTTAACACTAACCACGCCCAGCCTGAACCGAAACGAGTTGCCGCTGCTTTTTCAAATTCTGCTTGGAATGCTTCCACAGAACCGAAATCACGGATAATTGCATCTTTTAACGCACCTTGTAAGGTTGTGCCTTTTTTCAAGCTTTTCCAAAATAAACTATGATTTACGTGGCCGCCTGCGTTGTTGCGTAAACCTGTACGCTTGTCCGCTGGCACTTCCGCTAATTTAGTGATCAATTCACCTGGGCAAAGCTCTGCAAATTGCGGCAATGTTTCTAAAATCGCATTGGCATTGTTTACATAAGCTTGGTGATGTTTTGTATAGTGAATTTCCATTGTTTGCGCATCAAAATGCGGTTCTAACGCATCATAAGCGTAACCTAATTCTGGTAATGTATAAGCCATAATTTTTTCCTTCTGAATAAAATGTTGGAGTTAAAATTCTGTGCCATTCTAGCAAAAAACTTGATTAAGATCATTAAAAGTTTAGATTTTTCGCCAAAATCTCACCGCACTTTACCTTCTATTTTTCACAAAATAAAAGGCAAAGTGCGGTTTAAAATTAGGCATTTTTTGATATAATTTAGCGGTTTTAATGATTTGAAATAAAGAGAAAAAAGGCAAAAAAATGACCCAATCAATCAATCAATCAATCAATCAATCAATCAATCAATCAATCAATCAATCAATCAATCAATCAATCAAGATTCTAGTGCCAGCCTCGCACAACAGCAAGCGTTTTTAAAAGAATTAGATGCCCGTCTTTGGACTGCGGCAGATCAACTGCGTAACCAACTTTCCGCTTCCGACTATAAACACATCGTTCTTGGTTTAATTTTCTTAAAATATATTTCTGATAGTTTTACTGCCCATCGCAAAAAACTTCTCACCGAACTACAAGATCCACAAAGCCCGCTTTATATTGATCCGAAAGAATATTCCCCTGAAGAATATCAAGCTGTCCTTGATGAAGAAATGGAAGATAAAGATAACTATGCGGCAGAAAACATCTTCTGGGTGCCACCGCAAGCCCGTTGGGAAACCATTCGTAGCATCGCGACCTTAAATCAAGGAACAGCATTGCCTTGGGGTGGCACATTCCGTGGCGTGGCGAATCTGATTGATAATGCCTTTACCGCCATTGAAGATAAAAACCCAAAACTCAAAGGCATTATCCAACGCATTTCAGGTTTTGATGTGAACGACAAAACGCTCATCGGCTTGATTTCCACCTTTTCTGATACCAATTTCAGCCAGCCCACTTACAACGGCGAACCTATTTCAATGGCAGCAAAAGATATTCTAGGCCACGTTTATGAATATTTCCTTGGTGAATTTGCTGCTAAAGAAGGACAACGAGGCGGTGAATATTTCACCCCAAAATCCATTGTAAGCCTGATTGTTGAAATGCTTGAACCCTATCAAGGCCGCATTTACGACCCTGCAATGGGATCGGGTGGTTTCTTTGTGCAAACAGAAAAATTTATCCGCGCACACCAAGGCAGCATTAACCAAGTATCTATTTATGGACAAGAATACAACCCTACCACTTGGAAACTGGCGGCAATGAATATGGCAATCCGCGGTATTGAATTTAACTTTGGCAAACGCGGCGACAGCTTCACTAATCCACAACATATTGATATGAAAATGGATTTTGTAATGGCAAATCCACCATTTAACGTGAAAGATTGGTGGGACGAATCCTTACAAGGTGATCCACGCTGGGCATACGGCGTGCCACCAAAAGGCAACGCCAACTTTGCGTGGATTCAGCATATGCTCTACCACCTTGCGCCACAAGGGCGAATGGGCATTGTGCTGGCAAACGGCTCAATGAGCAGCCAAACAGGGGGCGAGGGCGAAATCCGCCAACGCCTAATTGAAGCGGATTTGGTGGAAGCGATGGTCGCCCTACCAAACCAGCTCTTTACCAACACCCAAATCGCTGCCTGCATTTGGTTTTTAAACAAAAACAAAGCGCGTAAAAAAGAAGTGCTGTTTATTGACGCACGAGAAATCGGCTATATGAAAGACCGCACCCTGCGCGATTTCACCCCTGAGGACATCGCCCACATCGCCAACACCTACCACGCTTGGCAGCAAAACAACGGCTATGAAAACCAAGCGGGCTTCTGCTACGCCGCCAGCCTTGAGGAAATCGCCAATAATGATTTTGTTCTCACCCCAGGGCGTTATGTCGGCACGGCAGAACAACAAGATGACGGCATTCCTTTCGCCGAAAAAATGGAAAAACTCACCGCACTTTTAAATCAACAATTTGAACAAGGGCGAGAGTTGGAAGAGAAGATTAAGAAGAGTTTGGGGATTTAAATATGAAAAAAGTGTCATTTGAAACCTTATTTGAAATTCCCTTAAGAAATGGCGTTACAAAACCTAAAAAAATTAGGGGAAAAGGATATAAAATGGTAAATATGGGTGAGCTATTTTCTTATCCTATAATTAATAATATTTCTATGGATAGAGTGCCTTTAACAGAATTAGAAGAAAAAAACTCCCTATTAGAAAATTATGATTTACTTTTTGCAAGACAATCTTTGGTAAGAAGCGGAGCTGGTCAATGCTCTATTTTTATTAGCGATGATGAAAAAGTCTGTTTTGAATCGCACATTATTAGATGTAGATTAGATAAAAATAAAGCAAACCCATTATTTTATTTCTATTTTTTTAGAAGTAATATAGGCAGAAATATAATGGATACTATAATAGAACAAGGTGCTGGGGCTTCAGGGATTCGGGGAAGTGATCTCAGTAAATTAATGATTCCTTACATAGATATAAAAATACAAAATGATATAGCTGAAAAGTTATTTTCATTAGATCAGAAAATAGAACTAAACACCCAAACCAACCAAACCCTAGAACAAATCGCACAAGGGATTTTTAAACACTGGTTTATCGACTTCGCCCCTGTACACGCCAAAGCCAACGCCTTGGCGCGTGGCGAAACCACCGAACAAGCCGAACTGGCAGCAATGGCTTGCTTAAGCGGAAAAACTGTGGAAAAAATCACCGCACTTAAAACCCAAGATCCCACCGCCTACCACCAACTGCAACAAACCGCCGCCGCTTTCCCAAGCGAATTTGTGGAAAGTGGAATGGGATTAGTGCCGAAGGGGTGGGAGGTTACAACGCTAAACCATATTTGCGAAATGAAAAACGGTTATGCTTTTAAAAGCAAAGAATGGACTGATGAAGGCATTCCTGTCATAAAAATTGGTTCAGTGAAACCAATGCTTATTGAGCTTGATAATGGCAGTTTTGTTGCACCAGAAAATGAAACGCTTCGGGCAGATTTTTTAGCTTCGGAAGGTGATATTTTGGTTGGGCTAACTGGATATGTTGGTGAAGTGGGTAGAATACCTTATCAAGAAAAGGCAATGATAAATCAACGTGTTGCGAAATTTATTCCTAAAAAAATTACAGAAACAATGAATTATTATTGTTTTATTTATTGTCTGGCTAGACAAAAAGAATTTAAGGCATTTACTGAAACGAATGCTAAAGGCTCAGCCCAAGCCAATATCAGCACAAGGGAAATTCTTTCTTATCCAGTAATCATTGCTACAAAAGAGATCCATATTGCTTTTGAAAATGTAGTAAAAAATTTACTGGATAAAATTATTGTAAACAGCGGTGAAAATTCTACTTTAACTAAAACTAGAGATGGATTATTGCCTAGACTTTTGAGTGGAGAAATAGAGTTATGAATAAAGAAATAAAATCTTATATAGATGTTATAGGTTACAATCTTAAACAAGCAGATGCTGCATTTAGGATATATTGTGCTTTATTAAAGATAAGATCAACCAAGAGTAAAATAAAGTGGTTTAATCAAACACCTTATACATTCCACCATCTTACTAATATTACATTATATGACTCCATTAACACTATGTATAAAATAACAGAGTCTGAAAAGCAAATAAGCTTTAAAAAACTAAGAACCTATTTAGATTTAGATAAAAATAATGAGAACCTTATAAAGATTAATAAAATTCGAGTTTCAATAAGAAAGACTTTAGGAAAAGTACAGCATATCAGAGTTAAATTAACTGCACACCTAGACGAGCAAGCAAAAAACCCAAGCATATTATTAAACGAAATTGAAAGAAATGAAATAAGAGTGTTATTAGATAGATTGTTGGAATTAATAAACATATACAAATCAATATATTCACCTGAAAGCCCTGACATTTTCTATGATGATAAAATTGATGATGAATTACTACGACTATTTATCTGTTTAAAGCAAGATAAATCTTACAACTATTATGAAAAATTAAAAAAACGATTACCCTACAGAAATATTCTATCTCTTCTTTACAAAGAAATAGAGAGGCAATCCAGCGATAACCAATATATTTCTGAAGAATCAACAAAAATAAAAAAGTGCGGTAAAAAAATCATTAATTTTTTCACCGCGCTTTGGCCGTAGGGTGGGCTTTAGCCCACCGAATGGGAAATTATATTAAACGGTGGGCTAAAGCCCACCCTACGCTGAAATAATGAAAAACAACAAAAGGAATCCCCAATGCGAATAAACGAATCCACCATTGAAAATCTCGCCATTGAACAATTGAAATCCCTTGGTTGGCAATATGCCTATGGCAAGGAGGTGTTGGCTGAGCTGGTTTGCCCTTGGCGGGATAGCCTGAAAGAAGTGGTGCTGAAGCCCCATTTATTGCAAAGTTTACGCAAAATTAACCCGCACTTGCCCGAAGAAGTCTTGCTTGATGTGGTGCAATTGGTGTGCAAAAGCGATATTTTGCCGGTGGAAGAACGCAATAAGCAGTTTTACCAACTGTTAAAGCAAGGGGTGAAGGTGCGTTATCAGCAAAACGATCAGGAAAAGCACGATGTGGCGCTGTTGGTGGATTTTAAACAGCCTGAAAATAATCTTTTTTATGTGATCAATCAGTTTGATATTCAGGGCAATAAAGGCAAGCGAATTCCCGATATTTTGTGCTTTGTGAACGGTTTACCGCTAGTGATTTTTGAGCTAAAAAATCCCTTTAAGGTGAATGCGGATTTGGATCGCGCCTTTAATCAGCTACAAACTTATAAGCACGAAATTGACGATCTTTTTGTGTTTAATCAGTTGATGGTGATTTCAGATGGCACAATGGCGCGGGTGGGGTCGCTTACGGCAGATTTTCAGCGTTTTTTGCCGTGGCGTGTGGTCGATGAAAGCCAAAAAAGCCAGCGTGTGAAATTTGAATATGAGCTTGAAGGCTTGCTGAAAGGGCTGTTTTCTCCGCAAACCTTGCTCGATTATGTGCATAATTTTGTGGTGTTTGAAAGCGATAACAAAGGGCGCACGGTGAAAAAAATCGCCGCCTATCACCAATTCTATGGCGTGAATGCAGCGGTGGAAGCCACCATTGGCGCGCAGTTAAGCGATAGCCGTAAAATTGGCGTGGTGTGGCATACGCAGGGTTCGGGCAAATCCCTTTCTATGTTGTTTTATGCAGGCAAACTGATCAGCCAGCCAGAATTGAAAAATCCAACTATTGTGGTGGTAACGGATCGCAATGATTTAGACGGTCAGCTTTTCGCCACATTCAGCCAAGATCAAGAGATTATTCGCCAAACGCCAATTCAAGTGGAAGATCGCGAAGCCCTGCGTGTGGAATTGGCAAAACGGGAAAGCGGTGGGATTATTTTTACCACCATTCAAAAATTCGGCTTAAACGAAACAGAAAGCCAATTCCCTGTGTTGAATACAAGGCACAATATTATTGTAATTAGCGATGAAGCGCACCGTTCGCAATATGGTTTTCATCAAAAGCTCAATGCACAAGGGGCATACCGCGAGGGCTATGCGAAATATCTGCGCACTGCCCTACCCAATGCGAGCTTTATCGGCTTTACTGGCACGCCAATCAGCCTTGAAGATCGCGATACGCAAGATGTGTTCGGCAAATATATTTCTATTTATGACATTCAAAATGCGGTGAATGATGGTGCGACTGTGCCGATTTCCTATGAACCGCGTCAAATTCGTCTAAATGAAAGCGAGGACTTTGGGCTAGCGGTGGAAGAAGCGCAAACAATACTTGATGATGACGAAAATAGCTATGCGTTCCGTGTGCGTGAGCAGTTAATGGGCAGTGATTCGCGAATTAAAGCCTTAGCGGAAGATATAGTACAGCACTTTGAAAAACGCAACGAGCTAATTGAAAGCAAGGCGATGGTGGTGGCGATGAGCCGCCGAATTTGCGTGAAGCTCTATGATGAAATTGTCAAACTTCACCCAGATTGGCATAGCGATGATGTCAATCAAGGGGCGATTAAGGTGATAATGACGAGCAGTGCTTCAGATTCTGAAAGTATGCAAGCCCATAGTTATTCTAAGCCTGAACATAAAACCTTAGAAAAACGCTTTAAAGATCCTGATGATCCGCTCAAAATCGTGATCGTGCGTGATATGTGGCTAACGGGGTTTGACGCGCCTGTGTGTAATACAATGTATATCGACAAGCCAATGCAAGGGCATAATTTAATGCAGGCAATTGCGCGGGTAAACCGTGTGTTCCGCAATAAAAGCCGTGAAAATGGCGGACTGATTGTGGATTATGTAGGCTTGAGAGACGAACTCAAAGCCGCCTCGGAAGAATATACCAACGCAGGTGGCAGTGGTGAGGTAACAATCGATATTAATCAGGTGTTTCAAAAAATGTTGGAATATCTGGACATTATCCGTGGCCAATTTGCTACGCCTGTTGAGGGCAAGATTTTTGATTTACCCCACGCCTTGCAAGAGCGAAATCCGAAGCAATTACTCGAAGCCATTGGGGATGCTGCAAATCATATTCTGAAATTAGATCATCAAGAAAAGAACCCCGATGATCCACAAAGTGCGGGGGAAATTTCGCAAGATTTTGCTAAAAAAGCCAAAACACCACGTAAAAGAGCCTTTTTAGAGGCGGTTTCGCTCGCCAAAAAAGGGCTTGCTCTTTGCCGTTCGATGCCGAAAGCCCAGCATTATGAGCAAGAAATTGCGTTCTTTGATGCGGTGCGTGCCACCATCATCAAAACAGCGAATCAGCAAGGTTCACCAAGTTCACCAAAAGAAAAGCAAATCAAGCTCGTCCGCCTGCTCAACCAAGCGGTGCAATCAGACGGCGTGGTGGATTTATTTGAATTAATGGGTGAAGAACACCCTGATATTTCCATTCTTTCCGATAATTTTCTAGGTATCGTTGAAAAAAGTGGCAAGCCAAATTTATGGGCTTCTGCCATTGAAAGTTATTTAAAACGGGAAATTCGCGACAAAGCAGGCAACAATATTGCGGTGCAAAAAACCTTTGAAGAAAAGCTCAAAGAAGCGCTGAATCAATATAATGCGCATAATTTAACCGTGATCGAGGTGATCAAAGAATTATTAAAACTTGCAAAAGAACTGCAAGATCAGCTCAGCAAAGGGCAAGAATTAGGCCTTAGCACGGCGGAACTGGCGTTTTACGATGCCTTAAGCCAAAACCAAAGTGCGGTGGAAATTTTGGGCGATGAAGTGTTGCTGAATCTCGCCAAAGAAATCACTGATAAATTGAAAAAATCCGTTACCATTGATTGGCAATATAAGGAATCCGTGCGAGCGAAAATGCGTGTTCTCATCAAGCGAGCCTTGAAAAAATATAAATATCCCCCTGATGACGAGCCAGAAGCCATTGAATTTATCCTTAAACAAGCGGAAGTGGTGTCGGACGAGTTGAGTAAAGCATAATTGATGGATAAAAAATAGGCTTAATTATTAAGCCTATTTTTATTGTTAATATAAAAAGTGCGGTGATTTTTTCGCACATTTTTTATTTCAGATTTTCCATTTTTTTATGGCTAGCTTTTGCAAGATTATATTCATTCAATAAATGTATTTTAGCCATAATTTTGTTCCCCAAACACCTTCCAAAACGGCACAATCTCAATCACTTTGCCATCAACAATCATTTTATCTTCCTGATCAAAAGTAACAATAACGCCTTGCTCCAATTTAAAGAAATTCATAGCATCAACTAAGCCGTCCCGTTCTCGGGCGATATTTTCGGCGTTTATCTGCCAGCAGACTTGGATAATCTGTGTTGGCGTGCTGTTTTGGCAGACCACAAAATCACATTCTTTGTTGTTTTCATTGTAGTAATACAGCTCGGAAAATTGTCGTCTAAGTTCCCAAAATACGGCATTTTCCAGTTTTCTGCCAAGATCTTGGCTGAAAGATGGGCTAATTACACGCTGTAAACCATTGTCAATAAAATAGACTTTTCGTGGGTTAGCGAGCTGAGTTTTGTAGGAATAAGCAAATTTTGGCAGCAAATGGATCACATAGGCTTGCTCTAAATGCGAAAGATATTCCTGTACGGTGGAAGTGCTTTTTACTTCAAGGCTTTGTTTGAGTTTGTTTGCACTGATTAAATTGCCCACATTACCCGCCAGAAAAAGTAGCAGACGCTTCATCGCACGTTCGTCACGAATGCCAAAACGGACGATAATATCGCGGTATAAAATATCGTTAATCAAGGCGTTTAAAATTTCATCTTCATTAAATTGCAGATATTGCGGAAAACCACCGAGAGTCAAATAATCTGAGACCCCTTCAGCATTTTTTGCCTTGCCGAGAAATTCGCAAAATTCCACAAAAGAGAAAGGGAAAAGCTCTTTACTGATGTGCCGCCCTGTCAGTTTTGTGCCGAGCTCACGGCTGAGCAAAGAGGCATTAGAACCCGTTGCCACCACTTGATAGCCCTGATCAAGTTTGCCTCGCACATACACTTCCCAACCGTCAATCACTTGGATTTCATCAAAATAGAGTGTTTGAATCTGTGGGTTTTCTGCAATGATTTCATCGAGCAAGGCAAAATCGCTAAACTCAAAATTAAAAAGTTGAGGGGTATCGAAGTTGAGAAAAAGATAATTATTTTCTGCTTGTTTCTTAATAAGTTGAGTGAGCAATGTACTTTTTCCACTACGACGAATACCCGACACCACCAAAGCAAAATTAGGCAGAATTTTGATTTTTTCCAGTATTTTTCGTGGATAGGTCTGCTGCGATAATAACTGCTGTTGCTGGCTTGTAATAGCTTGGGTAATTTCTGATTTTAACAACATAAACTAACTCCTTATCAATCTGTTCGTTACTAACAAACAAAAGCATTTGATACTAATGGAAGCTATTTTATGCGAAAAATAGAGAGAAAGGCAAAGTGTTTGTTGCTATCGAATAATAGTATTTATTAGGCCTTAGCACGGCGGAGCTGGCGTTTTACGATGCCTTAAGCCAAAACCAAAGTGCGGTGGAAATTTTGGGCGATGAAGTGTTGCTGAATCTCGCCAAAGAAATCACCGAAAAATTGAAAAAATCCGTTACCATTGATTGGCAGTATAAGGAATCTGTGCGGGCGAAAAATGCGTGGGCTGATCAAAAGAACGCTCAGAAAATATGGATACCCACCAGAGAACAAAGATGAAGCCATTGAGTTTATGCTCAAACAAGCCGAAGTGATGGCGGACGAGTTGAGTAAAGCATAATTGATGGATAAAAAATAGGCTTAATCATTAAGCCTATTTTTATTGTTAATATAAAAAGTGCGGTGTTTTTTTCCCACATTTTTTATGGGGCTGTAGTAGATTAGCCCTAAATTTCACACCATTTTCGCAATATTTTTAACTGCTCTTTTGGTGTCCCAAAGTTAAACCGAAATTCACATTCCTTCAAGAATAAAGGAAAGTTTTTTCGGTTAATTCCATTATATTTTCGCAGTATCCGCTTCGCCTGATTCCAAAAATTTTCAATGCCATTAATATGATTTTGTTTCACCGCAAATAGCTCGGAATGATTGATTCGTTCGTGGTGAAATTCACTCACATCAAGCGCATCATAACTGCGATAAGTGTCCGTATAAACCCAGCCATCAGGCTTGATTTTTCTTTTAATAACAGGGAGTAATGTTTCTCTCTTGGTGTTTTCAACCACAACAGTAAATACCTTTCCTTGTCGTTTTAGTCACCCAAAAACAGCAACTTTTCCAGCCGCTCCTCGTCCTCGTTTTCCCTTTCGATGACCACCAAAATAGCTTTCGTCTAGTTCAATTTCCCCCTCAAAAATCTCGTTAACTTCAAGGGATAAATGATAGTCAATCACAAGCCTGATTTTATGGTAGAACAAAGCGGCTGTATTCGGTTGAATATCTAGCAAATTTGCTGCCGTTCTTGCAGTAACTTCTGCGACAAAAAACTCAAGCAGTTTTTTCTGTATGGATTTCTTTAATTTACAATATGTTATCTTCATTTTTGTAGTATAGCATTGTTGCTAATCTACTACAGCCCCTAAAATTTTTAGAAAAATCACACCGAGCGAGAGCGAAGCGAACATCAGGCTGATTTTTCGTTAAGAAAATTTTATTGGAATGAGGAAAAGCGGGTTCGTTAAATTTCTCACTTACAGACAAGGCATTTTGTCGAAGACAGTACGCCAGTACGGCAAGACAAAATAACGCAGGCTGTGAGTAAGAGAAATTTGACGATGATTGGGGAGCTTTTCTTTGCTTACTCTCTTTTGGGTAAGCAAAAGAAAGTAAGTCGCCAACGGCGAAACCCGTTATTCATTCTAAAGACAAAAGCGTTTAACCAACAATAAAGAACCAAATAATAAAGAGCGGTCATTTTCCACAAATTTTTAACCACTTAAAACTCCGTGAAAAACCACCGCTCTTTTCGTTGATGCTATTTTTTATTCCACCGCTTTAAATAAAATCTCGCTTGGAATAATTTCGCCTTGCCAATAAAGTTCGCTGGCAACTTTTTCGGCGAGTTGTAGGAAAGATTGGGCAATTTCGCTGTCTGGTGCGGAAATAACTGTTGGTTTGCCGTTATCCATATCTTCGCGCAAGCGGATATGTAATGGCTGTTGTGCTAGCACTTTTACTTGATATTTTTCCGCCATTTTTTCTGCGCCACCTGTACCAAAAATAGGTTCGTGATGGCCGCAGTTGCTGCAAATATGCACAGACATATTTTCCACAATGCCAAGCACAGGGACAGAAACGCGCTGGAACATTGAAATGCCTTTAATCGCATCAATTAAAGCAATATCTTGCGGTGTGGTAACCACAATCGCGCCAGTTACAGGGATTTGTTGTGAGAGCGTAAGCTGAATATCGCCTGTGCCGGGTGGCATATCAATTACTAAATAATCTAGCTCCACGCCGTCTTTCGCCCATAAGGTTTCTTGTAAAAGCTGGCTTAGCGCACTGCTTGCCATTGGGCCGCGCCAGATGGTGGCGTTATCAGGTTCCATCAAATAGCCAATGGAGTTGGTGCGTAATCCATACACTTCAATAGGGTTAATATGTTTGTTGTCTGGCGAAGTTGGACGCTGATCTGCCACGCCAAGCATATGGGGGACAGACGGGCCATAAATATCCGCATCGAGCAAGCCAACTTTTGCACCTTGTGCTTGTAAGGCTAAGGCTAAATTGACGGAAACGGTGGATTTGCCTACACCGCCTTTGCCTGAACTTACTGCAATAATATTTTTGATGCCTTTTACCGCGGGGTGATTATTGGCGCGTTTTAAGGTGGCAATTTGGTAGTTCAGCACCCATTTTACTTCTGTGGCTTGGGTGATTTTTTCTAGCGCAGTGGTTAGCGCTGCTTTTAATTGTTCAAAACCACTGTTCCACGCAAAAGGCATTGTGATTTCAATGCGTAAAACGCCTGCGCCTAGCTCCACTTTTTTGATCGCATTAAGGCTGATTAAATCACGTTGTAAGCTAGGGTGTTGAAATTGTTGGAATAATTGTTGAATTTCGGCTTGTTGAGCCTCGCTTAAATTCGCTGAAAAATGAATGCTCATCATTATTTCCTATTGTTAAGTCGCTGTTAAGTAAATGGTTAGAGAATAGTTGAGTAAATTTGTGGGTATATTTAAACACGGCAAGGCGGTGCTGTTAAGTATAAATTGAGATAAACCGCCTTGAACTGGAAAAAATACCGCCAATAAGGTAAAATTCGGCACAATTTTTCTGATGATAAAGGTAACAGATAATGTCAAATTCACCTCGTAAAATTTTAGTCACTTGCGCATTGCCTTATGCAAACGGTCCGATCCATTTAGGACATATGCTTGAGCATATCCAAGCCGATATTTGGGTGCGCTTCCAACGTATGCGTGGCAACGAAATTTATTTTGTTTGTGCTGATGATGCGCACGGCACGCCAATTATGCTTAAAGCCGATCAAATGGGCATTACCCCTGAGCAGTTGATCGCTGATGTGCAACAAAAACACGTTGAAGATTTCAAAGGCTTTAACATTAGTTTTGATAATTATTATTCAACCCATAGCGAAGAAAATCGCGAGCTAGCAGAAAGCATTTACAATAAATTAAAAGAAAATGGTTTTATCAAAAGCCGTACTATTTCGCAATTATTCGATCCTGAAAAGCAAATGTTCTTGCCTGATCGCTTTGTTAAAGGCACTTGTCCAAAATGTAAATCCCCTGATCAATATGGCGATAACTGTGAAGTTTGTTCTGCCACTTACAGCCCAACGGAATTAATCGATCCGCGTTCTACGGTATCGGGTGCAACGCCTGTGTTGAAAGAAAGTGAGCATTTTTTCTTTGACTTACCAAGTTTTGAAGCAATGTTGAAAGCGTGGATTCGCTCTGGTTCATTGCAACAAGAAGTAGCAAATAAAATGCAAGAATGGTTTGAAGCGGGGCTGCAACAATGGGATATTTCTCGTGATGCACCTTACTTCGGCTTTAAAATCCCAGGCACAGAAAACAAATATTTCTATGTTTGGCTTGATGCCCCGATTGGCTATATGGCTTCATTCAAAAACCTGTGCAACCGTAAAGGCAACATTGATTTTGACAGTTTTTGGCATAAAGATAGCCAAGCTGAGCTTTATCATTTTATTGGTAAAGATATTATGTACTTCCACTCATTATTCTGGCCAGCGATGTTAGAAGGGGCGACATTACGCAAGCCTGATAATATTTTTGTACACGGTTATGTTACGGTGAATGGCGAGAAAATGTCGAAATCTCGCGGTACATTTATCCAAGCGGCGACCTATTTAAAACACCTTGATCCCGAATATTTACGTTACTACTATGCGGCAAAATTAGGCAACCGCATTGACGATTTAGATCTCAATTTGGAAGATTTCGTACAGCGCGTAAATACCGATGTAGTAAACAAATTAGTCAATCTTGCTTCACGCAATGCAGGCTTTATCCAAAAACGTTTTGCTGGGGAATTAGCGGCCAGCTTGCAAGATCCTGTTTTATTTGCAGAATTTACTTCACAAGCGGATCACATTGCAGCTTATTACGAAAACCGTGAATTCGGCAAAGCCATTCGTGAAATTATGGCATTAACGGATAAAGCCAATAAATATATTGATGAAAAAGCCCCTTGGGTCATTGCCAAAGAAGAAGGCCGCGAGCAAGAGTTACAACAAGTTTGCTCAATGGGTATTGAGTTATTCCGTGTATTAATCGGTTACTTAAAACCGGTGCTACCCCAATTAGCCGAACGTGCTGAAGCCTTCTTACAGACTGAAATTACTTGGGATAACCTTGCAACACCATTGCTTGCTCACAAAATTGCGCCGTTTAAAGCCTTGTTCTCTCGTTTAGATATGAAGCAAATTGAGCAAATGATCGAAGCATCAAAAGCGGAAAATGCTCAACTTAATCCGCAAAGTAGCACAGAAAAAAGTGCGGTACAAAATGCAGCAGATTTTGAGCCTTTTGAAGAAACCATCACCATTGATGATTTCGCCAAATTAGACTTGCGTGTTGCCAAAGTACTGAAATGCGAAGCCGTGCCCGAAAGCAATAAATTATTGAAATTTATCCTAGATTTAGGCGTGGAACAGCGTCAAGTGTTCTCGGGCATTAAAGCAGCCTACAACAAACCAGAAGATCTGGAAGGGCGAATGGTGATTATGGTAGCCAATCTTGCACCGCGCAAAATGAAATTTGGTATGTCTGAAGGAATGATCCTTTCCGCAGGCACAGGCGGCGCAGATTTATTCTTGCTTGATGTAGATTCTGGCGCTAAAGCAGGTGCGCGCGTGAAATAATCTTCCTTAGATATTCATTTCACAATTTAACCAACTTATTATCAAGGCAGATGAAAATCTGCCTTATTTTTTACCGCACTTTATTAATAATTTTTACCGCAACAATCTTCTGATGATTTCCGCCAATAAGTGGCAAATCTTGGCAGCCCTTTTTGTGTTAGACCACGATATTTGTAGGTTATGATTGAACCGATTGGCGGTGGATTTTCTCTATCCGTTAATTTAAAACCTGAACCGATACGAAATTCGCCACGCTGATTTTTACAAGTAATCGCACCGAGTTTATCAGCAAATTGCCCTTTGCCTTTATAGTGTGTAATCACTTCACATTCTTCATCAAGCGCGGTCTTTAATTTCAAAATTTGCTGACTGCGTTTGTTTTCATAAGGCACGTTAGGGTTACGCAGCACCAAACCCTCCCCTTGTTTTTGTTCTACTTCACGCAAGAAATCTTGCACTTGGGCATAATGTTCAATTGGAATTTGCTTAATAATTTCAATATGTTGGCTTGGGTGCTGGGCTAAATAATTTTCCAACACCGCTAAACGTTCAAATAAATTGCCTTTGACATTAGGCACATCAAACACATAGAGCTTTAATTTTTCCCAGCCTTTATCTTTTTGCGAACGCACAATAGAAGAAATTTGCTCAAATGCATTGCGTTGGCTAAACAGTTCACCATCAATGGTAAAAGGCGGAAAATCTTTAATGAAATAATATGGCGGCGTGAGAATTTTATTCTGTCTTGTAAAAAGCTGTTTGCCGTCCCAGTATCCCCTGATGCCGTCTAACTTTTCGCTCATCACCCAACCTTGCACATTTTGATTGTGGTAAGTGCCAAGTAGCATTAAATCTGGCGGATTAGCCTTAGCTAGTAGTGAACATAGCGTGAATAAAATGAGCAGGATAGGCTGAATATAAGGCATAATTTTCTCCCCGATTTTTCTGCGCGATAAAAATTTGGTTTGGATATTAAGCGACTTTTTTACAGTTGTGGAAAATGCAATTTGGTTTTGCGATCCTGATCGTAAAAATTATTATGGTTTTAAAAGTGCGGTGGTTTTTTGGGGATTTTTTTAGAATATGTGTGAATTTTTTGTTAAAATCACGGCGTTCTATCTAAATATAACTAAAAGAGAGTGATTATGAGCAAACTATTTCCTAATGCACAACTTCGTGATAAAGCGCCCTATCGTTTTGATATTGTTGGCAGTTTTTTACGCCCTGAAAGTTTAAAACAGGCACGTCAGCAATGTAGCTGTGGGGATATTTCTTGTGCGGATCTCACCCAAGTGGAAGATAAAGAAATTGCCAATTTAGTGGCGCACCAAAAAGCAGTGGGCTTACCTGCGGTAACCGACGGAGAGTTTCGCCGTACCTTTTGGCATTTAGATTTCTTAAGTGCGTTAGATGGCGTGGAAGAAGTGGAAGCAGAAAAATTTTCTGTTCAATTTAAACATCATAATGTTCGTCCTAAGACGTTGAAAATTATTGATAAAATCGGTTTCTCGGATACTCACCCATTCCTTGAACATTACCGTTCTTTACAGCAAATTGCTGGCGATTATCCCGTTAAATTCACCATTCCATCGCCTTCAATGTTGCATTTAATTTGTACGGTGCGTGAAACAGATTATCAGCCAATTGAGCGTTATAAAAACAACAATCAACAATTACTTGATGATATTGCGGACGCTTATATTAGTGCGATGCAAAAATTCTATGCACTAGGCTGCCGTAACCTACAATTAGATGACACGAGCTGGGGCGAATTATGTTCTGAAGAAAAACGCCAAGCTTATCAAGAACGTGGCTTCGATTTAGAGCAACTAGCGAAAGATTATGTGTATATGGTGAACCGTATTATTGCCGCGAAGCCTGCGGATATGACCATTACAATGCACATTTGCCGTGGTAACTTCCGCTCAACTTGGTTCTCATCGGGCGGTTATGAACCTGTGGCAGAAACCCTATTTGGTAACTGTAATGTTGATGGCTTCTTCCTTGAGTACGATAGCGATCGTTCGGGCGATTTCAAACCATTGCGCTTTATTAAAGATCAGCAAGTGGTGCTAGGTTTGGTTACTTCAAAAGACGGCAATCTTGAAGATAAAAACGAAATCATCAAACGTATTCAAGAAGCCGCACAATATGTGGACATCAACCAGCTTTGTTTAAGCCCGCAATGTGGCTTTGCTTCAACGGAAGAAGGCAATATCCTGACAGAAGAGCAACAATGGAACAAACTGAATTTTATTCGTGAAATTGTTGAGGAAGTTTGGGGAAAATAATTTTATTTTCTCTACCCTGTGTTAAATAAAGTGCGGTAAAAAACGCAATGTTTTTATCTTTAAACGCACTTTTCCTATAAAAAATCCACCTTAAATAAAAGGTGAATTTTTATATTTTTTAAACAATTAACTGGCTTATTAACCCACAGTGTAAGGAATATCTGTGATACCAGATTCCGCTAATGCTGCGATCACATCTGGCACTTCAACAGTATCGCTGAATTCAGCAACAACTTCTGCTTTATCTTCACCTTTTTGTTTGGTTTCTTCGGCAGATAATGCACCAATGGTTAAAAGCTCAGAAACTAAATCGTGAGCAAAAATGCGTGTAGTGGTAAAAGTGATTTTTACATTACTCATAATGTGCCCTTCTCTTTATTGTTAAATTTGTTATTAAAATGGTATAAGTATAAATAGTCAATACAGAAACTATTTAACCTTGCGATTCTATCATTATTTCAGCGTTTTTGCTGAACTTTTTTCAGCGCCAAAACTAGCGATAAAAAGCCTTATTATTCATAGCGTTAGAAAAACCCAAAAGAATTTCACTGCACTTTACAAAAGGAAACTAATTCGTTCAAGCTAATTTCCTTGCTGCAAATAATCTAGCACCACTTGATGATGTTCACCAGTTTTAAATTTATCAAACACTTTTTCAATTTTTCCTTGTTCATCAATTAAAAACGTGATGCGATGAATGCCGTCATAGGTTTTGCCCATAAATTTTTTCTCACCCCACACGCCAAATTGTTCTGCCACTTGATGATCAGGATCAGAAAGCAAGATGAAATTAAGCGATTTTTTCTCGGCAAAATTGGCTAATTTTTTAGGACTATCAGGGCTAATCCCTAAAATAACCACATTGTGCTTTTCAAGCTCAGCTTTCGTATCTCTTAATCCGCAAGCTTGTGTCGTGCAACCTGGTGTAAGTGCTTTAGGATAAAAATAAACCAAGACTTTTTTGCCGCTAAAATCTGTCAGCGCAACAGGTTGTTCATTTTGATCAAGTAACGAAAAGTGCGGTGCAAAATCGCCCACTTTTAATGTTTGCATAAAAAATATCCTTAAAAATAGCAAGTTAGTGAAAAAAAGCAAAAAAATGATTTGCAAATTAACGCTATTTTAGCGATCCTAATGAGAATTTTTCAAGCAAACTCAATATAGATAACAAAAATAATTCGGAGGCCCTTATGTCTGCAAACAACCCTTTATTTTATGGGAGCATTACAGCTCTGATCACGCCAATGGATCAATATGGTGAAGTGGATTTTGATGCGTTAAAGAAACTCGTTGAGCATCATATCAATGCAGGAACGCACGCGATTGTTTCAGTGGGAACAACAGGTGAATCAGCAACATTAAGCATTGAAGAAAATGTAAAAACCATCTTGAAAACCCTTGAATTTGCAGACGGTCGCATTCCTGTGATTGCAGGCACTGGTGCAAATGCGACCAGTGAGGCCATCACAATGACGAAATTATTAAATGGCAGTGGGGTGGCTGGTTGTTTATCTGTTGTGCCTTATTACAATAAACCAACCCAAGAAGGAATGTATCAGCACTTTAAAGCCATTGCAGAAAGCACTGATTTACCCCAAATTTTATACAATGTGCCGGGCCGTACGGGCAGTGATATGCAACCTGAAACGGTGGCCCGCTTAGCGAAAATAAAAAATATTGTGGGTATCAAAGAAGCAACAGGTGATGTAAGTCGCGTGGCTAAAATTAAACAGCTCGCTGGTGATGATTTCATTGTATTAAGCGGTGATGATGCAACCGGCTTAGAAAGTATGAAAGCAGGCGGTGAAGGTGTTATTTCTGTAACCAACAATATTGCCGCAGCAGATATGGCAAAAATGTGTAATTTAGCCCTTGCTGGTAAATTTGATGAAGCGGAAGAAATTAATCAACGCTTAATGCCACTTCACAAAGATCTATTTGTGGAATCAAACCCAATTCCAGTGAAATGGGCGGCTTATAAACTTGGGTTAATTCCAGAACCTGTGCTACGTTTACCACTCACTGTATTAAGTGAAAGCGCACAGCCAATTATGCTCAAAGCACTTCAAGCGGCGAAATTATTATAATTAACCATAGTAAATAAAGGGGGCGGTGATTTATTCGCCCCCTTTAAACTTTTTCCGAATAAATTGGTCAAAGTTGCAGAAAATTGAATATTTTTATCTTTTTATGCTACTTTATAATATCAAACGCGTAACCTAACCTTGAGGAATAATGATGAAATATTGGTTATTTACCACTCCCCTATTACTCACTTTGGCCGCTTGTTCAACAAGCAATGAAAGCAAGCAATCTGCTGATGATACTTTTAGTAAACACACTGAACAGCAAGTTTCCTTTGCTCCCCTGAATACTGGTGGGCTAACTTTACTGCAAGAAGATAGCACCTACCGCTTACCTGAAACAGGCAAAATTAATTATCAGCCGATGGATATTCGTCCACCAACATCACCTATCGCGTTAATCAATAACTCGATGACGCGTTTTGATGGACAACGTTCATTAATTGTCTACCCACTTGATAAACAAAATGTTTACAGTTTAAAACAAGTAGAGCGTTTATTAAGAGAGCAAGGTATTGGCTATACTGCCACCAGCAGCCAAATTGAAACAACTTGGGCATCAACTGGCCGTAAAGATGATATTGGTAACACACAAATTCGTTATTTAATTGAGCAAGTAACCACAAAAGATGCCAGTGCATTAGCAGTATCCATTTTGCAAATGAAACGTGATAATGTAATTTTCACCCCAACTGAGCTTGATGTTCAACGCTATACGTCTGATCGCTTAAACCAACTTGTTGGCCAATTAAATGCCGCTTACAACAAGCAACAACAGGAATTAAATAGTGGGGTTTCTATTCCAATTAAATCACAGTTAGCGCGTGATATAAACGGTCGCTTAGCCTTGGGCTTAGATGCTTCTTTTACCTATTCTTGGAATAAATTGCGTCCTGCATTAAATTTATTAGGCTTTAAAACAAGCGAAGAAAACCCGGCGAAAGGTTATCGTGAATTAAGCTATTCAGCGCCAGAAGCCACTGAATGGGCAAGATTTGGCAGTGCTGATCCAAAATTAGAAAATGGCACTTACACAATGCAATTAATCTCACTTGGCAGACAAAGTGCGGTAATTATTTCTGATGAAGATAACAAAACCTTACCAGAAGAAAAAGTTCAGCATATCTACCAAGCATTACATAACATTTTAGCGAAGTAATTTAACGCAAAAAATGCCCGCACTTTTTCTTTATTCTGTAAAAGTGCGGTCTTTTTTTATCAAATTTTTAAGGGCAAACAAATGCTGAGTTATCGTCATAGCTTCCACGCAGGCAACTTTGCCGATGTGCTAAAACACATTGTGCAAATGCTGATTATTGAAAGTCTGCAACAAAAAGACAAAGGCTTTTATTATTTAGACACCCACGCCGGTGTGGGGCATTATCGCTTATTCGGCAATGAAGCTGAAAAAACTGGTGAATATAAAGAAGGGATCGGGCGTTTGTGGGATCAAACAGAAATGCCAGAAGAAGTGGCACGTTATGTCGCCCTTATTAAGAAACTGAATTATGGCGGCAAATCGCTACGATATTACGCAGGATCACCGCTGATCGCCGCACATTTATTGCGTCCGCAAGATCGAGCGTTATTAACGGAGCTGCACCCAGCGGATTTCCCATTATTACGCAATAATTTCAAAGAATTTGATAACGTTACCACCAAACGCGATAACGGTTTTCAGCAAATTAAAGCCACCTTACCGCCAAAAGAAAGACGCGGGCTGATTTTGATCGATCCCCCTTATGAATTAAAAGAAGATTATGATTTAGTGGTGAAAGCCATTGAAGAAGGCGTGAAACGTTTTGCCACGGGCATTTATGCCATTTGGTATCCTGTGGTGCTACGTCAGCAAGCCAAGCGTATTGTAAAAGGGTTGGAAAACACCGGCATTCGCAAAATTCTCCAAATTGAAATGGCGGTGCGCCCTGATTCCGATCAACGAGGAATGACCGCAAGCGGAATGATTGTGGTTAATCCCCCTTGGCAGCTAGAAGCACAAATGAAAAAAATTCTGCCTTATTTAACCAAAACCCTTGTGCCAGAAGGCACGGGCAGCTGGAAGGTGGAATGGATCACGCCAGAGTAAGAATTTACCGATTAGATTAATTAGTCGCTTTACCTCGTATTTTTCGGCAAAATAAGCGCAGATTTATTATGGGTTTTTTCGCATTCACAAGCTCAATTCACCAATTTAGGGAGTTAAAAATGACAAAACATTATGATTATATCGCCATTGGTGGCGGAAGTGGCGGTATCGCTTCAATTAACCGTGCGGCAAGCTATGGCAAAAAATGTGCCATTATTGAAGCAAAAGAACTAGGCGGAACCTGTGTAAACGTGGGCTGCGTGCCGAAAAAAGTGATGTGGTATGGCGCGCAAGTGGCAGAAGCGATCAACCTGTATGCACCAGATTATGGCTTTGATGTTGCGGTAAAAGACTTTGATTTCAGTAAGTTAGTGGAAAATCGTCAGGCTTATATTGGACGTATCCACAATTCTTATAACAATGTATTAGCCAAAAATAACGTGGACGTGATCAAAGGCTTTGCCAAATTTGTTGATGCCCACACTGTTGAAGTAAACGGCGAGAAAATCACTGCAGATCATATTTTGATCGCAACGGGGGCTTATCCTGCTCACCCTGAAATTAAAGGCGCAGAATACGGCATTGATTCTGACGGAGTATTTGAATTAAACGCGTTACCAAAATCCGTTGCGGTTGTAGGCGCAGGTTACATCGCTGTGGAATTAGCGGGTGTATTAAACAGCCTAGGCGTGGACACTCACCTATTCGTGCGTAAACAAAGCCCACTGCGTAGTTTTGATCCGCTTATCGTAGAAACCCTTGTGGAAGTGATGGAGCAAGATGGCATTCATCTGCACACTCACGCCATTCCAAAAGAAGTGGTTAAAAATGCTGACGGTTCTTTCACCTTAAAATTAGAAGATGGACGTGAACAAACAGTTGAGAAAGTGATTTGGGCGATTGGTCGTAAACCAAATACCGCAAACATCAACCTTGCAGCAGCTGGCGTGGAAACCAACGATAAAGGCTTTATCAAAGTAGATAAATATCAAAACACCAATGTGAAAGGCATTTATGCGGTGGGTGATATTATCGAAGGTGGCATTGAACTCACCCCTGTTGCCGTTGCTGCAGGACGCCGTTTGTCTGAGCGTTTATTCAACAATAAACCGAATGAACATTTAGATTACAATCTTGTGCCAACCGTAGTGTTCAGCCACCCGCCAATCGGCACTATCGGCTTAACTGAGCCGCAAGCCATTGAGCAATATGGCGCAGAAAACGTGAAAGTGTATAAATCATCATTCACGCCAATGTACAGTGCGGTAACCCAACATCGCCAACCTTGTCGAATGAAATTGGTTTGTGTGGGTAAAGATGAAAAAATTGTCGGCTTACACGGCATTGGTTTTGGTGTTGATGAAATGATCCAAGGTTTTGCCGTTGCCATTAAAATGGGCGCAACCAAAGCGGATTTCGACAACACCGTTGCTATCCACCCAACGGGTTCGGAAGAATTTGTAACAATGAGATAACTTAAATACATATAAGGTGTAACGCTATTATTCATCTACACCTTATATATCAGATGATAAAAATCGGGCTGTACCGCAAAGTGCTAATACAGCCCGATTTTTTTATTATTTATTCTCTAACCAAACAATCCCATCTGTGAAGCGATGAATAGCATTGTGAAGCCTGCAAGGTAGATTAATCCGATGAAGGATAGCCATAATAACCCGCCTTTTACCTTATGTTTGCCATTCATCACCAATGATAAATTAAGCCAAGCAAATACAGGGGTTGCAACAAAAGAGCCGATCATTGCGAATTTAAGCATTGGGCCGACAGCGTTATTGAAGTAGAAAATAATTGCTAGGCCAGATAATGAGGCAAGAATAACTGCCATATTTAATGTTCTTGGGCTGCTTTCTTTTTTGCCCATTAATAAGCGCAAAGTTTCTACATTGGTACGCGAATAGCCATCAACTACAGAAATCGTCGTACCAAAAATGCACATAAATGCAATGAAAGCGATGAGCTCTCTTGCCCATTCTCCAATAGTTGAGGCATACATATTAATCAACTGAGCAATATATTTTCCCCCTACCATTTGAACCGCTTCACCCGATCCAAATTGGACTAATGCACCGAGTGCTAAGAAAACTAATGCTAAAATTGCGGTGCTTATGTAGCCGATATTGAAGTCAAAAATACCATCTTCATAAGACACTTTAGAAATACGGCGTTTTGCTACAACCCACATAGAGCTAATTGCTGAAATTTCAATTGGTGCTGGCATCCAACCCATTAGTGCCACAATAAACGCTAAAGCACTTAAATTCCAAGGTGATGGGGAAATGTAATCTTCCGCTGCCACGCCTTGAATACCATTTTTCATTAATGCTGCGATTACCGCTGCTACTGTGGTAACGGTGAGTGAGATCATTATCAGCTTGGCAAAACTATCTAAAAAGCGATATTTACCTAATAATAAAATAGCTGCGGTTACTACAATAACAATCAAACTCAATATGGAAATAGCTACTGGAAATGGTAGTACAAACGTTAATATAGCTGCACATAATAATGAGATGGCGGCTACGTTGATGACAGTGGAAAAAATATTCAGTAGGAAAAAAATCCATAGATAAATTTTCCCTTTTTGGCGATAGCCTTCAAGCAACGTGTTACCTGAATCTAAAGTATATTGCGCACCAAAACGAAAAAATGGATATTTAAAAAGATTTGCCAAAATAATGATGATTGCAAGTTGCCAACCATAAATTGCGCCTGCTTGGGTGGAAGCGATAACGTGCGATCCGCCAATGGCCGCTGATGCCATTAAAATACCTGGGCCTAGGGCTTTAAGCCTAGTTTTCCAGCCGCTGCTTGATGTGTCTGTTTGCATAATAATTCCTTGTGAAAAAAAGGAAAGGATTATAATTGATATGTGAAGAAAAAACACAACTGCGGTGCGTTTTTATTACATTTTTGACACGCTTGATGAAAAAATAGCTTAACGGTTAAAGGAAGAAAAAGATTAGCTATAAAATTAATAATTTCATTCAGGGGAAAGCAAAATCAATGGCTGGGGTACTAGGATTCGAACCTAGGAATGCCGAGATCAAAACCCGGTGCCTTACCGCTTGGCGATACCCCAATAGGAAATTCTTTAAGAAAAGAAGATTGAAATGTTAGATAGTATGGCTGGGGTACTAGGATTCGAACCTAGGGATGCCGAGATCAAAACCCGGTGCCTTACCGCTTGGCGATACCCCACCTACTAAAGAACTGCAAGCTAATGAATGGTGCGGGACGAGGGACTTGAACCCACACACCTCGCGGCGCCAGAACCTAAATCTGGTGCGTCTACCAATTTCGCCAGTCCCGCAATATGGTGGCTATGACGGGATTCGAACCTGTGACCCCAACATTATGAGTGTTGTGCTCTAACCAACTGAGCTACATAGCCAAACATTTTGCATTCACCTCATCGGCTTTGCGGGGCTAATTATGCTGATCTGACTCCCCTTCGTCAACTCTTTTTTTATGCTTTTTTCTAAATTCTTTCTCATTCGCATAGAGATTATACAAATCGGCGTAAAAGCGACCGCACTTTACTCTGCCAATAAATGTTGTAGCAATCTGCCATCTAATAAGGCTTGTTTAATCAACGCAAATGCGCCAATCACATCTTCATTTTTTAATTCAGATGCCACCAGTGGCGTGCTTTTCACAAACGCGGGTAAAGCCAAGTTGTCTAAGGTTCGGCGAATAGCAGCAAACAGCACGCTTTGCGCTTGCGTAATCTCCCCTGAAATAACAATTTTTTCAGGATTAAACATATTCACACTCATCGCCAACACGCGCCCAATCTGCACGCCAACGTGTTCGATCAAATCCACTGCCACGGCATCTTGCTTATTTACCGCTTTACAAATCGCTTCAATATCGTGACTTTCTAAAGAAATCCATTTGCTTTGATAACCATCTTCTAGCAAACGCTGCATTTTTTCTTCAATTGCAGCATTGCTCACCACCGTTTCCAAGCACCCCACATTGCCGCATAAACAACGTTTACCCAAAGGATCAACCTGAATATGCCCAATTTCCCCCACATTATTTTTGTAGCCGAGAAAGACTTCGTGATTAATCACAATACCTGCGCCAACGCCACGGTGAATACGCAATAATAAGGAATCATAGCAATCTTTGGTAACACCAAAATAATGCTCCGCTAAGGCTAAACTTCGCACATCGTGGCCAATAAAGGTCATTAATTGGAAGTGTTCTGCAAGGTGATTTGCCAGCGCCCAAGGTTCATCAAGGGATAAATGCGGTAAATATTGAATATCGTTGGTTTTCACATCCACAAAGCCCGGCACAGTAATACCAATGGCAATAAATTCCGCATTTTTACGCTGATTTTTTTCGATAAACTGCGCAAGGTGCGTTATTAAAAATTGCTCAATTTGCACCGCACTTTGATGCTCCGGCAAATCCAGAATTTCTCTTTTCAAGAGTTTCGCAGAAAGATCCATAATGGCAAAGGTTACCTGCTTACGCCCTAAATGAATGAGGATGGTGCGAAAGGCTTTATGCTCCGCAATAATAGACGTGGCACGCCGCCCGCCAGTGGATTGTTGCTGCTCCACTTCTTTAATCAGCCCACGCCCTAACAAGTTACGCGTGATTTTAGTCACACTGGCTGGTGCGAGCTGGCTCAGTTCAGAAATTTGAATACGAGAAATCGGCCCTTGCTGGTCAATTAATTTATAAACCACTGCACTATTCATCTGCTTAACAAAATCAACATTCGCGATTTGATGATTATCCCGCATTCTTTTTCCCACACATAAAAAAACATAAAACGAATAATGCTGTATTTTAAAATGAATTGGGCAAAATGCCTAGACTAGAAAATGTCTAAACAAAAAGGCAGCCGAAGCTGCCTTTATTTCGTATTTAAATAGCACTCAAAGTGCGGTAATTTTTGGGCTAGTTTTTATACCACGTCCACTGCCCATTGACTGCGCTGCCTAGCACATCAAAATCATTGTTAAACACAGTCAAATTGGCGATTTTTCCTTCTGCAATATCGCCTAAATGATCATCGACACCAATGGCTTTGGCTGGGTAGTAGTTGCACATTCTTAGGGTTTCATCAAGTGGAATACCCACTTGTTTCACCGCATTTTCTACCGATTCTATCATTGTGATTGCAGAACCGCCGAGCGTGCCGTTGGCATCATAGCATTTGCCATCACGCACATACACGGTTTTGCCGACAAAGTCGAAAGATTCAATATCCGCCCCTGCGGCGGCTGTGGCATCTGTAACAATGCACAGCTTGTCGCCTTTCACTTTTTTATCAATCTTGATATTGTCAAATTCAACGTGCAATCCGTCCACGATAATGCCTGCATAAATATCGCTTTCCAACACCGCACCCACTACGCCCATTTCGCGTCCTGAGCTTATCGGCGACATCGCATTATGCAGGTGAGTAGCAAAACTCGCCCCGTTTTCAATGGCTTGCTTCGCGACCTCATAAGTGGCATTGGAATGCCCGATAGAAACCACAATGCCTTTTGCGACAAACTCTGCCACATATTGAGCCGTTGGATTTTCAGGGGCAAGGGTGATTTTGGTGATCACTGCTGCATTTTGGCATAGAAAATCTTTCATTTCAGGGCTTATGGCACGAATATATTCTGCCTGATGCACGCCTTTCTTTTCGACACTTAAATAAGGGCCTTCCAAATGCAAGCCAAGGGCTTGATTTTTATGCTTTTTAAGATATTCCCCCATTACCGAAACGGCTTGCTTAATGCCCTCATCATCTGCTGTGATAAAGGTTGGCAGATAACTTGTTGTGCCTGATCGCAAATTGGTTTGCTGCATAATTTCAAGGGTTTTCACGGACGTATCACCATTAAACATCACGCCACCACAGCCGTTTAATTGCAGATCAATAAATCCTGCCGTAAGATTATTCCCTTTTAGATCAATTTGTTGCATTCCTTCAGGCAGATTTTCTTGTGGCACGATAGAAAGGATTTTCTCATCTTCCACAATCACCGCGTGTCCATAAAGCACGGCTTGGGCGGTATAAATCACGCCATTAACTAACGCATAACGCATTTTTTCCCCTTCTTTTTTATTCGCTATAACACACTATGAATGGCTTTGGCTTCTAACTCAGTGAAATATTTCACGGTTTTCACTTTTAATTCCTGCGTTGCAGGTTCATCACAAACAAAGATTGCGTGGCGGTGTAGCTGTAACGCACTGATGGTCCAAAAATGGTTCACACTGCCCTCTACACCCGCTTGCAAAGCAAGGGCTTTATTATGCCCTGTGACTAAAAGCATCACTTCTGCTGCGTCAAGCAACGTGGCAACCCCAATGGTTAAGGCATATTTTGGCACTTTATTCACATCATTATCAAAAAAACGTGAATTAGCGATAAGGGTATCTTCTGTCAGGGTTTTAATTCTGGTGCGAGAAGCCAGCGATGACGCTGGTTCGTTAAAGGCGATATGGCCGTCCACGCCAACGCCGCCCATAAATAAATTGACCTTGCCGTAAGATTGCATTTTTTCTTCATAACGGCGACATTCAGCATCAAGATCAGGCGCATTGCCGTCTAATAAGTTAATATTTTTTTCTTGAATATCAACGTGATCGAAAAAATTCTTATACATAAAAGAGCGGTAACTTTCTGGGTGATCTTTTGGCAACCCAACATATTCGTCCATATTAAAGGTTACCACGTTTTTAAAGCTCACTTCCCCTGCTTGATAAAGTTTGATCAATTCTTTATAGGTTTGTAACGGCGTGCCGCCTGTTGGCAATCCCAGCACAAAAGGGCGTTCTTCCGTTGGTTTAAATTCATTAATACGATCAACAATATGACGTGCTGCCCATTTGCTGACTTGCTCAGCGGTTTTTAAAGGAATTAAACGCATAGCTCTCTCCTGTTTGCTATCTTAATTTCATTATTTTGAAGTATCATTTCATAATTTTCATTATAAAATAAGATTAACTTCAAAGAGAAACAGAATTTTAACCAAAAGAGAAAATCGTGATTTATATCACAAAATCGCTAATTATTTACTGGCGTGCCTTTCAGCAATTTTCTTATCCAGCTACGATTTGGGCTGAGCTGATGCAAAATATCTTCACTTAACGGCAAAGGTTCGCCATAAATTAATGAAGCCAGCACTTCACCAAGCAAAGGCGCGGACGTGAGTCCCCTTGAGCCTAATGCGCCGATTAAATAAAGATTGTGATGAGTCGCTGCAGGCGGAATAGGCTGTTTGCGGCGGCGTAGATTAAAGAGATTTTTATAGTCTTCTACTTGCTGTGCGAAATCTGGCACGTTGCCCACCATAGGAATGCGATCGCGCACGGAGCAACGCACGCCGACACGCGCCAAGTTGCCTGAGGTATCAATCTCATTCACCCATTCCACACCCGAAAGATTTTGCTGAATTTTGTGCTGATTTTCTTGCTGTTCTTGTTGGCTGAATTGACGATCTTGATTATCACGAACGTGGCTCGCACCAATGCAATGGCTGGTTTGTTCTTGATCTGCAGGGGTGAGATAGCCGTCATAGCAAAGCACCGCTTTAAGGTGTTTTAGCTGTGCGGTCGTGGGAATTTGGCTCACTTGCCCACGCACAGGGTAAACAGGCAGTTGTACCGTTTGGCTAAAGTCTTTGAGCTTATGCCCGTTAGCAATAATGGCAATATGATGAGAAAAGGTTTCCCCCTGTGAATTAGTCAGCAGCCAGCCTTCGCCTTGTTGAGAAAGTGCGGTGATTTTTTGCGAAGTTTTTATCGTTACGCCACGCTTTTGCAAATAGGCAAATAAATTTTGCACAAATTGACGAGGTGCAAGCCAAGCACCTTGCGGAATAAATGCCCCATCGCAAGGCAGTAGCAAACCAACTTTCTCGCTCAATTCTGCTTGAGAAAGGCGTTGAAATAAGGCTTCGGGCAGATCTAAGTGAGAAATTTTGTTTAATTTCATCGCACTTTTATGATCATAAGCGCAGAGCGCCACGCCGCAAAAATCCCGTTCAAATTCAATGCCTTGCTCAATCGCCCAATGCAGTTGCTGTTGCCCATATAAAAACGCGTGAATATAAAAACGAATGTTACGCTCATCATCATCGCTCAGCTGCGGATAAAATGCCCCTTGCTTGTTGCCTGAAGCATTGAGCGCAGTTTGCTCATCTTCACAATAAAGCGTGATATTCGCGCCACGTTGCAATAAAGAAAGTGCGATAAAGGCAGAAGCAATACCGCCGCCGATAATGGCGATGTCTTGCGCTTCATTCATTTGAGCCGCTTGCGGCAAATACCAAGGGGTTGAAATCGCGTAAGTGCGGTGATTTTTGGCGGAGTTTTCGGGTTTAACACCTGCTAAACATTCACGCTTTTTACCGTAACCTTTGCGTTTATGCACGCTAAACCCTGCATTTTCTAGCCCTTTTCGCACCGCACTTGCAGCGGTGAAAGTGGCAAATGTGCCGTTAGGTTTGCAATAATCAAACATTGCATTATAAAGCTGTTCGTTCCACATTTGCGGATTTTTACTCGGCGAAAAGCCATCTAAAAACCACGCATCAATGCGATTTTGCATATAATCACCCAGTTGCGGCAGGCTTTCAGCAATCTCACCAAACCAAATATCCAACGTGCTTTCGGCAAAATGAAAACGCTGGCAGCCTGTGATCATCGGTTGCCAATGGCGACAAAGTTGCGTGCTTAAATCAGCAAATTCAGGATAAGGCTGATGGGTTTGGGCAAGCTGTGTGGGATTGAGCGGATATTTTTCAAAAGAAATAAAAAACAAACGTTTTAGCGGGCTATGCGGATTGGCTTGGCGAAATTGACGAAAAAGCTGGGTAACAGCAAAAAAATTCAGCCCTGTGCCAAAGCCAGTTTCAGCAATCACAAAATGTCTTTGATTAAACTGATGCCAACGTTCCCACAGCGCATTTCCCTGCTGAAACACATAACGGCTTTCCGCCAAACCGTCTTGGTTGGAAAAATAGACATCATCAAATTGGTGGGAAACGGGCGTGTTTTCTTGATTAAAATAGATCTCTGCGTGGTTAAGTTTAAACATCTTTGCTGGCATCTTTGTTGTGCTACTTGAGTTTGCTATAATAGCGAAATTTTCGGGATTGGTCGAACCTTCAAAGAAATGCTTGCAATATTTTCATTTCGTAGTAAGTTAGCGACCGACTGTATTTTTTACTCTTTCAACTCAAAAGGAATAATCTATGAGAAGAGCGGTGATTACTGGTTTCGGTGTCATTTCCAGTATTGGTAACAATAAAGAAGAAGTATTAGCTTCATTAAAAGCGGGTAAATCGGGCATTGAGTTAGTGCCTGAATTTGTGGAAATGGGTATGCGTAGCCATATCGCAGGTACGCTCAAAATTACACCTTCAGAATTGATTGATCGTAAAGTTTATCGCTTTATGGGCGATGCGGCGGCTTATGCTTATCTTTCAATGAAAGAAGCCATTGAAGACGCAGGCTTAACAGAAGAACAAGTGTCTAACGACCGCACCGGTTTAGTAATTGGTGCAGGAACAGGTTCTGCACACAATCAGCTTATCGCTTGTGATGCCGTGCGTGGCCCGCGTGGCGTGAAAGCCGTTGGCCCTTATGCGGTAACCAAAACGATGGCATCAAGTGTATCGGCTTGTTTAGCCACACCTTACAAAATCCGTGGCGTGAATTATAGTATCAGCTCCGCTTGTGCCACTTCTGCACATTGTATCGGCCACGCTTTAGAATTAATTCAATTAGGCAAACAAGATATTGTTTTTGCCGGCGGTGCAGAAGAATTATCGTGGGAATGTGCCACAGAATTTGACGCAATGGGTGCGGTTTCCACCAAATATAACGACACCCCAGAAAAAGCTTCACGTGCTTATGACGCAAACCGTGATGGTTTCGTGATCGCAGGCGGCGGCGCTGTGGTTGTGGTTGAAGAATTAGAACACGCTCTTGCGCGTGGTGCAAAAATCTATGCGGAAATCGTAGGCTATGGCGCAACTTCTGATGGTTATGATATGGTTGCACCAAGCGGTGAAGGCGCGGAACGTTGTATGAAACAAGCAATGGCAACAGTAGATACCCCTATCGACTACATCAACGTACACGGCACCTCAACACCAGTGGGTGATGTGAAAGAATTAGGTGCGATCAAAAATGTTTTCGGTGATGAAAAACCAGCCATTTCATCAACTAAATCAATGACAGGCCATTCACTAGGTGCGGCTGGCGCACACGAAGCCATTTACACCTTATTAATGTTAGACAACGATTTCATCGCCCCAAGCATTAACATCGAAACCCTCGATCCACAAGCGGAAGGAATGAACATCGTAACAGAAACCAAAGAAAACGCGGGCTTAAATACCGTAATGTCAAACAGCTTTGGTTTCGGCGGCACAAACGCAACATTGGTGTTTAGACGTTATACGAAGTAAATTTAGATTAGAATAAATACATAGAAAAAAGCAGGCGGAATGCCTGCTTTTTTTATATATAGAATTTCTTTTTCTTTAATCCCTTTCATACAGGGCAATGTCTTTCGACTTAATCGCTGCTCCTTCAGGTGTAGCATTACCATTGTATAAATAAAATCCTATCGATACTGTTTGACCTATTTTAGTATTTCATTTTTTATCTTCACCCACCAACCCAAGAAATCTACTTAATTTTGCAAGAAAAATATATATGATACTTACAAGCATAGCCCTTGGCATTATCCTATAAAATATTTCATATTGAAGTATGAATTCTTTTGTAAAAAAGTAATTAACGCCTTTTTGCATAAAATAAATAGTAAGTAATGCCAGATAAAACCAAATACTAAAAAAGACAAAAGAAATTATTAGTTTTAACATTATTTTTTATCCTCACTGTTCATTCTTTCTGGAAGACTTATTTTTTCTGAAAAACCACTCAATAATGAACTCCCAATGAGAATTGATGTTCTATCTTTTACTACCTTATTTCCTATAGATGTGAAAGGTCTTAATCTCTTTCGTACAGGGCAATGTCTTTCGATGTTCCTGATTTTAAGGCTTCTGCATTATACCTTGATTGCTGCATATCCTTATTCTTTGCCAGCCCATCAAGAGCCTTTGAAAGCTCGCTATCTTTAGCAGATCATCAGCCTTTACACCATTTATTAGAACATCATAAGATTTTTCCCCAGTTTTTCAGATTGTGCTTTATTAAAAAGAAATCCACCCGATAATATCTCAGTTGTTATATCCATTAAACTATAACAAACTCTAATCACTCCAAATTTAGGATAGTTACGATTTTTATGCCACAATTCATCACTATAAACTTTTACTTCAGGTCTAAATTTATCTGCTACATTAGGGCTATTCTGATAAATATAACTATTTATTTTCTTTAAGTGTGCAAGATCAAAATTTCCTTTGATAGGGTTATGATATAATCCCCCCTTACAAAAGATTTTATATCCTTTATTTTATCATCAGTATCATATGAAATTTTCATATTAACTTTAATTTTTAGTTAATGGCTATCAATAGCCCTTAACAGTTCATTAGAATATTCTTGACTGTTTAAATAGCCCTGAATGTATTTTTCAGATATATCTAATAATTCTTGAGATAAATAAATTCCTTCAAGTTCAACACTTGCTTTTGCATACATAACTTCTTCACGCCTTTTTGCTTTTTCAGCTTCAGAAAGCATAATTTACCTCTACCTTTAAAAATTATAATAAATATATTATACACTATTATTAAATAGTAAAAACATATTCTTCACATCTTTAAATATATTTTATATATCATTTATAATACTATTTATCAATTCATTTAAGTCTAAATTTAGTTTATTTTTTGCATAATGTAACGAGCAATGTCTTTTGACCTAAAATTAGTACAAATATAATATAAAAATTTGTACTTAGAAAAAATTACACATTTGTAAAAATAGAACTAATCTGATCTGACGCAAAACTGCGGTGCAATTTTCACGATTTTTTTCGTTTTGCTCTCGGGTGTGCGGAATCGTAAACTTGCGCTAAATGTTGGAAATCAAGGTGGGTGTAAATTTGTGTGGTAGAAAGATTGCTATGCCCGAGTAACTCTTGCACAACGCGTAAATCGGAGCTGCTTTCAAGCATATGCGTGGCGAAAGAATGGCGTAGTTTATGAGGGTTCAAATGGCTAGATAGCCCTTGTTTAATGCCCCACACTTCCATACGTTTTTGGATTGAACGGTGGCTCATTCGGTTACCAAGCTGGCTAACGAACAAGGCATCATCTTTTGGATTAAATAACAACCGCACTTTTAGCCATTGTTGAAGCGCGTGTGAAGCATAACGTCCAAAAGGCAAAATTCGTTCTTTGTTGCCTTTCCCGATTACACGCACTTCACGTACACGCAGATTGATGCTATTTAAGTTCAGCCCTTGCAATTCAGATAAACGCAAACCTGAACTATACATTAGCTCCAGCATCGCTTTATCCCGCAAATCGATTGGCTCTTTGCTGTCATTGGCTAATAATTGTTGAACCTGTTCGTTATCCAAATTTTTCGGTAAATGCTTGCCTTGCTTCGGTGCAGATACGCCAACTGCAGGATTAACCGAAAGCTCTCCTTGCTGTACAAGAAAGCTCAAAAATTGACGTAATGCCGATAAGCGCAAAGCTAAACTTTTTTCGTGTAAGCCTGTTTTTTTGCTTTGCGCTAACACAAAGCGCACCACACTGGGGGTTACCTGCTGCCACTGAGAAATCTCGTTTTCCTGCAACAACGCCAGCACCGCCTCAAGCTGACGCTGGTAATTGCTCAATGTATGCGGACTTACCTGTCGTTCAATGCGTAAATAATTCCAATAGTTGCTGAGTTGTTGGTGCATGTATGATTTCCTTTTATTGAATTATTATTTAAATTTTATATACACCTGGATAAATATTTTCTATCCTTATAACTATTAACTCTACAGAATTTTTTTCTTCTCTATGACTTCTAGATATTTTTTATATAATTCAATAAAAATATTATCAATTAAAATTAGCATTGATAACCATAAAAAATAGTTTTCATATTTATAATCACTTGATTCTAATCTAGATAGTGTAGGAAGATTATCCTGATATGATGTTGTATTATGAGCGATTCTATTCCTATTCTTGTATACATGCTCTTCGTAAATCAGTTTGAGATTTTCATTCTTATTTTTTTCATCCTTGTTTTTCTCAATATTATTACAACAAAACATTGAGTCTTCATCAAACATCATTTTAATTTCTTTGAGGCCTTTTTTCGTTTTGGTTTCTATTTTATATTTAAATTCATTCCAAATTACATCATAACTAGTATAATCCTTTTGAAACCATATTTTTATATTTGATTGACTAAATATTCTCTCTATTGTTATCTTAGTTTCCTCTAAAACTTTTAGTTTAGATAAATAGATATAAGGTGAAAAATTCTTTTCAACAGCCTTTATTTGTGAAATTAGTGTTTTATAAACAAACAATTTCTCCTCATACTTTGAAAAATATTTTTTAGAATGCTTGTCTAAAAAGTCGAATCTAAACTCAAAATCATTATGTGCTAATTCCCACATAATGCATTTCATTTTTTGCTCTTGGGCTCCAGACATTCTTAAAAATATGGATTGCATAATATAATGAGAGATAGGGTAACTCTCTATCCCATCTCCTAAGCATTTAATAGCAGCAACTCCTTCATTTAAAATATTTCCAACTGGAGTTAGAATAAATTTTTTATGCTGGTGCATTGAAAAATTCTCCTAAAATATTTATTGATTCCTTAATCCTATTTCTTAAGTGGCCTAATTGATTTGGTGCTTTAGTATGCTTTTCATCTTTTTTTATTTCATCATATTTATCATCAACTTTTTTATTAATTTCATCATAGATATGCTCTTCTGAATTTAAAGTTTTATGATTCATTACACAATAATAAACCAGACCAAACAAATACAAATCCAGTTCAATAATACTATCAAACTTTCTATTTTTAGACCAAACTAGTTTAACTATATTTTCTAGAATTCCTAACCCTTTCTTTATATTATTAATAAAGCCATCATTATTTTCAGCATTTAATATTTTATATATAAAATCCATATAATAATTTTCAAGTTTATTCCTATACCCTTTTGCAATATCGTCAAACTTGTCCTCTTCAACGTATTGATTAATCATGGAAAGATAACGGATAAAATCAATCTTTGGATTCTGTCCATTATTTAATCTAATTTTATAACCATTTAAAAATTTAGGATTAAATACCCCTTCTATTTTCTTATCTATATAATAGAAAGACTCTCTACTTTCTTGAGGTAATAATGCTTGCCCTCCTATATTTATTTCTCTAAATATAGCTGAATAATACTTTTGCTGTGATTCTTTAGTAGAATTATCTGGAACTATGAATGAAAAGCCCAGATAATTTTTATCGAAAAATGGTATATCTGACTTATCTTCTTCTAATTCATTCACTATACTTTCTAATTCTTCAAACTCTTTTGGTTTAAGTTTACTTTTTAATGTACTAAATAGCTCTTCATATTTTTCTTTATGATTCTTTTTAATTTCATTCTTGATAGTCTTTTTGCTATTTCCTAATTTTGTTAGGCTATCAAATCTCCAATCTAGCATATTTTCATCATTTTCCTTATATTCCAGATCATCAGAATATGAGTTATCATCCATCTTACTTGTATTATCTTTATTTGGGAATAAACCAAGATATAACAATAAAATACTTGTTAATCTTTGTTGGCCATCTAGTATAATATTTTGTTTTTCTCCATCTTCAGTACAAAAAGAACCAATAACAACAGGAGGAATAAAATAACCTTCATTCAAAGATTTTATAAAATTTGCCATTTTATTTAAATCCCAGACAAATCGTCTTTGATAAGGGGGAAGAACAATATTTTTAGATAAAATTAAATCAACCCAATGTTTTAATGAATATTCACCATAATATACTCTATTTTCTTTATTGGACATCTATGTACCCCCTAATTTTAAGTTAGTAAATAATAATTAATGTACTTGTTAAAAAACCTATACCTATTATTAATTATTTTTTATTTTCTTTCAAGCAAAAAAAGCCCCGCTTTCGCGAGGCTTGGGTTACCGCATTAATAAAGTGCGGTGTTTTTTTGGGAAGAATTACGATTGACTTGCTGTGATTTTACCATCAACGTAATCAAGGGTAATGGTTTTCCCTGGGATTAATTCCCCTGAGAGAATTTGTTGTGCGAGTGGGTTTTCCACTTCTTGTTGAATCGCACGTTTAAGCGGTCTTGCGCCGTAAATTGGGTCATAGCCAATTTCGCCGATGAAGTCTAACGCCGCATCTGTGAAGGCTAAGTGGTAGCCGTGTGATTCCATACGTTTTTCTAAACGTTTTAATTGGATTTTTGCGATGGTGCGAATGTTTTCTTTATCCAATGGGTGGAATACCACTGTTTCATCAATACGGTTAATAAACTCAGGGCGGAAGTGTTGGCTTACCACCGACATTACCACTTCTTTCATTCCCTCATAACCAAGATCACGGTTGCCTTGGATTAAGTCAGAACCTAAGTTTGATGTCATAATCACCACGGTATTACGGAAATCTACGGTGCGACCTTGACCATCAGTTAAACGTCCGTCATCAAGCACTTGTAATAAGATGTTAAAGACATCTGGGTGCGCTTTTTCTACTTCGTCTAATAACACGACAGAGTATGGACGGCGGCGAACGGCTTCAGTTAAGTAACCCCCTTCTTCATAGCCCACATATCCCGGTGGTGCGCCCACTAAGCGAGATACGCTGTGTTTTTCCATAAACTCGGACATATCAATGCGTACCATTGCGTTTTCATCATCAAACAAGAAGTTGGCAAGGGTTTTACACAATTCTGTTTTACCTACCCCTGTTGGCCCTAAGAATAAGAATGAACCAATCGGACGGTTTGGATCAGACAATCCTGCACGGCTACGGCGAATGGCGTTCGCAACGGCAACCACGGCTTCATTTTGTCCAACTACACGTTTGTGTAATTCTTTTTCCATACGCAATAATTTTTCTTTTTCCCCTTCCATCATACGAGAAACAGGGATACCGGTGGCACGTGAAAGCACTTCTGCAATTTCTTCATCAGTTACACGATAGCGTAACAAGTGCATTTCTTTGCCCTCTGCACTTTCTGCTTGAGCAAGTTGTTTTTCAAGCTCTGGAATGCGTCCGTATTGCAATTCAGACATTTTGTTTAAATCGCCCACGCGGCGCGCTTGTTCCATTTGGGTGCGTGCATTTTCTAATTCTGCTTTAATATGCTGTGTGCCAGAAAGCGCTGCTTTTTCGCTTTTCCACACTTCTTCTAATTCCGCATATTCACGCTCTTTTTCAGCTAATTCTTTTTCAAGCATTTCTAAGCGTTTGCGGCTGGCGTTATCGTCTTCTTTTTGTAACGCTTGTTGCTCCAATTTTAATTGGATAATACGGCGTTCCAATTTATCTAATGGTTGCGGTTTGGAATCGATTTCCATACGAATACTGGATGCCGCTTCGTCAATTAAATCAATGGCTTTGTCTGGTAATTGACGATCTGAAATATAACGATGCGAAAGTGTCGCCGCCGCAACGATTGCAGGGTCTGTAATTTGAACGTGATGGTGAATTTCATAACGTTCTTTCAAACCACGCAAGATAGCGATGGTGTCTTCAACACTTGGTTCGTCCACAAAGACTTTTTGGAAACGGCGCTCAAGTGCGGCATCTTTTTCAATATATTGACGATATTCATCAAGGGTGGTGGCGCCCACACAGTGCAATTCACCACGTGCAAGGGAAGGTTTTAATAAGTTACCTGCGTCCATTGCGCCGTCAGTTTTACCTGCACCAACCATTGTATGAATTTCATCAATGAATAAAATCACACGGCCTTCTTCTTTGGCGATTTCGTTAAGCACGGCTTTTAAGCGCTCTTCAAACTCACCGCGGTATTTTGCCCCCGCAATTAATGCGCCCATATCAAGGGAAAGTACGCGTTTGTTTTTTAACCCTTCTGGCACTTCGCCATTTACAATACGCTGCGCAAGGCCTTCAACAATCGCGGTTTTACCAACACCTGGCTCACCAATTAATACTGGATTATTTTTACTCCGGCGTTGTAACACTTGAATAGTACGGCGAATTTCTTCATCACGTCCAATCACAGGATCTAATTTGCCACTTTCCGCACGCGCGGTTAAATCAATAGTATATTTTTCTAATGCCTGACGGCTTTCTTCTGCGTTTTGGTCGTTCACTGACTGACCTCCTCTAATTTGTTCAATCGCTTGTTGTAAATTCTCTTTTTTTGCACCGCACTTGCGTAATATTTCGCTTAAGCTGCCTTTTTCTTCTAACGCGGCTAATAAAAAGAGTTCTGATGAAATATATTTATCTTGTTTTTGCTGTGCGAGCTTGTCGCATAAATTTAATAAATTCACCAAGTTGCGTGAAATCTGCACATCACCACCGTTACCAGAAACCTGCGGTAAGCGGTTGAGTTCAGCATTAAGCTCATTGCGGAATAATGCCACATTCACGCCACTGGCGGTTAAAATCGGGGCAATAGATCCGCCTTCTTGATTTAAAAGTGCGGTCATTAAATGCACTGGTTCAATAAACTGATTATCTTTGCCTAAAGCTAAAGATTGTGCCTCACTCAAGGCTTGTTGAAATCTAGTAGTAAATTTTTCTATATTCATAATCTATTCTTCCTCAATATTAAATTCTGTTGCCTAGCTTGTACGGCTTGGCTTGTTCAAGTAAGTGAAGACTAATTTGGCAATTTCAAGAGTAAAATGAAAAAAATTTAAAAAAAATCTATTAATCATTTTAGAACGATAGGTTGCACTAATGGAGAGTTTACTCAATCTCACTTCACCTTTATAATTGCGCCTAATTAACGATTTTCAATAAGGACGGAAAAATGCAATTTTCCAAAATGCACGGATTAGGCAATGATTTTGTGGTGGTGGATGCGGTAACGCAGAATGTTTACTTTCCAACGGAAACCATTAAAAAATTGGCGGATCGCCACACAGGAATTGGCTTTGATCAACTTTTAGTGGTTGAGCCACCTTATGATCCTGATTTGGATTTTCACTATCGCATTTTCAACGCTGACGGCAGTGAAGTGGCACAATGTGGCAATGGTGCGAGATGTTTTGCTCGCTTTGTGACAATGAAAGGGCTAACCAACAAAAAAGACATCGCAGTCAGCACCGCCAAAGGCAAAATGATCCTAACGGTGCAAGATGACGGAATGATCCGCGTGAATATGGGCGAACCTATTTGGGAACCAGCGAAGATCCCATTTATCGCCAACAAATTCGAGAAAAACTACATTTTACGCACCGACATTCAAACCGTGCTATGTGGCACGGTTTCTATGGGTAACCCACATTGCGTGGTGCAAGTGGAAGACATTACCACCGCTAATGTAGAGCAATTAGGCCCTCTATTAGAAAGCCACGAACGTTTTCCTGAACGCGTAAACGCAGGCTTTATGCAAGTGATTAATCGTAACCACATTAAATTACGCGTTTATGAACGCGGTGCTGGCGAAACCCAAGCCTGTGGCAGTGGCGCTTGTGCCGCCGCCGCGGTGGGCATTATGCAAGGCCTTTTGGATAACAAAGTGCAAGTGGATCTTCCCGGTGGCAGCTTGACTATCGAATGGCAAGGCGAAGGCCACCCACTTTATATGACAGGCGATGCCACGCATATTTATGATGGGGTGATTAGGTTGTAAGCTAAATCTTACACTTATTTAAACGTAAAACACAATGTACTGTGTTACAGGCAGTCCTGATAATACGGCAAATGCCAAATGCTGATGCCGTATTTTTATAACCTCATAAAAATCAACAACAATAATTAAATAGCTTGCTTTGTAAGAGATACCATCAGCTGGTCAATTTTAAAATTCTCGGTATCGATAATTTCAAATTTATATTTGTCGTATAGCACAAAATCGGTTTTTTTCGGGATTTTGCGTAGCATATACATCATAAATCCGCCGATGGTTTCGTAGTTTTCCTCATCAGGGAAGGTTTCGATTTCTAAGGCTCGCATTACATCTTCCAAAGGGGTTGCGCCGTCAATCAGCCACGAACTTTCGTCACGGCGGACGATTTGCTCTTCTTCACTCGACACCAATTCGCCCATTACGATGCTCATCACATCATTGAGGGTAACAATGCCCACCACGAGAGCGTATTCATTCACGATCACGGCGAAATCTTCGCCCGCAGATTTAAACAGTTCCAGCACTTCAAATAGGGATAAAGTATCGGGAATAAATAATGCTTTACGCAAAATCCGTTGGTCTGTAAGAGAAACCTGCTGTTCTTGCAAATACAAGGTGAGCAAGCTGTGCGATTCAATATAGCCTAAAATTTTATCTAGCCCATTATCGCAAATCAGCAATTTAGAATGGGGGTTAGATTTAATGGTTGCTATCACTTTTTCGCGATCAAAAGTGCGGTCTAAAAAAACGATATTTTCGCGCGTGGTCATTGTGGAAGTCACCGTGCGTTCTTGCATATCGAAAATATTTTCGATCAAATAATGCTCTTGGGCTTTCAACACGCCCGCCTCTGCCCCTGCGTCCATCAGTGCCACAATATCTTCGGGGGTCAGGTTATCTTCTCGCACGGTGGAAATACGCAATAAGCGAAATACCCCATTGGCAATGGTGTCAAACAGCCACACGATAGGCTTAAATAAGAAAATGCAGAACAGCATAATGCGCACAGTACGCAACGCGACGGCTTCTGGATTGGTCATTGCAAGGCGTTTAGGAATCAGATCCGCCAGCAAAATAAACGCAATGGTTACAATAGCAAAAGACAACCAAGACGCGGCACTTTGCAACCATTCTGCGTGGCTATATTGGGCAAGTAATTTTTCCAGTACAGGACTAATGGCGCTTTCGCCAATCACCCCACCTAAAATTGCCACCATATTCAAGCCAATTTGCACCACGGTGATAAATCGCCCTGGTTGCGCTTGTAGTTGTAGCACTAATCTTGCTCGCTCATCACCTTCATTTTCAAGGCTTTGTAGCTTTAATTTTCTTGCTCCTGCGAGGGAAATTTCTGCGGAAGAAATCACCGCACTTATGCCAATTAAGGCAGCCAAACTTAATATTGCTTCAAATAATCCCATTTTTATTATCCTTAGACAAAAAATGGTGCATCACAAGATACACCACTTTCACCTTACTTTTGATGCTTATCGTTCGCTATCAAACCAACCACGCACGAATTGGATTGAGAAAAACAGCGTGATCAACAAGAAGAAGTAAAACACATAAGACAAAATCGGGTAAGACGCACCTTCATCTAAGGTTACTTCTTTAATTGATGTAGCATTACGGAATTCATCAAATAACACCAAACGCCAACCATAATATTTCACTTGCACCAATTTATGTTCCACCGCAAAACTTTGCGCTTTGGCTTGTAAATCTGCCGAACCAAATTTGAAATAGAACGGGAAGCCCCAGCGTGTATCTTCATTGCGATACACCATAACCTTATCTTCATTCGGTTTTTGTGTATAAATGTAATATACATCACGAGTTGGGCCGTCTGCTGGATTTGATTTGGTGATTGGGCCATCTTTGTCCACACGTTTTACTTCCACGCCAGTAACGCGCGTTACGTCATAATGGGGGGTAACGTAGTTCACAAGGGCGAACAAAAAACCGTGGAATAAAAAGATGATTAAAATGAAAAAATATTTAAAAAAGCGGCGCATTGTATCTTCCTCCTGCTAAAGTGATGCTTTATTGTACCTGAATTTTGAACAAACGCTCAAAATTTTGTGTGGTAATTTGGGCAAATTCCTCGCTAGAAAGCCCTTTTAAGGTTGCCACATAATCGCACACTTCACGGGTATAAGCCGGTTGATTTTGCTTGCCACGATAAGGCACGGGCGCAAGATAAGGGCTGTCGGTTTCCACCAGCAGGCGATCTAACGGCACTTGACGCACCACTTCACGCAGTTCTTCCGCATTTCTAAAAGTAATAATGCCTGAAATGGAAATGTAAAAACCCAGATCAAGGGCTTGTTTTGCCATTTCCCAATTTTCCGTAAAACAATGCAAAACACCACCGCACTTTTGTGCATTATTTTCTTTCAACAGCGCAATGGTATCTTCTCTTGCGGCACGCGTATGCACAATAATCGGCTTGTTTAACGCATTCGCCACACCAATCTGCGCAGCAAACACCGATTGCTGTTGGGCTTTATTTTCTACACTGTAATAATAATCCAAGCCCATTTCCCCAATGGCAATAACTTTATCGTCTTGCGCCAATTTTAATAGGCGGTCAGCATCAAAGGGTTCATCATCTAAATCTAACGGGTGAACACCGCAAGCCAGCGAAATTTCAGAAAAGGGTTTTAAGGTATCGTACATTTGCTCAAAACGTTTTAAGGTTACCCCCACCGCAAGCAAATGTTGTACGCCACGTTGCTTGGCTTTTTGCACCACATCGGCGACATTTTGGTGTAAGTTTTCATAATCTAATGCGTCTAAATGACAATGACTATCTACAATAAACATTTTACTTTCCTAATAATTTTGTTCGGGTTCAAAAACCTCTGTAATCAGGCGTGTTAAGCCGTCAAGCAAGATAATTTCTTGATTCACGCCATTAATTTGTAATAAATCCGACCGCACTTGTTGCATAATTTGGCTGGCTTTTAGCAACCCTTGCGCGCTCTGCCTTTGATTAAAACGGGCAATGGCTTGTAGAAAATCCGCCTGCACCCACTGTTCAGGCACATTCAGCTTCATTTTCAACGCATCACGCAAAAAGGCACTGAGCCAATCTAACTGTTGAAATAAAATCTCTTTTTCAAAGTGCGGTAATAATTCCAGCGGTGAACGGCGCGTATAAAACTGCCAAAATTGACGTAGCAACTGCCTGCGCTTTTCCAATAATCCTTGCTGTAACATATCCAAAGCAGAAAGGGGGCGACCGTGCGAAACCTCAAGTGCGGTGCGAATTTCTGCTGTTTTTTCCTCTGTCTTTTCCGCTAACTGCGTCGCGAGCCAAGCCATCGCTTCGGCTTCACAGGGTAATGAAATGAGCCAAGGCTGACTGCGGCTGTAAATGGTCGCCAACAAGCGAGCGGAGAGATCCACTTGCAATAGAAAATAGGTACTGTCTGTGGGTTCTTCCAAGGTTTTAAGCAAAGCATTCGCGGCGGCTTCGGTTAGGCGATCGGCTTGTTTAATCCACACCACCTTATTGCCGTTTTGCTGTGAGCGTTGGCTAACCTTTTCATTCACTTCACGCACTTGGTCAATGCCAATATCCTTATTTTCAATAGGTTCAAGCAGATAAAAATCAGGGTGATTGCCTGCATTAAACAGCTGACAACTATGGCACGCGCCACAAGGTTGGTTGCCCTTTGGCGATTGGCACATTAACCATTCCGCCACGCCTCGCACCAGTTCATCGCCACCAATGCCCTGCTCTGTTTTAAACAGCAAGGCGTGATGCCCATAGCCCTGCTGAAAGGCGTTGATGATTTTGTCATAATAAGGTTGCAACCAAGGATAGCGTAACATAAGCATTATTGATGATTTTTAACGAAATTTAGCACCGCACTTTGAATATCGGCACGCACTTGCTCAATGGGCTGTTCGGCGTTGATGATAACCGCATTCGGATCTTGCTGTACCAATTCCAAATAGCGACGGCGAGTGCGTTGGAAAAAGGCGATTTCCTGCTGTTCAATGCGATCCAACTCGCCACGCCCTCTGGCTCGAGCCAAACCGATTTCGGGATCAAGATCTAAATATAACGTGAGATCAGGGGAAAAATCCCCTAACACCGTGTTCTTTAAGGTTTGCAACAACTGAGCATCAATTTGTCGCCCGCCCCCTTGATAGGCTTGGGAAGATAAATCGTGGCGATCGCCAATCACCCATTTTCCCGCTGCCAATGCGGGTTTTATCACGTTCTCCACCAGCTGAATGCGGGCGGCATAGAGCATTAATAATTCCGCCTTATCGCTCACGGGTTCTTCCGTTTCATATTTAATTAATTGGCGTAATTTCTCCGCTAAGGGCGTACCACCTGGTTCACGGGTGAATACCACGTCATTAATCCCCGCTTGTTGTAGGCTTGCCAGAATTGCATCACGAGCCGTGGTTTTTCCTGCTCCCTCTAAGCCCTCAATGACAATAAATTTTCCTTTCATTTTATTTCCCATTTTTTTGTTGGCGATACCAACGCAAATATTCTTGCACCGCTTGATTATGTTGTTGCAAGGTTTGGCTAAATTTATGCCCGCCCGTGCCGTCCGCAACGAAATAGAGGAATGTGGTTTTCTCAGGGTGAGCCACTGCTCGCAACGCACTTTCTGTCGGCATTGCGATAGGGGTTGGCGGCAAGCCCTCGATCACATAGGTGTTATAGGCGGTGGCTTCTTCTAGATCTTTACGCCGAATATTGCCCTGATAACGCTCCCCCATTCCATAAATCACCGTCGGGTCAGTTTGCAATTTCATCTTTTTATTCAAGCGGTTAATGAACACCGATGCCACTTTCGCACGCTCATCATTTAACGCGGTTTCACGTTCCACAATGGAAGCCAAAATTAGCATTTCGTAAGGATTTTTCAACGGTAAATCCGCCTCTCGCTCCGCCCACGTTTTTTCTAGTAAGGCTTTCATACGATCTGCCGCCCGTTTCAATAAGGCTAAATCGCTCGACTTCGGCGTATAGCTGTATGTATCAGGATACAACCAGCCCTCAATTTTGTGCGGTAAATCCGCGGGTAAATTCAATAATTGATAAATTTCTTCTTCCGTTTTATCTGCCAAAGTTTGTTGCAAATAAGGGGCTTTCGCCAGCGTTTTACGCCACGTTTTAAAGGTATCCCCTTCTAAAAAACGCACATTCAGTTGCACTTCTTTACCGCTGTTTAAACGTTGCAACAAATCCGCCACCGTCTTCACGCCCTCAAGGGAATAGGTCCCCGCCTTGATTTTGTTTAACTCAGGCTTGAGCTTTAACAACCACGGCAAATAGGTGGCATCATCAATCAGCTTTTCTTGCTCCAACAGCTTCGCTAATTTCGCCCCCGTTGTGCCACGCTCCACCGTTAATAACTGCTCCGCCTGCACATTCACAGGGTGCTGCACCCATTGTGTTAAATGCTGATAACCCCAAAGCGCCGCCCCACCAATCAAGAGCAACAAAAACAAAAGAAAAAGGAAAAATTTTTTCATCATCGATCCATCATCAAAAAATTGATGGCAAGTGTATCACAGACGGGCAAATTTTCAGAATGTTATGAAAAGTAAGAAAATAAAGTGCGGTGGAAAATCATCTTATTTTACTCCAAAACAATTGCGTGATAATGCAACTTATCAATAGCTTGAATGAGTATTTCATCACTCACTTTCTCGTCTGCTACTACATTGACCAAACGTGAATTAAAATTTGCCTTGGTCGATTGCACGCCATCAATATTGCGTAATTCTTTATTGACTAAATAAACGCAAAGCTGGCAATTCATTTCTTCAATATGCAACGTAACCTTGCGTTCTGCGGCAAGACTTGGCAATGAAAAGCTAAGTGCGGTCAAAAAAAGTAAGATTTTTTTCATTCTAAATAATCCAAAACATAAGGTAAAACATAGGGATAAGTTAAGAAAAAGAGAATAATCAGCGCTATTAGCCAATATAAAATTTGCAATGTACGGCGTGAGAGATATTGGCTACAAATCACTTTTCCTGAGAAATTCAGCAGCCAAAAGCCATAACCAAATGCGATGAGAGAAATCACAAGCATTGGAATTTGCAAAAATGCCAGCTGATTTAAGCTCACTAGCCAAGTGCTAGAAATGCCAAATAACAGATATAACAATGGCGCAATACAGCAAAGTGTCGATGCCACCGCAGCACTCACTGCGGTGGTACATATCGCCCAAAATTTGGCATTTCCGCCTTTCGGATTAGCGTTGCTGCGAGATAAATTCATAACCAAATTCTTTTGCGTCAAAGGAATTTAATGGATCGCCGCCCACTTCTGCATAAGGATAACCAAAATTATTGATTGGTGCGAGTTCAGGCGTTGGGTAAAGGGTGAAATCGCGTGCGTGATTAAAGCCAATCCAGTTACCCTCCCAATTTCCGAATAAATAATCTGAAACCGCTTGGGTATCGCTATCTGCCACTGCTTTTTTCTCTGTTAGACGATATTTTGCTACGTCCGCGGAATCCACGGGAACCCAGCCAAAACCTGCCAGATAAAATTCTGCACGACAATGTTGTCCGCCATTTTCATTGGCGATTTTGTTTTTGGCGCTACCAAACGCGGATTTAGAATATTTGCCCATTTTCACAGCTTCCCCTAAACGAATGCCGAACACTTCACGAGCGGGAATACCAGAAGCACGCGCTAAAGCAACAAATACAGAATTAATATCCGTGCATTTTCCTTTTAACACGCCTGTTGTTAGGATTTTTTCCACATCACCATCGCCACAGCCTAATACGGAATTATCACGCTCCATATTTGCCACAATCCACTGATGAATACGTTCTGCTTTTTTGAGCGGATTTGTTTCATTCCCTACAATTTTATCGGCATATTCTTTCACGATCCCGTCAATTTTAATATGCTTTGTTGGCTGTAAATAAGGTTGCACATCAACGCCATATTCTATTTTTTCTGGCGCTTGATAATCTTTCAATAAGCCTTGTTTCTTCGGTTCGCGATCTTGGGTTTCCACAATCAGCGTAACGGTTAAATTGCGTTTTTGTGCTTCTGGTGTCCAAGTGGCAAATAATGTACTGGCACTATATTGATTATTTTCTGTGATGTAAGCCTGTTGATAATTGCCGTCAAATGTGATGGATTTCACCGTTTGATAGTCGTTACTAAAAGGCAAGGGCACCCACAAATTTGTCGTTCCTAATGAGCCTTTTGGCACTTGTAAATCATAGGTTTGCGTAAATTCGTAAGTGTGCGTAGTGGTGTTAGGATTTGCCACCGTTTGCGCATTGGCTAACGTTGCTGCTGCGAAAAGTGAGCTGGTAAAAAGTGCGGTGGTAAAAATCGTTTTTTTCATAGAAAACTCCTGTTTACAAAAGGGATTGCAAGGTTATGCCATTCAGTAAAAAATGGGCTACCTTATAGGAATCAGGCGAGAGAAAACGCGTTGCGTCAAATTATTGCCAAATTTCTAACCTTCCTTAAATCCTTAAGAGAAATTGAAAACGGCAAGAATGGTATAACGATGAAAACCAGAATTGAAAACAGTTTGATCATTTCCTATACACAATACTTGCGATATAGCTGTTCAACGAACAAAGGGATTTTACGATCTATAACTAAAATTGCAAATTTTTCTAAAAAATTTCTGCATTTTTATATAAAAAATATAAAAAGTGCGGTGAAAAAATTCATAAAATTTCCACCGCACTTTTTTTGTCGTTAAGCTTAAAATTCAAAGCCTAGCAAATGATTAATACAACACCCTCGCACGAATCGTGCCGTCGATTTCACGCAGTTGTTGTAACAACTCGGAGCAGTCATCAGCTTCCACGTCAATAACCACATAACCAATTTTAGGGTCGGTTTGTAGGTATTGGGCGGCGATGTTGATATTTGCACCGACAAAAATTTGGTTGATTTGGTTTAACACACCTGGGCGGTTTTCGTGAATGTGCAATAAACGCTTGGTTTTGCTGTGTTCTGGTAAAGACACTTCTGGGAAGTTCACCGCAGAAAGAGTTGAGCCGTTATCTGAATATTTCACGAACTTGCTCGCCACTTCAGTGCCGATATTTTCTTGTGCTTCCGCCGTTGAGCCACCGATATGCGGGGTGAGAATCACGTTATCCAAACCACGCAATGGCGAAACAAATTCTTCATTGATCGAAGCTGGTTCTGTTGGGAACACATCAAGGGCGGCACCACGCACTTTGCCTGCTTTAATTGCGGCGGCTAAGGCATCAATATCCACGACAGTTCCACGCGCTGCATTAATAAAAATGCTGCCCTCTTTTAATTGTGCGATGCGTTCCGCACTCATTAAATTTTTGGTGGAATCATTTTCTGGAACGTGCAGGGAAATCACATCACTATTGGCGAGCAATTCTTCCAATGTTCCCACTTGTTGTGCGTTACCCAATGGTAGTTTGGTTTCAATATCATAGAAAAACACGTTCATACCAAGGGATTCAGCAATCACACTCAGCTGTGAACCAATGTGTCCATAGCCAACAATGCCTAATTTTTTGCCCCGCACTTCGTGTGAACCTGTGGCAGATTTGTTCCATAAACCACGATGCACTTCGGCATTGGCTTGTGGGACATTACGCATTAAGAGCAAAATTTCACCTAATACCAACTCTGCCACCGAGCGGGTGTTAGAGAATGGTGCATTAAACACGGGGATACCACGCATTTTTGCTGCTTCAAGATCCACTTGGTTGGTGCCAATACAAAAACACCCCACGGCGATGAGTTTGTTCGCACATTCTAATACATCAGCGGTTAAGTGCGTGCGGGAGCGAATACCTAAGAAATGCGCATCTTTGATCACTTCTTTTAATTCTTCTGGCTCAAGGGCCTTTTTATGATATTCAATATTGGTGTAGCCTGCGGCATTTAGCACATCAACGGCATTTTTGTGTACGCCCTCGAGCAGTACAAATTTAATTTTAGACTTATCCAGTGATACTTTTGCTGACATTTTGCTCTCCATAATCAAAAAAAATTATTCAATAATTTCTGCACCTTGTGGTGTGCCGACAATTACAATATCAGCACCACGCAAGGCAAAAATTCCGTTGGTAACCACACCTGCCACGTTATTTAAGGTTTTTTCCATTTCGATTGGATTTAAAATTGGGAAATTATACACATCTAAAATCACGTTGCCGTTATCGGTTACCACGCCCTCACGGTATTCTGGTGCGCCACCAAGGCTGACCAATTTACGCCCCACCTGCGAGCGCGCCATTGGAATCACTTCCACCGGCAAAGCAAAGGTTGAGCCTAACACGTCCACTTGTTTGCTTTGATCCACAATGCAGATAAATTTTTTCGCCAGTGCGGCAACAATTTTTTCTCGCGTTAATGCCGCGCCGCCCCCTTTGATCATCATTTTTTGTGGGTTGATTTCATCAGCGCCATCAACATAAATATCCAAACTTGACACTTCATTGGCGCTAAATACTTCAATGCCTTGTTTTCTCAACAATTCTTCTGATGCTTTAGATGCCGCCACTGCGCCTTTAATTTCATCTTTCATTGCGCCAAGGGCTTCAATAAAACAATTTACCGTTGAGCCACTACCCACGCCCACAATCGTATCCGGTTTAACATATTGCAATGCCGCTTGTGCAGCTTGCTTTTTCATTGCGAGTTGATCCATATTCTTTCCCTTTATTGATAAAATCTGTGTTCAAATTTGCTATAAGTAAACGTTTGCGAACAAGGCATCTACTTTAATCCCATTCACGGGCAGATACAAGCCCTATTCGGGTAAAAACTCTGTTAACAATTCGTTTAAAAACAACTTACCTTGCTCGGTGATTTGCCAAGTGCGGTGGTTTTCTTGAATATATTTTTGTGATTTCGCCCAATCAATTTGTTTTGCGATTACATCACAGGATAATCCCGTCAAATTCTCAAACTCAATTTTTGGCACAGGCTCAAGCAAGCGAAAACGGTTCATAAAGAATTCAAAAGGACGCTCATCAAGGGGGATTAGCTTTTCTTCATATAAATATTCCCCACGCATATAGCCTTTCGGGTGCTTGGTTTTGGAAAAACGCAAAATATCGCCATTCGGGAAAGTCAATTTTCCGTGCGCACCACAGCCTATCGCCAAATAATCACCAAAGCGCCAATAATTCAGGTTATGGCGACACTGATCACCAGCTTTGGCATAGGCAGAGGTTTCATATTGCCCATAGCCTGCTTGGCTTAAAAGCTGATGACCTTGCTCGAAAATATCCCATAGCGCGTCATCATCAGGCAATTTAGGCGGACGATAAGCAAACATTGTATTTGGCTCAATGGTGAGCTGATACCAAGAAAGATGGCTCGGCTCAAGGGCAATAGCTTGACGCAAATCATCTAGCGCTTGCGTAAGAGTTTGATTTGGTAAGCCGTGCATTAAATCTAAATTAATGCGTTTAAAACCCGCATCTTTTGCCATTTGCACCGCGCTTTTGGCTTCCGCAGAATTATGAATGCGCCCTAAGCGTTGCAATTTTTCATCATCAAAACTTTGTATGCCTAAAGAAAGGCGATTCACCCCAGCTTCCACATAGCCTGCAAAACGGCTCGCTTCTGCCGTTCCGGGGTTAGCTTCTAAGGCGATTTCAATATTTGGCGCAAAGGGAATTTGCTGTTCAATGCCTTGCAATAATTGCGCAATGCCTTGTGCTGAAAATAAGCTTGGCGTGCCACCACCAATAAAAATGGAATGTAGCGTTCGATCACCAATGCTTGCTTGATAGCGCGCAAGATCTTGGCGTAAGTCAGCCAACAAATGCGCGATATATTCCTGTTCGGGAATGCCGCCTTTTTGCGCGTGGGAATTAAAATCGCAATAAGGGCATTTTTGTACGCACCAAGGAATATGTACATAAAGGCTCAATGGGGGAAAAAGTGGCGGAAAAACTTGCATTATTTTGACCGCTCTTTGGCTTGTAAGCGTGCTTTTAACACGCCTAATGCGCGTGCGCGATGTGAGATTTGTTTCTTCTCTGGCGTATCAAGCTCGGCAAAAGTGCGGTCTTTTTCAGGATAGAAAAATAGACTGTCATAACCAAAACCATTTTCACCTTTTTCTTCAAAAGTGATTTCACCTGCGCATTCCCCCTCCGCAATAATCGGTGAAGGATCGGTTTCGTGTTGCAATAATACAATGCAGCTCACAAACTTCGCTTGGCGTTCGCTGGCTGGCACGTTAGTTAATTTTTGTAATAACTTTTTACGATTTTCAGCATCGGCTTGCTCGCCATCAACACCTGCGTAACGAGCGGAATATAGCCCTGGTTCACCATTGAGTGCATTCACCACTAATCCGCTATCATCAGCAATGGCGGGCAAACCTGACATTTTGGCTGCATAACGCGCTTTCAATAAGGCATTTTCCACAAAAGTTAAGCCTGTTTCTTCGGGGCTTTCAATGCCTAAATCCGTTTGTGCGATCACTTCAAAGCCAAAATCTGCTAACACATCGGCCATTTCGTGCACTTTGCCTTGATTACCCGTAGCAAGCACAATTTTTTGTTTCATTGTTAATCCTTAAACTTGGTAAAAATTGGCTCAAGTATAGTCTATTTTTGACCAAGTTATAAGGCTTAACTTGCTTATTGTAAAATGCGATACAGCACGCTGAATAACTAAATTTACTCAACGTGCTAATCAGCAATAAAAACAATAAGTTATAACTGAATACGATCCTTATTCTTTTCTAACGTGGCTTTGCCAATGCCTTGTACTTCTAACAATTGTTCCAACGCGACAAAGTTGCCGTGCTTTTCACGATATTCCACGATCGCTTCGGCTTTTTTCGCGCCAATACCGACCAACGCTTTTTGAATTTCACTGGCGGTAGCGGTATTGATATTTAGCGTATTACCCACAAAAACAGAGGATTTTTCTACCGCACTTGTTTGGACAGCTTCCTGCGTAGCAGGCGGTGTAGGCTCTGTTGCTGGCTCAGCAAAAGCATTCATACAGCTAAAGAAGCCAAATAATAATGTGGCTAAAATTCCATTCATTTTCATTATGTTGTTCCTTTTCAAAATTGATAACAAAACGGATGTTGAATATTTTCAACGGCGCTACTGTGCAAATAAATTGCGTCATTCTCAATTGGTACGAATAATTCTTACGATCGAGATCGCAAAAATCACTTCAGATAAGACAAAAATGGGCTATTTCCTTTTATTAAAATCCGTTACACTAACTAAAAATCCATTAGGGTATGTAAATTAAAAATAAGGATAAATTATGCCGACCATTAGCGTTGCAATGATTGTAAAAAACGAACAACAAGATCTTGCACAATGCTTAGCTAGCGTGAAAGATTGGGTGGACGAGATTGTGATTTTAGACTCAGGCAGCACCGATAATACTAAAGAAATCGCCCTGCAATATGGCGCGAAATTCTATGAAAATACCGATTGGCAAGGCTTCGGTAAGCAACGCCAACTTGCCCAGCAATATGTTACGTCTGATTATGTGTTATGGCTGGACGCTGATGAGCGCGTAACCGATGAGTTACGGGAAAATATTCAGCAAGCGGTAGCAAAAAATTTGCCGAATGTGGTGTACGATATTCCGCGCATTAGCGAAGTGTTCGGGCGCTTAATTCGTCATTCGGGTTGGTATCCTGATTATGTGGTGCGTTTGTATCAAACCCAGTACGCAGGCTATAACGATGCCTTAGTTCACGAAAAAGTGGTATATCCTGCTAATACGAAAGTGGAAAAATTGGCGGGTAACTTGCTGCATTATCCTTATAAAAATTTACATCATTACTTGGTGAAATCGGCTAACTATGCGCAAGCTTGGGCGGAACAGCGCCATAGACAAGGCAAAAAAGCCACGCTGTTTCAAGGGATTACGCACGGCATTGCAACTTTCGCAAAAATGTATCTATTAAAAGCAGGATTTTTAGATGGTAAAGAAGGCTTTTTATTAGCCGTACTTTCGGGGCATTCTACCTTTGTTAAATATGCCGATTTATGGATTAGAACACGTAAAAAATAGCAATAAATCATAAATACAGAAGAAAAAGTGCGGTGGAAAATTAGCAATTTTTTCACCGCACTTTTTTATTTCTCGTTATAAATTTATGCCCATTGTTTTGCAATAAACGATTGAATTTGTGGCAATATTTTATTTATTTGAATATTCGCCAGTTCTTTCTCTTCATTTTGTGGACAAAAAGCCAAATGGCGTGCGGGATCATTAATTGGCTGCCAGCGCAATGGGGTTGCGGAACGATGACTTGGGAAAAAACCAATGGTTGGTACATTTAATGCACCACAAATGTGTAATGGCCCTGTTGAACCTGCGATAAACAAATCTGCGCAAGCCAAAGAATAAGTGAAATCCACTAGTCCTTCATTATTATCATAAATCACCACATTGGGATTATTCACTAATTGGGCTAATTGATGTGCCTGTTCGCTTTCATTTGGCCCTGCAGTGAGAACAATATAGGCATCAAATTGTTGCAAAATATCTTGAATTAATTCGGCATATTGCGCTAAAGAAAGGCTATTTGCCGAACCGCCTGTGCCACTATGTAGGAAAATCCATTTTTTATTTTGTGCAATCCCTAACTGGTGTTGGAGCTTGCTTTTCTGCGCTTGTAAAATCTCTTGTGGAACGACTAGATAAGGTGCGTGCGGTTCACTAATCGGCAAATGCTGTGCCTGTAAAAACGCCCTTGCCAGATCCAAATTGTATTCAAATTCTGGCTTAAGGGAACGTGAACGGCGTTGAGTTAAACGATGGTTATAAGCCAGTTGCGCCAATTTTGTCGCAGGTGCAAGACGATATTTAATGCCACTTAGCCACACCAATTTTGCATTATGCCAATTTGAGAAAAAGCTGATCACTCCATCAAAATGCGCTGCTTTAATGGCCTGTAAGACTTGCTTAAATTGGGTTTTATCTTTTTTGTCTTGTGCATCAATAATAATGTCGTCAATGTAAGGACAAAGCTCAGCCATTGACGCGGTATATTTAGGTACAAGTGCGGTGATTTTTAACTGAGGATTTGCCTTTTTTATCAGCGCTAAGGCGGGAAATATCAGCATAAAATCGCCCAGTTTGTCGTTGCGGATTACCAAAAGTTTTTGCATCATTCTAACGTTCACAGGTTATTTTTAAATAGATTGCGACATTGTAGCAAAGGAAGACGTTTTTATTAAAGAATAATTCACTTCAGTGCACTATTTACCTTGCTTTTTTCATAAAAAAGAGTACAATCCACAGGCTTTTTGTCTATATATACAGAGAAAAAAGTAAGCATTCCCACTCCTTCGATGTGGGTTTTCTTTTAGTATTAATTAATTAGAGGAAGGTTATGGTAACCATTCGTTTATCTCGTGGCGGTTCTAAAAAACGCCCATTTTACCAAATTGTAGTAGCTGACAGCCGTTGCCCACGCGATGGTCGTTTTATTGAGCGCGTTGGCTTTTTCAACCCTTTAGCGGCAGGTAATGCTGAGCGTCTTCGTATCAATCTTGAGCGTGTAAATGCTTGGGTTGAGAAAGGAGCAAGCTTATCAGATCGCGTTACCTCTTTGGTAAAAGAAGCTCAAAAAGCTGCAGCTTAATTGCAGTTTTTAAGGTTTATAGGTGAATGAAATGACGCAACAAAGAATTGAAGTAGTTGGTAAATTAGGTTCAACATACGGAATTCGTGGTTGGTTACGCATTTATTCATCAACAGAACAAGCCGAAAGCATTTTTGATTATCAGCCTTGGTTTTTAAAAATTAAAGGTCAATGGCAGCCAACAGAATTAGAAAGTTGGAAACATCATAATCACGAACTTATTGTTAAATTAAAAGGCATTAATGATCGTGAAATCGCACAAACCCTAACTAATGTTGAAATTGGCGTAGATTTATCTGTATTCCCTGAACTTGAAGAGGGGGATTATTATTGGCACGATTTAATTGGCTGCCAAGTGGTGAATCTACAAGGTTACAATATGGGAACGGTGGCTGAAATGATGGAAACTGGCTCAAATGATGTATTAGTTGTACGAGCAAGTCAAAAAGATGCTTTTGGAAAACAAGAACGGTTAATTCCGTTTTTGTATGAACAAGTAGTTAAAAGAGTAGATCTCACCACCAAGACTATTGAAGTGGATTGGGACGCTGGTTTCTAAACTCAGGCATACAGTGAGCTTTAGGTTGTAGCATTTCGAGCCTACAAATTAGGAAAATAACAATGTGGATTGGTCTTGTTTCATTGTTCCCCGAAATGTTTAAAGCGATTACTGAGTATGGGGTAACAGGCAGAGCCGTAAAACAAAATCTCTTGCAAGTACAGTGTTGGAATCCGCGTGATTTCACCACGGATAAACATAAAACCGTTGATGACCGTCCTTATGGCGGTGGGCCTGGAATGTTGATGATGGTGCAACCATTGCGTGATGCAATCCAAGCGGCTAAAACGGCAGCAGGAGAAGGGGCAAAGGTGATTTATCTTTCGCCACAAGGACGTAAACTCGATCAAAATGGCGTAACAGAATTGGCACAAAATCAAAAATTGATTTTAGTCTGCGGTCGTTACGAGGGTATTGACGAACGAGTGATCCAAACTGAGATTGACGAAGAATGGTCAGTCGGTGATTACGTTCTCACTGGCGGTGAATTACCTGCAATGACATTGATTGATGCCGTTGCACGCTTTATCCCCGGAGTGCTAGGCAAACAGGCCTCCGCAGAAGAAGATTCTTTTGCCGATGGTTTGCTTGACTGCCCTCACTATACTCGCCCAGAAGTGCTAGACGGAATGTCTGTACCTGCGGTGTTGATGTCGGGCAACCACGAAGAAATTCGTAAATGGCGGTTAAAACAATCGTTATTGCGAACCTGGTTAAGACGCCCTGAGCTATTGGAAAGCCTAGCTCTGACTGACGAACAACGGAAACTGCTGGCGCAAGTCAAACTTGAACAGCAAGCAAATAAAGTTGATTAGTTGATTGCGAGTTTAACCATTCGCAAAATCATCAGTTAATACTAGGATCTTAGAAGGATTACACAATGAGTAACATCATTAAACAAATTGAACAAGAACAATTAAAACAAAACGTACCTAGCTTCCGCCCAGGTGATACTTTAGAAGTTAAAGTATGGGTTGTTGAAGGTAGTAAACGTCGTCTGCAAGCATTCGAAGGCGTGGTTATTGCAATTCGTAACCGCGGCTTGCACAGTGCATTCACTTTACGCAAAGTATCTAACGGTGTGGGCGTTGAGCGTGTATTCCAAACTCACTCACCAGTTGTAGATAGCATCACAGTTAAACGTAAAGGTGCGGTTCGTAAAGCGAAACTTTACTACTTACGTGAGCGTTCAGGTAAATCTGCACGTATTAAAGAACGTCTTGGTGACTAATTTTCCAAGCGAAAATTATAAGGGCTTGAGAGCAATCTCAAGCCTTTTTCTTTTCTCTTTTTTAATTTTTTCTACCTTTGTGCAGTAAAAATTTCCATAGATTTTTCACCGCACTTTCCTCACTTCTCTGTTACTCATACGACCTTCCATAAAATAGCAAGAAATGTTTATTTGTCATTGAGATTGTATTCATAAAATAGTAAAGTACATTACTGTTTGTTATTTGTTTAACTTCAGCATACAAGGCGGAATCTATGGGAAAAAGTGTTGTTATCTTAGGCGCTCAATGGGGCGATGAAGGTAAGGGGAAAATCGTTGATCTATTAACGGATCGCGTAAAATATGTGGTGCGCTATCAAGGCGGACACAATGCAGGGCATACCCTGATTATTAACGGTGAGAAAACCGTGTTACGTCTGATTCCATCGGGTATTTTGCGTGAAAACGTAACCTGTTTAATCGGTAATGGTGTGGTGCTTTCACCAGAAGCCTTAATGCAAGAAATGGGGGAATTAGAAGGGCGTGGCATTAATGTGCGCAATCGCTTGCTAATTTCAGAAGCTTGTCCATTAATTTTGCCTTATCACGTTGCAATGGATCACGCTCGTGAAGCTGCATTGGGTAAAAAAGCCATTGGCACAACCGGCCGTGGTATTGGCCCTGCCTATGAAGATAAAGTGGCACGCCGTGGATTGCGTGTTGGCGATCTTTTCGATCTTGAAAGCTTCGCTGAAAAACTCAAAAATATTTTAGATTACTACAACTTCCAACTTGAACATTATTATAAAGTTGAGCCAGTTGATTACGAAAAAACCTTGGCAGCAATCAAAGAAGTTGCGCCAATTATTACTGGAATGGTTGCTGATGTTACCGCAATTCTTGATGTTGCGCGCAAAAATGGCGATAACATTCTGTTTGAAGGCGCACAAGGCACAATGCTTGATATTGACCAAGGCACTTACCCTTATGTAACCAGTTCAAACACTACAGCTGGTGGGGTTTCCACAGGTTCTGGCTTTGGCCCACGCCATATTGATTATGTGTTAGGGATTATCAAAGCCTATTGCACCCGTGTTGGTGGTGGCCCATTTGCAACAGAATTATTTGATGATGTGGGTGCTGAAATTGCACGCAAAGGGAATGAATTTGGCGCAGTAACTGGCCGTCCACGCCGTTGTGGTTGGTTTGATGCTGTGGCAATGCGCCGTGCTATTCAAGTGAACTCCATTTCTGGTTTTTGTATGACTAAACTTGATGTGCTAGATGGTTTTGATGAAATCAAAATCTGTGTTGGTTACAAAATGCCAAATGGTGAAATCGCTGAATTTGCTCCACTCGCGGCAAAAGATTGGGAAGGTGTTGAGCCTATTTATGAAACCCTCCCTGGTTGGAAAGAAAGCACTTTTGGCGTAACCGATGTGAATAAATTGCCAGAAAACACGCGTAAGTACATTAAACGCATTGAAGAAGTAACGGGTGTACCGGTGGATATTCTTTCAACTGGCCCAGACCGCGTTGAAACAATGATTTTACGCGATCCGTTTGCGGCATAAATTATTTTTCTTCGCACGATAAAACAGAAGCCCAAGAAGAAATCACTTCTTGGGCTTAAAAATTTATACAATTTGCACCGCACTTTTCTCTTTCTTTTTTAGCTATCATCAAGAACCTATTCCCCCTTATTAAAGGTGTTTTACATCGCTTTAAGATTATTCAAAGCACTTTCCTTTATTCAGCCATAAAAAAATCTGCACTCTACTCAGCTTTTGCCTTTTGAGTGCAGATTCTTTATTCTGCGACTACGCGAATAACTTCGTTAGATTAGAAGTAAACGCGTAAGCCAGTTGCGTAACGGTTGTCTTTAACTTCAGATTGACCATTTACAGCTTGAACGCCACTGATAGTACCAGTGCCTTTAACGCGAGAGTGAGCATATTCAACATAAGCCACTACGTTTTTAGTGAATGCATAATCAGCACCAACTAAGTATACGTTTTCTCTTAATTTTTTATCATCTGCGATAGTTAATTTAGAACCAGCAGCAGCTGTTAAGAAGTTACCTGCATCATTTGATGTTAAGCCATTTCTGTAGCCTTTGTATTCGTTACGTTCCCACGCAGCATATACAGAAGCGTTGTCTAAGTATTGGTATTTCGCTGCAACTTCTAAGAAACGACCTTTACCTGCTTTGTGTTGAGTTTGATGATCTTTATATGATGACTCACCATATTCTGCACCGAAAGTTACTGGACCATAAGCTAATTGTGAAGCTACACGCCAAGATTGAACTTTACGTCCAGTGTCATTTGATGATGCAAGACCATTATCATAAACTTCAACGGTATAACCTGCATTTAAATTCACGCCAACTTCATCAAATTGACCAGCATAAAATGCAGATGTACCATAAGCGTATTTAAGTTCTGCTTCCCCGTTATTTTTCTTCGCTTCACCGAAGGTATAATCAGCACCAAAACCTAAAGTTTGGCCTTCTGCTAATTGGAAATCTGCTGAACGGAAAGAAACAACTTTATCACCACCAGTGAATAGGTTGTTGCTACCACCGAATAAATAAGAGTGATCGTTCATTTCTACTGCATCACCAGTAGTAACTTGTTTACCGAATGATACGCGACCCAAATCATCTTTTTGAAGTGCTAACCATAATTTGTCAGTTTTGATGTTATTGAATGAAGAACCAGTATCCCATTTATCGCCACCATCGTTGAAACGTAAGCGAGAGTAACCAATTACTTTAACGCCTTCGCCTAAATCGTGTTGCGCTTTGAATTCTAAACGTGAACCAACGTTACGAAGATCCGCACGCTCATCATCATTAAATTTGCCTAAAGCTACATCAAAACGACCGCCAACATCAACTTGTGTGCCGTCTTGGTTATAAACTGTTGCTGCGCTTGCTGAAGTAGCTACAGCTGCTACTGCTAATGCTAATAATGTCTTTTTCATAATCAAATTCCTTTCAGAATTAAGTTGTTATAACAATTTTAAAAGTGGAAAGAACTTTTATTTAAAGAAAATGTCCAACCACTTCGCTTGAAGCGAGTTCATATTGTCAAAGAAATATTGCGCTGTCAATGCAAATTAATAAAAGTTCATTTTATTTGGTGATCAAGATCACATTTTTTAATAAATTTTATCCCTTCTATGTTCAAAATATAGCCACATCAATAAAAATTAAAGAAAAAGCCCACATAAAAAGAGTTATGTGGGCAAATGAGAGGAGAATGAAATTTTTATTAGAATAGCATACGAACACCAACAGCTACACGGTGGTTTGCTTTTTCTCTAGTATTTAATACTTTTCCGCCTTGAGTAACTTTACCTTTACCACCTTCAACATAAGCAACTAAGTTTTTGTTGAACTTGTGATCTACACCAAGCATCCAACCACGCATTTTCAATGCTTCAGCACTAGGATCTGCTTTTTTACCTTTAGCAAAGTAATATTGTCCATATACAGCATTTTTATCGGTTACATCAACTTTTACACCCACTAAGAAACGATCATTTTTATGTAAAGATGCTTTGTATCCAGCTACTTTTTGGAAACCAATATTACCGCTTTCAACGCCTTGTTTAGACACTTTACCAAATGCCCAGTCGAAGCCAACGCGAACAATATCGTATTTAACTTCTAAACCAACACCACCACGTTTTAATTTATATTGATCTTGTTCTGAACCGCTAGATTGAGTAACTACGGAATAACCAGATCCGAAACGTACGCCAAAATCACCAAAGGTGTTATCATAGAATAAACCTACCCCGTAACCTTGGCCTTCATCCCAACCAAGCGTGCCACTTGAAGCATCATTTGATTTGTTAGCTTGTCCAAAGTAATAGTCTGCAGCAAAACGGAAACCTTCAAATTTATTTGACATAAAATGAGCGGCTTTTTTATGCGCATCAAAGAAAATATTACCACCACCATCATAAGTATAATTTGCTTTAGGAATATGATCTCCTAAATGCAATTGGCGACCAAAAGTTAATGTACCTACATCTTTTTGGCTTAACCCCAAGAATAAGCGGTGAGTTCTTAGATTTCCACCGATGGCATCAGCAGAACCATCACCTTTAGAGAAACGTAATTCTGCTCCACCAAACACTTTAAAGCCTTCACCTAAATCGTGGTATGCTCTTACGCGTACACGAGAACCAATATCGCGTAGATCATTACGTTGTTCTGAATCATTGCGTAATTCAAAATGCATACGACCATCAAGATCGATTTTTGTGCCATCTTTTTCATAAATCACGGTTGCACTTGCCGCTGTTGAAACCATTGCAGTAACTGCTAATGCGATGAGTGTCTTTTTCATAATGAACTTCCTTTTGTTCTAGGTTTATTATTAACAGAATAAAACTTGATTTCCGTTTCGCTCATAAAGATTTTGTTATGGCTAATCTTTTATTGACCGCAAATATAGAAAGGTTATTTTTTTCTGTCAAAAACGTCCGAAATTTATCACTCTGTTAAATCTTATTATAAAACAACAAGTTAAAAATAAAACAAAGCTTCATAATAAATAAAAAATTGTGACAAATATAACATTTTCTTACTTCTCTTATTTCAATAAGAACATTAGAAAAAAGATGTAATGTTATGAAACATAAGTATTTTTTGGTATTTTCAAATGGAGTAATGGAGTAATATTCACTAAAATAAATATTTTAGTAAGTTTACTTCATTTTTGTGTAGAAGATCACATTTTCCAATAAAAAAAGCCCGCACTTTCAGCGGGTTATCCATAAAAGTGCGGGAGTTTTTAGGTGAATTTTTTCTGCTAAGTGTTTGTTTTAAGCATTATCTATGCTAAATGCCATTACTTCTTCAATGCTGGTTGCATCTAAGGCAATCATAATTAAACGATCCACACCTAGGGCTACGCCTGCACAATTTGGCACACCTGCTTGAAGTGCGGCAAGGAATCGTTCGTCAAGCTGACGCGTTGGTAAGCCAAGCTTTTCACGTTGGCGATTATCTTGTTCAAAGCGATGGCGTTGTTCATTTGCATCAGTGAGTTCGTTAAAACCGTTCGCTAGCTCAATGCCTTTATAGTAGAACTCAAAACGCTCTGCCACACGGTGATCTTCCGAGCTAATTTGTGCTAATGCCGCTTGGGTTGCAGGGAAATGATAAATAGCGACGGGGCGTTCTTGCCCGATTTTCGGTTCAACCACAGAGCTGAATAAAAATTGCAGCAAGGTATCTCTGTCTTCATTTTCCGCTTGTTCCAGATGATGTTCTTTCGCTTTGGCAATTAATTCTTCGCGAGAAGCAGAAAGTGGATCAAGCCCGACATATTCTTGAAACACAAATTGATAGCTCATACTTTCTGCAGGTTCGCAATCTAAAATTTGTTGCAATAAATCATCCACTTCATTGATTAAGCGATACATATCAAAATGTGGGCGATACCATTCCAACATTGTGAACTCGGGATTATGTTTTCTGCCCGATTCTTCATTACGGAACACTTTGCAAAGCTGAAAAATCGCACCACTGCCAGCGGCAAGTAGGCGTTTCATTGGGTATTCAGGGCTAGTAGAAAGCCATAGGGTTTTCGATTGATGCTTGAAAGGGGAAGTAAATTCTGTGCTAAAGGTGGCAAGATGCACATCTGTTACCCCAAATTCACTCAAAATTGGGGTTTCTACTTCTAATAAACCGCGATCAGTAAAAAAGCGGCGAATTTCGGCCATAATTTTGGCACGGGCTAATAAATTTTGAATACTGGCCGTTGGTCGCCATTGTTCATTTTCTGTCATAATTTGTCTGAGCCATCTTGTGAAAAAAGTGCGGTTATTTTACCTGAAATATTTCAACAAGATGAGTTATTTTTATGCAATGTCTTCATTCTAAAAGAGAAAAATTCTCATTAAGCAGGTGAATTCTATCTAACTTTTTTGAGTTAGATCACACTTTGAAACTTTGCTCCCGTTTTTTGATAAAAAAGTCTGATTTATTTTATAAAAGCGTGGCAAAATAAACTCACCCTAACAAATTTCAAACGATTTGAAATTTTCCTTAGACATTTCATCTACTTTATATTGGAGGAAATCGTGCAAACTGTTAATGTCGATATTGCAATTGTTGGCGCTGGTGGCGGTGGTTTACGAGCGGCAATTGCAGCAGCACAGGCAAATCCAAACCTTAAAATTGCCTTAGTTTCAAAAGTTTACCCTATGCGTAGCCATACTGTGGCAGCAGAAGGAGGCGCCGCTGCAGTAATCAAGGAAGAAGACTCTTATGATAAACATTTCCACGATACCGTAGCTGGGGGCGATTGGTTATGTGAACAAGATGTGGTGGAATACTTTGTAGAACATTCCCCTGTTGAGATGACGCAATTAGAACGCTGGGGCTGCCCTTGGAGCCGTAAACAAGACGGTGATGTGAATGTGCGCCGTTTCGGTGGTATGAAAATTGAACGTACTTGGTTCGCTGCCGATAAAACAGGCTTCCACTTGTTACATACCCTTTTCCAAACTTCAATGCAATTCCCGCAAATTCAACGCTTTGATGAGCATTTCGTGTTAGATATTCTTGTTGATGATGGCCACGCTCGTGGTATGGTGGCAATGAATATGATGGAAGGCACATTGGTGCAAATCAATGCCAATGCGGTGATTATCGCAACCGGTGGTGGTTGTCGTGCATTCCGCTTCAATACCAACGGCGGTATTGTAACTGGTGATGGTTTATCAATGGCCTATCGCCACGGTGTGCCATTGCGTGATATGGAATTCGTACAATATCACCCAACTGGTTTACCAAATACTGGGATTTTGATGACAGAGGGTTGTCGTGGTGAAGGTGGTATTTTAGTCAATAAAGACGGTTACCGCTATTTACAAGATTATGGTCTAGGCCCTGAAACGCCAATCGGTAAACCTGAAAATAAATATATGGAATTAGGCCCGCGTGATAAAGTGTCGCAAGCATTCTGGCAAGAATGGCGTAAAGGCAACACCTTAAAAACCGCAAAAGGCGTGGACGTGGTTCATCTTGACTTACGTCATTTAGGTGAAAAATATTTGCACGAACGTTTACCATTTATTTGTGAACTGGCTAACGCTTATGAGGGTGTTGATCCTGCCAAAGCACCAATTCCTGTGCGCCCTGTTGTGCATTACACAATGGGGGGTATTGAAGTGGACTTCAACAGCGAAACTCGTATTAAAGGTTTATTTGCTGTGGGTGAATGTGCTTCATCAGGCTTGCACGGTGCAAACCGTTTAGGTTCTAACTCACTTGCTGAATTAGTGGTATTAGGCCGTGTTGCCGGTGAATATGCAGCAAAACGTGCTACTGAAGCCGCACCTGCCAACCAAACAGCGGTAGATGCACAAGCGCGCGATGTAATCCAACGTTTAGAAGATTTATATAACCAAGAGGGTACTGAATCTTGGTCACAAATCCGTGATGAAATGGGCGATTCAATGGAGGAAGGTTGTGGTATTTATCGTACCCAAGAAAGTATGCAACAAACCGTTGATAAAATTGCTGAACTAAAAGAACGTTATAAACGAATTCGCATTGCTGATCGCTCAAGCGTGTTCAACACCAATGTGCTTTATACCGTAGAACTAGGTTACATTTTAGATGTAGCACAATCTATCGCGAATTCAGCCATTGAGCGTAAAGAATCTCGTGGTGCTCACCAACGTTTAGACTACACAGAACGTGATGATGTGAATTACTTAAAACACACTTTGGCTTTCTACAATGAAGATGGTATGCCACGCATTGAATACAGCCCAGTGAAAATCACAAAATCTCAACCTGCAAAACGTGTTTATGGTGCGGAAGCTGAAGCGCAAGAAGTGGCAGCGAAAGCTAAGGAGCAAACAAATGGCTAATCAAGCAATGATGAATATTGAGGTTCTGCGTTATAACCCTGAAGTGGATAAAGAACCTTATTTAAGAACTTACCAAGTGCCTTATGATAGCCAAACCTCATTGTTAGATGCACTTGGTTATATTAAAGATAAACTTGAGCCTGAATTGTCTTACCGTTGGTCTTGTCGTATGGCAATTTGTGGTTCGTGCGGAATGATGGTAAACGATAAGCCTAAACTCGCTTGTAAAACTTTCTTGCGTGATTACAGCGGTCATATGCGTATTGAACCATTGGCTAACTTCCCAATTGAGCGTGATTTAGTGGTGGATCTCAGCCACTTTATCGAAAGTTTAGAAAGCATTAAGCCTTATATTATCGGTAATGAAGCGCCGCCATTAGATGGCAAACCGCACCCATCGGCGGAATTAGCGAAAAGCCGTACTAAGCAAACACCAGCACAATTAGAGAAATATCGTCAATTCTCAATGTGTATCAACTGTGGTTTATGCTATGCCGCTTGCCCACAATTCGGTTTAAATCCAGAATTTGTCGGCCCTGCTGCAATTACATTGGCACATCGCTATAACCTTGATAATCGCGATCATGGTAAAGCTGAACGAATGAAAATTCTTAACGGCGATAACGGGGTGTGGAGCTGTACATTCGTGGGTTACTGTTCTGAAGTGTGTCCAAAACACGTTAATCCAGCCTCCGCAGTGAACCAAGGCAAAATCGAAAGTGCGAAAGACTACGTTTTTGCAATGTTAAAACCGCAAAACTAAAGGAGAAGTAAAATGACAACAGTAACCGCAAGCAAACGCAAAAAATATGTGCGTGAAGTGAAACCAACTTGGTGGAAAAAGTTAGATTTTTACAAATTCTATGTATTGCGTGAAAGCACAGCCGTTCCAACCCTATGGTTTTGTTTAGAGCTATTTTACGGCTTAATTTGCCTAGGCAATGGCACATTCGCCACAAATTTTGTTCATTTCTTGCAAAACCCAATCGTGGTGATTTTAAACATCATCACTCTTGGTGCAGTGCTATTAAATAGCTACACGTTCTTTAATATGGCACCACAAATGGCCAATATTATTGTGAAAAATGAACGCCTAGATGCCAAATTGATCTCTCGTGTATTCTGGGGGATCACCGCTTTCGTTAGCATTATTACCTTAATTCTCGTATAGGAAATAAGAATATGAATAAACAAAATCCAAAACGTTCAAATGAACCTGTTGTATGGTTATTATTTGGTGCGGGCGGTGCAATCAGTGCCGTATTCTTCCCTGTTCTTGTGCTAATTTTTGGTTTCTTACTTCCTTTTGATCTTATCTCTCCAGATAACATCATTGCCTTTGCTAGCACTTGGATTGGTAAGCTAATTATCCTTGCCCTACTCATTTTCCCTGCTTGGTGCGGTATTCACCGTGTACACCTAGGATTGCACGACTTTAAAGTGCATATTCCTGCAGCAGGTGTGATTTTTTACGGCTTAGCTTGTTTATTTTCTCTATTAACAATCTTTGCTGTATTTAAAATCTAAATTATTATTGGACTAGGAAAAAAAGGAAATACGAATTTAATGATCTAAAAAATTATTACTTGACGTATTTCCTTCAAGCCTTTATTATTCACCGCACTTACGGAGGAATGGTCGAGTGGTTGAAGGCACCGGTCTTGAAAACCGGCGAGGGTTTACGCCCTCCAAGAGTTCGAATCTCTTTTCCTCCGCCACATTCTAAAAGCCAGCTTAATAGCTGGCTTTTTTCTTAATATTCTTTTCTTAATAACGTTTCTTAGCTAGGCTCTCCCTAACCTTTCATATTCTACTTTTACCGATAGAAATATTCAGAAATAAACTCGCAATAGATTAAATAGCGAATGAACTTAAAACAAATTATTTTAAGCTGTACAAAATAAGCTATATAAAAGGGTAAGAGAAAATTAAATTTTGAGATTTAAGAAGTGAAATTAGATTGGCGGAACGGACGGGACTCGAACCCGCGACCCCCTGCGTGACAGGCAGGTATTCTAACCAGCTGAACTACCGCTCCGAATCTAGGAATTGGCGGAATGGACGGGACTCGAACCCGCGACCCCCTGCGTGACAGGCAGGTATTCTAACCAGCTGAACTACCACTCCGCTTTAACGGGGTGAATAATAATCTTGAATGACAATTGGGTCAAGCAATTTTTATCGGCAAATGCTCAACTGGTTAATTAACAATCGTTAATGAATAACATCATTTTCAGTTCGTTTAATCCATAAACAATTTTCTTTACTTTTTTTATTAATGAGCTTGAGGTATTCCAAATGCGCCGTTAATTCTTCTTCATCAGCAGCAAGCACAACAAAATCTTGGGAAAAATTCACCGCACTTTGTACTTCAATTTCGATCTCTTGCTCATTTGAAACTGGCTCTGCATCACTTTCCTCAAATAAACTGGTTTGTCCGCCAGTCATTGCCAAATAAACGTCCCCTAAAATTTCCGCATCTAGCAATGCGCCGTGCAAGGTTCGTTTACTATTATCAATATGCAAACGATCACAAAGTGCGTCTAAGCTATTGCGTTTCCCTGGATACATTTGGCGAGCCATTTGCAAGGTATCGGTTACTACACAAATATCACTCGTTTTTACGGGAATATTATGCTTTTCAAATTCATAATCCATAAAGCCCACATCAAACGGCGCATTATGAATGAGTAACTCTGCCCCTTTGATAAAATCAATAAATTCTTGTGCAATTTCAGGGAAACTAGGCTTATCTTTTAACATTTCATCGGTGATACCGTGAACCTTAATCGCTTCGGGATCTACTTCACGATCTGGCTTAATATATAAATGCAGTTTACGCCCTGTGTATTTGCGATTAACCATTTCTACCGCACCAATTTCAATGATGCCGTGTCCGAGATAATGCTTTCCTAACTGGTTCATTCCTGTTGTTTCGGTATCTAGCACTATTTGACGCTGTGGAATTACTGAATCTGTCATACAATCCTATCTCTTTAAATCATTTTGCGGTATTATCGCCTTAATTAAAGAAAATTTATAGCTAAAATTCTCATAAACAATGTTAAAACAAATTGAAATTTTTACTGATGGTTCTTGCTTAGGTAACCCCGGGAAAGGCGGTATTGGTATTCTATTGCGTTATAAAGCACACGAAAAACAAATTTCTAAAGGCTATTTTGAAACAACCAATAACCGAATGGAACTACGCGCGGTAATTGAAGCCCTACAAACCTTAAAAGAACCTTGCGCCATTACCTTACATAGTGATAGCCAATATATGAAAAATGGGATAACAAAATGGATTTTTAATTGGAAAAAAAATAATTGGAAGTCCAGTACAGGGAAAGCAGTAAAAAACCAAGATCTATGGTTCGCCTTAGATCAAGCTATTCAGCCTCATCAAATAAATTGGCACTGGGTGAAAGGACATAGTGGCCATCGTGAAAATGAAATTTGCGATGAATTAGCTAAACAAGGTGCAGAAAATCCCACGTTAGAAGATGTTGGCTATCAACCAGCCTAATCTAGACTCGATTCTGTTATGCCAAGCAATCACAATAATCACATAAAGAAAAAGGGTTAATTCAACAGAATTAACCCTTTGTTATATAAATAATCATTCAATTAAATAAATACTTGAGCTGGCGATAAATAGCCCTGTGGTACAGTTTGTTTATCTTCAAAGGTAACAAACTCCCACGCTTCTTGATCTTCAAGCAAAGCTCTTAATAATTTGTTATTTAAGCCGTGTCCTGATTTATAGGCTTTGAAATCACCGATGATGTTATAACCACACATATATAAATCACCAATAGCATCAAGCATTTTGTGGCGTACTAGCTCATCTTTAAAGCGAAGACCATCTTCATTTAAGATGCGATAATCGTCAAGCACAATAGCGTTATCTAGGCTACCACCTAACGCTAAGCCTTGTGATTGCAAATATTCAATGTCTTTCATAAAACCAAAGGTTCTTGCTCGGCTAATTTGTTGCACGAACGCTTGCGCGGAGAAATCCATCACATAATTACGCACATCTTTACCAATGGCTGGGTGATTAAAATCAATGGTGAAATCTAAACGGAAACCGTTGTAAGGTTTAAATTCTGCCCATTTATCACCGTCTTCCACACGAATTGGCTTTTTCACGCGAATAAATTTTTTCGCCGCATTTTGTTCTTCAATGCCTGCATCTAATAAAAGATAAATGAATGGGCTTGCGCTGCCGTCCATAATTGGAATTTCTGGCGCGTCCACTTCAATAATTACATTATCAATGCCTAAGCCTGCTAAGGCAGCATTCAAATGCTCTACCGTTGAAATACGAATGCCTTCTTCATTTATCAAACAAGTACAAAGCATTGTATCACGCACCGCATTCGCATTAGCTGGAAACGTTACTGGTGGGTTTAAATCCGTACGGCAGTAAATCACCCCAGTATTTGCCATTGCTGGACGTAAAGTTAGGGTTACTTTGTTTCCACTATGTAGCCCCACACCTGTTACTTTAATACTCTGTTTTAAGGTTCTTTGTTTAATCATAATCTATCCTAAATCTATTGCATAACAATAAGATTTATTGCTTATTATCTTGCTCTTTATTACGCATAAAGCTTGGTGTATCAAAAATATTAATATTTCTGTTACCTAAATTTGTTGGGCGATCTGGCTGAGTTTGACTTTGTTCAGATGGCTTATAAACATTTGCTCCAGATTGTAGGGGCTTATCTTGTTTGATATTTCCCTGAGTCTCTGATTTACCATAAGAAGACTCTTCTAACGGTGGCATTTTAGGCGCAAATCGCATATTTTGAGAACTATGATTACTACCTAATCCCGTAGCAACAACAGTTACTCTAATTTCATTCGTCATCTCTGGCATTAAAGCTGTACCGATAACTACTGTAGCTTCATCATCAGCAAAGCTTCCTACTGTATTACCGATAATGGTAAATTCATCTAAAGTTAAATCAAATCCAGAGGTAACATTCACAATAATACCTTTCGCACCAGATAGATCAACATCTTCTAGCAATGGACTTGCAATTGCTTCTTGAGCAGCTTTTTCAGCTCGCCCACTACCTGCTTCACCTTCAGCAACGCCTGATCCCATCATCGCTCTTCCCATTCCTAACATAACAGTTTTAACATCTGCAAAATCCACTGCGATTAGTCCAGGACTGGTGATCATATCAGAAATTCCCATTACCGCATTACGTAATACATCATTTGCCGCAGCAAAAGCTGATTGTAAAGTGATATTTTTACCACACACACGAACTAAGTTTTCATTAGGAATAACGATTAAAGAATCAACGTGTTTAGATAATTCATTGATTCCAATTTCAGCAAATTGAATTCTTCTACCTCTTTCAAAAGCAAAAGGTTTAGTTACTACTGCAACAGTCAAAATCCCCAATTCTTTTGCAATTTGAGCAATTACTGGAGATGCACCTGTTCCTGTGCCGCCCCCCATACCTGCAGCAATAAAGACCATATCAGCACCTTCAAGCATTGAACGAATAGCATCTTGATCTTCTTCTGCTGCTTGACGGCCAATATTAGGATTAGCACCAGCTCCTAATCCTTTTGTGATATTTTCGCCGATTTGAATAGTATGTTGAGCTTTACTTTGACGCAAATCTTTTGCGTCCGTATTTACAGCATAAAAAATAACTCGGCCATAGGTCCCATCATCTACTTCTGGGAAATTTAAGATATTATCGCCAAATGGAGCATTATTCGCTTCGCCATTATAATTAATCATATTCTCAATCATATAATTAATTGCATTTCCACCTGCACCACCAACGCCAATAACCTTTATCGTGGCTCCGCCAACATCACTAACATCATACTCCACTGGTTCAAACATACTCATTCTCCGTCCGTGCTTATTGCTCTTAGCACAAAATTAAAACCTAAATTGCTCTTATTGTAGATGAAAAATAGAAATTCTCAAAATTTAGACCGCACTTTATTGAGAAAATTTCCAAAAAATCACGAAAAAAGAATAAAAAAATCGTAATTTTTTCACCGCACTTTTATTTTTAAGCGACAAAATGTTTTTCGCTAAAACTTAATACAAAATCAGCCACTTCTGAATCTACTTGGGCAAAAATTTGCTGTTCTGATTGATTTTGTGCTTTAGCCGTTACATCATTATTTTCTAATACTTTAAGCGTGGTGACTAATTTAGCTAATTTACTAATGCCAATTTCGGCATTTTGCTCAGATTTTTCCCCCTCAAAACCAAAGGGTTTAAACACCACCGCGGTTGTTGGAATATTGATCGCTTTTAGTCTATCTGCAATGGCTGGCGTCAATGTTGATGCAGTTTGCCCGCCCATTCCAGCAACCAAAATGACTAAATCGCTATCACCAACCATTTGCTGCAATTTTTCTTCTAGCTTTTGATCTGCGAGTGATTCCTGATCAAGCGCATCGCTTAATAATAATGAATCCTGCACCTTGCTGTTGGTTAAAGTCTGAGAGTCTGTATCAATGGCATAAAATACAAATTCATTACTATTTTTATTGGTAATAAAAGTATCATCTTGATTATTTTTTTGCATTTTATCCATAATCATATTCATTGCTTTTGCGCCATAACTGCCCACACCAAGAACACTGATTAATAAAATATCATTCATTTTGGTTTCCTTTTAAGTATTAAAATTCTGACTTCACTTTATTGACGAATTTTTTAAAGCCAGACCAAACCGTAGAGAAAAAGCTTTCTTCTGAACCATATTGATCACTCAGAGGGCTTTCATCTTCATCATTATGGTTATATTGCAATAAGCCAACTACGGTAGAATATTGTGGCTTGCTAACATAATCTGTTAGACCTGTAATATTTAGCGGACTACCAATGCGCACTTGTGTACCAAATACTCTTTCTGCACATTGTTTTAGATCTTCCATTTGCGCGCCACCGCCTGTAATAACTACACCCGCGATTAGCTCAAATTTCATTTGTCTGCTTTCTAATTCATATTTAAGTTGATTTAGTTCGCGATTGACTAAACCAAGTAGCTCGTCATAACGCGCAGAAGTAACGATAGATAATTGCTCTTTACTCAACACGCGAGGCGCGCGTCCGCCAATGCCAGCGACCTCAATACGTTTATCGGGGTGGCTAGATGGTGGATTATATGCACTGCCATAATTTACTTTAATGCGTTCAGCTTCCGCTCTGGAGGTTTCGCAAGCATAAGCAATATCATCAGTAACGCGGTTTCCTGCGTAAGGAATCACTTTACTGAAACGCAATGCCCCATTGGTATAAACCACAATATCCATTGTGCCAGCGCCAAAATCAATTAAGCATACGCCGAGATCTTTTTCATCTTCCGTTAATACGGAATAACCTGATGCAACGCCAGAATAAACAATTTTTTCCACTTTTAATTTGCAACGCTCTACTGCTTTTTTCAAATTGTTTAACCAATCTTGATGACAAGCAATTAAGTGCGCTTGTGCTTTTAAGCGTACACCTTGTAAACCGAGCGGATCTTTAATATTCATTTGCTTATCAACCGCATATTCTTGCGGAATAATATGCAATAAAGACAAGCCTTCGCCCATTTTCACTGAGCTTGCTGTGTGCATAGCAGAATCAATTTCTTCTTGGGTTACTTCGCCCTCTGCAATAGGTACAAAACCACTTTCATTCAAACTTTGAATGTGATCGCCCGTAATGGCTAAGGTTACACTGATGATCTGACAATCTGCCACAGATTCCGCTGCTTCAACAGCGCGTTGAATAGAAGTAATCACCGCATTTAAATCGGTAATACTCCCCTTATCAATACCTTTTGATGGACTGCTCCCTACACCTAGCACATTCACTACGCCATCAGGCAAGACTTCGCCAACTACGGCAACCACCTTAGAAGTGCCAATTTCTAAGCCCACAACAGTTTTTGATTCCACAATTTTTGCCATTTTCTCACGTCTTTGTTATCTGGTTAAAATTCACACTGCTGATTTATTCTTTATCTACTAATCCCACAGCAGCACCTACGTTATATCGTAAATCCACATAAGCTAATCGTTTATTTTCTGGAACTTCAATTTCTGGATAAATGGTAACAAAACGATCAAGTTTTGACTTCCATTCGCCTCGTCCCAATTTCAAAATCACGCCATTTTCAAGCTCTAACTGCCAAGCTTCACGATCATCAATGCGCAATGATTTTAAGGTTAAATTTTTCGCTTTTAATTCGCTATAAATTTTCTTCCACGCTTCAAGAACAGCTAAACTGGTGTAGTCAGGGCCTGCTAACTGCGGTAAATTTTTATCGGCTAATTTATCCATCGGCAACTTAAATACAACCCCTTCAGGTGAAACAAATTCATTGTCGTTCCAAATTGCAACTGGGGTATATTCACTCAATAAAATACTGAGCCGATCAGGCCAAATTTTTCTTACAATCGCTTGCTTAACCCAAGGCATTGTTTGGATTTGTTCACGCACCAAATTAACATCTTGTCCCCAAAACCCTTTTAAATCGTCCATTGTCGCAATAACTTCACGCACATCAGAATCTGTGGTAAAGGTTGGCGAACCCACTAAATTAAAGCCACTAATCGGGCGATCATCAAGTTTCTCTAACCAGTTTTGCCAATTTGAGTAAGCATAAAAGAATAGCCCTAAGCATAGTAACACAACAAGCAATTTTACAGGCACAAAAATGCGTGATTTTTGTCCCCCACTTCTGACATTCTGCGTTGCTTTATGCCATAAACTCATTAAACACTAAGCTCCAAAATTTTCTCTACAAGCTGTTCGAAAGAATAACCCACGGTTGCCGCTGATTTCGGGAATAAACTATGGCTGGTCATTCCTGGGTTCGTGTTCACTTCCACTAAGCGAAATTGTCCTTCACCGTCCATCATTACATCAATACGACTCCAACCACGGCAACCTACTGCATCATAGGCGCGTTTCACTAATTGACGCAATTCTTGCTCGCGTTCCTCAGCTAAACCTGCTGGACAAAAATATTGCGTGTTATCGGAAACGTATTTCGCTTCATAATCATAAAACTCACCTTCAGGCACGATTTTGATCGCTGGCAACACTTCATTATCTAAAACAGGCACAGTAAATTCATCACCTGCAAGCCATTCTTCAATCAAAATAGTATCATCAAAACCTAAAGCAAATTGCACCGCACTTTTTAATTCATCAAGCTGTTTTACTTTTTTCAAGCCCACACTAGAGCCTTCTAAAGAAGGTTTTACCATTAATGGTAAGCCTAATTTTTCTACAACCGCTTGCGGATCAAATTCAGCAAAGCTGTCTTTAGTAACCACTTCCATATTCGCCACTGGCAAGCCAAAAGCTTTCCACAGCATTTTAGTCCGCATTTTATCCATTGTTAAGGCAGATGCCATTACTCCACAGCCTGTGTAAGGAATACCAATTTGCTCAAGCAAGCCTTGCATTGTGCCGTCTTCCCCACCACGTCCGTGCAAAATATTGAATACACGATCAAAGCCCTGTTGTTTTAATTCCGCCACAGGAAAGGTTTTTGGATCAATTGGATGCGCGTCATAACCAAAGCTTTTTAACGCATTAAGTACGGCTTCACCTGAATTAAGTGAAATCTCACGCTCGGCAGACGTTCCGCCAAGTAATACGGCAATTTTTTCTTGTTTTAATGTTTTTTTCATACTGCTTCCAATTAATTCTCTGTCCAACATTCCGCTAATTGACGGGATAATTTACTCACATTCCCAGCCCCTTGTGCAAGGATTAAATCACCATCTTGAATCACCTGATCCAAAATTTCTGCTAGGCTGTCTTGTTCTGCCACAAAAATCGGATCAACTTTGCCTAAATTGCGAATAGAACGGCATAACGAACGGCTATCCGCGCCTGCGATTGGTGCTTCACCTGCGGCATACACATCAAGCATTAATAGCACATCAACTTGAGATAGTACTTGCACAAAATCATCAAATAAATCTCGCGTACGCGAATAACGGTGCGGTTGGAAAATCATCACAATTCGTTTGTTTTCCCAACCTTTTTTCGCTGCTTCAATGGTTACGTCCACTTCTGTTGGGTGATGCCCATAATCGTCCACTAACATCACTTTTCCGTTAGGACGAATAAACTGACCAAGCTGATCAAAACGGCGTCCTGCGCCTTGGAAATCCGCTAAGGCAGCTAAAATAGCCTCGTTGCTAATACCCTCTTCTTTTGCCACGGCAAAGGCTGCGGTTGCATTTAACGCATTATGCTTACCCGGTACGTTAAGCAATACATTGACGCGTTCACCTTGTGGCGTAACCACGGTGTAATGCCCTTGAAAACCCGTTTGCTGATAATCTTCAATACGATAATCTGCATTTTCACTAAAGCCATAAGTAATCACTTGACGCCCAACTTTTGGAATCAACTCAAGTAACACAGGATCGTCTGCACACATTACCGCTAAGCCATAAAACGGTAAATTATGTAAGAAATTCACATAGGTTTGTTTCATTTCTTCAAAATCACCGTGATAGGTTTCCATATGGTCAGGCTCAATATTGGTCACCACCGAAACCATTGGCTGTAAGTGTAAAAAAGACGCATCGCTTTCGTCCGCTTCTGCGATTAAATAACGGCTTGCGCCTAAATGAGCATTTGTGCCAGCTGATTTCACCAATCCACCATTTACGAAAGTCGGATCAAGCCCTGCCTGCGCATAAATCATTGAGATCATTGCGGTTGTTGTGGTTTTGCCGTGTGTCCCCGCAATGGCAATGCCGTGACGGAAACGCATAATTTCCGCTAACATTTGCGCGCGTTGAATCACAGGAATACGGTTATTGTGCGCTTCCACCACTTCTACGTTATCATCTTTAATGGCGCTGGATACCACCACCACACTCGCGCCATCAACATTGGCCGCTTGATGAGAAAAATAAATTTTTGCGCCTAACACACTTAAGCGTTGCGTTACTGCATTTTCCGCAATATCCGATCCCGTTACTTGGTAACCTTCATTCAACAAAACTTCCGCGATACCGCCCATTCCCGCACCACCAATGCCGACAAAATGAATTTGTTTCACACGACGCATTTCTGGCACGGTTTGTCTTACTCGTTTTTGAAATTCTTTCATTGCTCTGCCTCTTGTTATTCTTTTATTTCGCCACATTAATAATCACTTCTGCTACTTGCTGAGCAGATTTTGGTGTTGCCATTGCCTTGGCTTTTTCCGCCATTGTTAATAATTGGCTACGATCAAATTGGTTCAACATCTCAATTAGGGCTTCTGGCGTGAGATCTTTTTGTTCGATAATCTTAGCAGCACCCACGTCCGCTAAATATTTCGCATTCAAATATTGTTGTCTGTCTTTATGTTGGAACGGCACGAAAATTGCGGGCGTCCCTACAGCGGCAAGTTCGCACACCGTTAATGCGCCTGAACGACAAATCACAATATCCGCCCAGCCATAGGCTTCTGCCATATCATCAATAAAATCCGTTACTTGTACATCAGCCCCTTGCGGATAAAGTGCGGTGATTTTTTCCGACATATTTGCCCCCACTTGATGGCGAACGGTCAATTTATCCCCTAAGGCTTCCACCACTTTCGGCAAAGTGAGATTTAACACGCGCGCGCCTTGGCTGCCACCCACCACAAGCACTCTTAATTTACCTGAACGCTCAGCGAAACGCTGTGCAGGGCTTGGCATTTCAAACAAGGATTGACGCACAGGGTTGCCCACCACTTCCGTATTTGGAAAGGTGTTAGGAAACGCTTGCAACACTCGGGTTGCAATTTTGGCTAACCAAGAATTTGTTAGTCCTGCCACGGCATTTTGTTCGTGTAACACAATGGGTACACCGCATAATTTTGCCGCCACGCCACCCGGCCCTGAAACATAACCGCCCATACCAAGCACGGCATTAGGCTGATAGTCCTGAATAATTTTTTTCGCTTGGAAAATCGCTCGTACAATTTTAAATGGTGCAGCAAGCAAAGCCTTTATGCCTTTGCCACGCAAGCCCGAAATTTGGATAAATTTAATCGGGATACCGTGTTTCGGCACCAATTGTGCTTCCATACGATCTTGCGTGCCAAGCCAACAGATTTCCCAACCCTGTTGCTGTAAATATTGTGCAACCGCAATAGCAGGGAAAACGTGTCCACCTGTTCCACCTGCCATCACCAATAAACGTTTTTTTTGTTGTGCCACAATGTGTCCTTTTAATTATCTCTTAAACGTGCTTGTCCACTACGCATTAAACGGTTTTCGTGATCAATACGCAGTAGTACGCCGATGCTCACCGACATAATAATTAAGCTCGAGCCACCATAACTCACTAATGGGAACGTTAAACCTTTGGTCGGTAAAATCCCCAAAGCCATTCCTAAATTCACCACGCCTTGGAAACAAATCCAAAAACCAATTCCAAAGGCGAAAAAGCCTTTAAAACGTTGTTCTAGCAATAATGATTCCTTGCCAATTTTTAACGCACGGAAAACTAGCAAGCTGAGTAAAGTGATGACAAAAAGAATACCGATTAAACCAAATTCTTCCCCCACAACCGCCATAACAAAGTCTGTGTGCGCTTCAGGCAGATATTCTAATTTTTGGATCGAATTACCCAGCCCTTCGCCTGTAATTTCGCCGCGTCCAAAGGCCATTAAAGAGTTTGTAAGCTGGAAACCGCTACCATAAGGATCTTTGAAAGGTTCCCAAAAGCCTGTCATTCGTTTTAAACGGTAAGCCGATGCAAAAGCTAGCCAAAGCAACAATAGCACGCCTGCACAAACTAAGGTAAAGAATTGCCAGAAATTTGCTCCCACAATCCACAATAACCCAAAGGTAATCACGAATAATACAATGGTACTTCCTAAATCGGGCTGAGCAATGAGCAAGCCACCAAACAGCGCCATCACAAGCATTGGTTTGAACGCGCTCAGTTTGCGGCTACGCACTTCATCATAACGGCGCGTAAAATAGCTCGATAAAAAACAAATAAGCGCTAACTTGGCAAATTCTGCAGGCTGAAAGTTAAACAGCACGAGTGGAATCCAACGTCTTGCTCCGTTAATTTTTGCCCCAATCCCGGGGATTAACACTAAAACCAACAAAAAGATGGCTAGCCAAAAGATGTAACCATATTTTTTCTCCCAAAATTCCATTGGGATATTTAACACGCAGTAGCACGCAGAAATAGAAAGCACTACATAAACCGCATCACGTTTGGCAAAATGGAACGAATCCTGAAATAAGCGATCACCCACTGGAATTGACGCAGAAGATACCGCAATCATTCCCACTAATAAAAGCGTGATAAATAGCCACCATAAAGCACGATCATAAAGCAAATTATCTGTCGTAATCTGGGTATAACTTTTTAATTTATCAGTAAATTCCATTATCCCTTTTCCTAACTTAATTTGGCTAAGCGGGTAAATTCTTCGCCACGCTTTTCAAATGAGGCAAATTGATCAAGGCTCGCACAAGCTGGAGAAAGCAAGACCATATCACCAGCCTTGAGTTGCGGACGAAAGGCTTCAATCGCTTGTTCCATTGTGTCAAACAAATGACTTTGATCTGAAAGTTGCGCCAATTTTTCGCCATCTTGCCCAAAACAATAACATTCAATATGCGGTTGATTAATCAACGCAGCGAGTTCAGAAAAATCAGCACCTTTGCCATCACCGCCGAGTAATAAATAAAGTTTACCTGCCACCTGCAAGCCAGTGAGCGCCGCCACGGTGCTACCCACATTAGTGGCTTTGGAATCGTTAATCCAACGCACACCTTGGGCAAAATGAGCTAATTGAAAACGGTGATCTAGCCCTGTAAATTCACGAAGTGCGGTGCAAATTCCTTGCAAATTTATCCCCGCACTTTGTGCCAAGGCAATGGCGGCCAGTGCATTCATATAATTATGACGACCCGTCAATTTTATTTCATCGCAAGGTAAAATCATTTCTTCATAAGCCATTAAATATTGCTTACCGTTTTCGCTTTTTAGCCAATAATCTGCGTTCGTTTCGCCAAAGCTCACTTGGCGCTTCGCTCGCTCAGTGCCGTCTTGTTGGGTTAGCGGATCTTCTGCATTAATCACCGCAGTTTGGCAATGATGATAAATTTTTAATTTGGCTTGGCGATAATCTTCTAAATCCACATAACGATTCATATGATCTTCGCTCACATTTAATACGGTCGCGGCAATGGCTTTTAAGCTGTAAGTGGTTTCCAGTTGAAAGCTCGACAGTTCTAGCACATAAATATCATGGTTTTGTTCAAGCAAAGAAAGGGCTGGAATGCCAATATTGCCGCCCATTCCCACCTTTAAGCCTGCGGCTTTCGCCATTTCTGCCACTAAGGTGGTTACCGTGCTTTTGCCGTTTGAACCCGTAATGGCAATAATCGGTTTATCGGCAGCACGACAGAACAATTCAATATCGCCCACCACTTCAACGCCAGCTTGAAGTGCGGTGTAAATTTCTGGTGTTTTTACTGCAAGCCCAGGGCTGATTACAATCATATCGCTTTCCAGCAGCCATTGTGGGTTTAAGCCGCCCGTATGCACTGGCACATTTGGCGGTAATTGCTCCACACCCGCTGGTGATTGGCGGGTATCCATTACGCGAACCTTAGCTTGTTGCGCAAGCAAATAATCCACGCAAGACAACCCTGTTTTGCCCAAGCCTACTACACAGATATTTTTATCTTGATATTGATTCATTGTTTGCTCTTAACCTTTTTAACGTAACTTCAAAGTAACCAAGCCAAGTAATACAAGCATTAAGGAAATAATCCAAAAGCGAATAATCACGCGCGGTTCAGGCCAGCCTTTTAATTCAAAATGATGGTGAATAGGTGCCATACGGAAAATACGCTGTTTACGCAGTTTGTAAGAACCAACTTGCAAAATTACAGACAGAGTTTCCATTACAAACACACCGCCCATAATCACTAATAAAAATTCCTGGCGAACTAGCACGGCCACCACACCTAATGCGCCGCCCAGTGCAAGCGATCCCACATCGCCCATAAACACTTGCGCTGGGTAAGTATTAAACCAGAGGAAGCCTAATCCCGCACCGACAATGGCGGTACAGAACACCACCAGCTCAGAAGTGTATTTAATATGCGGAATATACAAATAATTTGACCATTCTACGTTACCTGTTGCCCACGCAATCAAAGCAAATGCGCCTGCCACAAAGACAGTCGGCATAATGGCAAGGCCGTCTAAGCCGTCTGTTAAATTCACCGCGTTACTTGTCCCCACAATCACAAAATAGGCCAACACGATATAGAACAAGCCAAGCTGCGGCATCACTTCTTTAAAGAATGGTACGACAAGGCGTGTGGCATCGGTGTCTTTCCCCACGGCATACATACCAAATACCGCAACGAGCGCAATGGCCGATAGCCAAAAATATTTCCAGCGTGCAATTAAGCCGTCCGTGTTTTTACGAGTGATTTTGCGGTAATCGTCCACAAAGCCCACTGCGCCATAGCCGAGCAACACAAATAAGCTAAACCAAACATAAGGATTGGCTAAATTTGCCCAAAGCAAGGTGCTAACGGTAATGGCGAATAAAATCATAATTCCGCCCATAGTTGGCGTACCTTTTTTGCTTAAATGGCTTTCTGGCCCGTCATTACGCACTTCTTGGCCAAATTTAAGAATTTGTAAACGGCGGATCACCTTAGGGCCGATCCATAATGAGATTAACAGTGCGGTCAATAATGCCAAGATCGCACGCACGGTAATATAAGAGATGACATTAAAGCCACTTTGATATTGCTGGAGATATTCCGCGAGCCAAACTAACATTGGAAATTATCCTTTAATAATTCAATTACATTTTCTAATTGCATTCGGCGAGAGCCTTTGGCTAACACCACAACGGATTGATTTTGTGCTAATTTTTCTTTAATTAAGCGAGTAATAAAATCCGCCAAGGCGGCTTGTTCAGTAAAATGCGTTCCGCCATTTTGGGCTGAAATCACCGCACTTTCCTGACCAAAACTTGCCACAAAATCTAATTGTGCCGCTTTCGCCGCGTCCGCCACTTGCTGATGGCAAAGCTGACTATTTTCGCCTAATTCTGCCATATCGCCAACAATTAAAATGCGAAAAGCGGGATATTTTTGTAACACCTGAATCGCCGACTGCAAGGAATCTACATTGGCGTTGTAAGTGTCATCGAGTAACAATAAATTTTCGCAAGGCTGAATCGGGAATAAACGCCCTTTCACTTTTGCACCTTTTGCCAAGCCTTGTTGCACATCAGAAAGGCTTGCGCCCACATTCATCGCTAACGCGGCTGCTGCCAACGCATTGCTGATGTTATGTTCGCCTAAATAAGGCAACTGAATAGCAATCTCACCCTGTGGGCTGTGTAAGGTGAACTGCGATCCTTGCCCATTGAGCTGAATATCCGTGGCATAAAAATCCGCTTGTGAATTTGTTAAAGAAAACGACCGCACTTGGTGATCGCCAATATTCTTTTGCCAATCCGCCAAATAATTGCAATCTAAATTAATCAAGGCGATGCCTTGTTGCGCAAGCCCTTGATAGATTTCGCCTTTGGCTTGTGCCACGCCTGCAAGACTACCAAAACCTTCCAAATGCGCAGCGGCCACATTATTCACCATCGCCACGTTAGGACGCACTAATTCCGTGGTGTACGCAATTTCACCTAGATGATTGGCGCCCAATTCAATCACCGCAAATTTATGCTGCGGGGTAAGGCGTAATAAGGTTAATGGCACGCCAATATCATTATTAAAATTACCGTTGGTAAATAAAACTTGGGAAAAATCCCCCGCACTTTGTTGCAAAATGGCGGCAGTCATTTCTTTCACCGTGGTTTTGCCTGATGATCCCGTGATCGCCACTGTCAAAGGGTTAATTTGCGCTTTTAGCCATTTGCCTAGCTGCCCTAAGGCAAGTCGAGTGTCCGCAACGACAATTTGTGGCACATCTATTTCACATTGATGATCCACGATCAGCGCCAATGCTCCTTGCTCCACGGCATTGGCTAAATATTGATGACCATCAAAACGCTCGCCTTTTAAGGCAAAAAATAGCCCTTGCGGATTGGCTTGACGAGTATCCGTGCTGATATTTTCAATCGCGACACGCCCATCACCATAAAGCGTGCCATTGAGAATCTCAGCCAATTGTTGGGTGGTTAGTTTAATCATTTTGTTTCACTAAAATATTGTTTTACTGTCGCTTGATCGGAAAACGGCAATTTCGTTGTGCCAATAATTTGGTAATTTTCGTGGCCTTTGCCGGCAATCAGCACCACATCTTGCGGTTGTGCAATTTTGAGCGCTTGTTGAATCGCTTGATCACGCTGATGAATAATCTGCACCTTGCTTAAATCCACAAATCCCGCTTGAATGTCTTGCATAATTTTTTCGGCATCTTCTGTGCGTGGGTTGTCGTCCGTAACAATCACAAAATCAGCAAATTGCTCTGCAATGTGTGCCATTTGCGGACGCTTCCCTGTATCCCGATCACCACCACAACCAAACACGCAATAAAGCGCGCCTTCACAATGTAAGCGTGCCGCTTGCAACGCTTTTTCTAAGGCATCTGGCGTGTGCGCATAATCCACAATCGCCGTGGCCTGATTTGCCGCATGCAAACGTTCCATTCGCCCACAAACACCTTGTAATTGCCCTGCACTTTGGCAAAGTTCGTTTAAAGAATAACCTAAGGCAAGCAGACTGGCGAAAGCAAATAATAAATTGCTGACATTAAATGCGCCAATCAATGGGCTATGTAATTCACCCTCGCCCCAACTAGACGTGAAATGAATAATCGCACCTTGGTTATGGAATTGAACTTGCTCTGCTTTGAGCCATTGTTTATGGCTTGGTTGATAATCGGCTTTACAGCTCACCGCAATGGCATTGGGTAATTGCTGTAACCATTGTGCGCCCACAGGATCATCGGCGTTAATCACCTTATGCGTGCTATGTAACTCGCTAAATAAACGGTATTTCGCAGCAGCATAATTTTCCATTGTGTGGTGATAATCAAGATGATCACGACTCAGGTTGGTAAAAATAGCCACGGCAAATTGCAGTGCTTCAACACGATGTTGCACTAAGCCGTGTGATGACACTTCAATGGCAGCAAAATCTGCGCCAGCCTGTACAAATTCTGCGAGGGTGGATTGAATTTCAATGGCTGAACCTGTGGTATTTGCCGCTTCCTTAATTTGCCCAAGCAAGCCATTGCCAATGGTTCCCATTACTGCACTTTTATGTCCAAGCAAGTTCGCCCACTGCGCCACAAGCTGAGCCACCGTGGTTTTGCCATTCGTTCCTGTTACGCCAACAAGGGTTAAATGGGCTGAAGGATCATTATAAAATTGCCCTGCAAGACGTGATAAATGTTGCGGTAATTCATAATAGGCAATGAGCGGAATGCCTTGTTCCATTTTGACGGTTAAGTGTTGCTGAGCAAAATCAGCTTCAAAAAGCACCGCACTTGCGCCATTGCTAATTGCTTGCGGAATGTAGTTTCTGCCGTCCGTTTGATGCCCTTTTATAGCAACGAAAAGACAGCCAGTCTTTGCAGAGCGGCTGTCTAACGTCATTTCGGTCAGCTCAACTTCTTGGGGCAAATGTTCTATCCCCAAAAGTGCGGTGAGTTTTTTCATTATTTTTCCTTGATCAAAAATTAGTTCGTTGTTTCATCTTTTTTCTGAGTATTTAAACGAACGGTGCGTTTGGCGACTTTTTGTTGCTCCACCGCATCAGGCGGAACGTTATTCATTCGTAACGCATAGCCCATAATATTTGAGAACAATGGTGCAGAAACCGCCCCACCATAATATTGCCCCGCTTTCGGCTCATTGATCAAAACAATCAGTGCATAGCGTGGATCGCTCACTGGTGCAATGCCTGCGGTGTAAGCAATATATTTATCCACATAACGGCCTTTTTCTAGTTTTTTCGCTGTCCCTGTTTTGATCCCAACGCGATAACCTTCCACCATTGCGCGTTTATTTTTGATCGCCACTTTTTCCATCATATTCACCACTTCACGGGTGATTTTCTCGGAAAATACACGCTGTCCGATAACAGGCGGATCAACCTTGGTAATAGAAAGTGGACGATAAATCCCGAAACTGCCTAAGGTCACATAAGCACGTGCAATTTGCACTGGCGTTACATTCAAGCCATAACCATAAGCCACGTTAGCACGCTCAATATCAGCCCAACGCTTACGGTTTGCATTTAATAAGCCTGATTGCTCACCGCTTAGCCCAAGTTCTGTCGGTTTTCCTAAGCCTGCATTTTCATAGGTTTCCATTAAGGCACTTGGTGGCATTAATAAGGCTAAACGGCTCACACCACGGTTACTGGAGTTTTCTAAAATTTCATCAAGGGTTTGGCTATCTCTTGGTGCCACATCTTTGACTTCGTGTCCATTTAGCACTAAACGCCCTGTATTAATCACTTGATGACGTCCCACCACGCCGCGTTGAAGTGCGGTTAAAACAACAAAAGGTTTTACCGTAGAACCTGGCTCAAAAATATCCGTTACTGCACGGTTGCGGATAAGATCCGCTTTCACGCCAGTACGATTATTCGGGTTATAAGAAGGCGCATTCACCATTGCCAATACTTCACCTGTGCGAATATCTACTAACACAGCTGTGCCTGATTCTGCTTTATTTGCTGCAACCGCTTTTTTGATTTCACGGTAAACCATAGATTGCAGTTTTTCATCAATACTTAGCGTAACATTATGTGCATCGTATTTTTTAACATCGGCAATATCTTCCACCACACGCCCAAATTTATCTTTGCGGTAAGTGCGTGAACCCGATTTCCCCACTAGCAAGGAATTAAAACTTTTTTCAATACCTTCAATACCCTCACCATCAATATTGGTGTAGCCAATTAAATGAGCGGTTTCTTCTACTCGTGGATAAAAACGGCGCGCTTCGGTTTTTAAGGTTACCCCTTTGATTTTCAGCTGTTTCACATAGTCTGAAATGGTTGGTGAAACCTGACGAGATAAATAAATAAATCTTGACGAAGGCGATTTTTCAATGCGTTTAATTAAATCTTTGTAAGGTACTTTGAGTGCTTTTGCGAGCGCTTGCCAACGTTCTTTATCTTGCAATGAATTTTCTTTAAAGATGAATTTAGGATCAGCCACCACTGAATACATTGGTACGCTAACGGATAATAACTGTCCATTACGATCTAAAATTGAACCACGCACAGAAAGAATTTCCTGCGTGCGCACGGAACGTTTGTCTGCCTCAACCATCAAAGGTTCAGGGTTTACGCCTTGTAAATAAATCGCTCTTGCCGCAAGAGTGGATAATAGGGTAATCATAATGCCCACAGCCACCCAAAAACGCCAGCGGATAAAGCTGTTGGTGTAAGAAATTTTCGGCTTGTTACGTTTAACTGAACTGCTCGTTTTGCTACTACGTCTTATACTTTGACTTTTCTTTTTCATCTTCCCCTCCAACTACTCAACAAGCAGTACTTCCTGTTCTGAACGGGTTCTATCCATTTTTAACTTGGTTTTGGCAATGGCCTCAATACGGTTATTATCGCTTTGTGTTGCTTCTTCCAATTTCAAACTTAAATATTCATTTTCTAAGGCTTGATGTTGCCAAAGCAACTCTCCTTTTTGCATCACTAAGGCGCGGGTTTTATGGGTTATCCAAATTGTCCCTAAGGCACTACAAAGGATTAAAATAAACAGCAAAATGATTAATTTATTCGAACTGAATAAATCTTCTGAGAGCATTGAAGCTAATGGATAACGTTCTGAATTTTCAACCATTTTTATACTCTCTCCGCAATACGCAGCACCGCACTTCTTGAGCGGGCATTTTGGGCAATTTCTTGTTCACTTGGCATAATCGCCTTGCCAATGGTTTTTAAGGTTTGGCTACGCTGAATTTGATCTTCACGCAACGGCAAGCCTTTCGGCAAACTTTCGCCCTTGCTTTGCTTACGCATAAAATGTTTCACCATACGATCTTCAAGAGAATGGAAGCTGATGATCGACAAACGTCCTTGTGGCGCTAATACTTGTAGAGCCCCTTGCAAGACACGTTCTAGTTCTTCCAATTCAGCATTAATGAAAATACGAATTGCCTGAAAACTACGCGTAGCTGGGTGTTTATGTTTATCTTTAAAAGGAACCGATTGCGCAATCAGCTCAGCTAATTGCAAGGTGCGATTAAGTGGTTCTGTGCCATTTTGACGTGCATTTTTATTATAATTAACAATGGCTTGTGCAATGCGCTTAGCAAAACGCTCTTCGCCAAAGGTTTTCAGCACCCAAGCTAAATCTTGCTCAGAAACCTGTTGCAACCATTCTGCCGCTGATAAACCTTGGGTGGTATCCATTCGCATATCAAGCGGGCCGTCTTTCATAAAGCTAAACCCACGTTCAGCTTCATCTAGTTGAGGGGAAGATACACCAAGATCGAGCAAAATACCGTCAATCTTACCGACTAAACCTAATTTTTCGCAGATCTCAGGGATCGCAGAAAAGCTATTGTGTTCGATCTGAAAACGCGGATCTTGAATTTGCGCTGCCGCCGCAATCGCACGCGGATCGCGATCAATGGCGATTAATCTGCCATCTTGGGATAAGCGAGATAAAATCAGACGAGAATGACCGCCGCGCCCAAAAGTGCCATCAATATAGATGCCTTTTTCTTTCAACGCCAAAGCGTCCACCGCCTCATTTAATAAAACGGTGAAATGTTCAGGTGAAGAAAAAAGGTTCTGCGCGTTCATAAGTCGTTATTAAATAATAAAAATTAAATGTTAAAATGAGATAATGCGGTGTACCTAAGTACACCGCTTATCTCTGCTAGTGCCGTTGTCTTGGCGGAAGTTAATCTTCTCTTATAAAGACAACGTGATTAATTCAGGAGATTGGGCAAGCTGACCACTTGCACCGAGAGCCATATCTTGTTGAATTTGAGCCTGCCACTCCACATCGCTCCAAATTTCAAATTTATTTAGCTGGCCCACTAACATTGTGCTTTTTTCTAGTTTCGCGTGCTGGCGTAATGGCGCGCTGATTAAAATTCGCCCTACACTATCCAGCTCACATTCCGTGGCATAACCGAGCATCACACGCTGTAAACTGCGTTGCACAGGATCAAAATTCGACAAACTTAATAATTTTTGCTCAACAATTTCCCATTCATCTAAGGGATAAAGTAACAAGCAAGGTTGGCGAATATCCACGGTGCAAACCATTTGCCCATTATTTTTTTCTAGGATCTCGGCACGGTAACGGGTGGGAATGGCAAGCCGTCCCTTTGAATCCAGATTTACCGATGATGCGCCACGAAACATTGTTTGAGATCTCTTGTTAAAAATAAGTGCGGTTATTTTTTACAGAATTTTGCAATTTTTACCACAAAACACCACTTTTTACCACTTATTCGTAAGTTTAGTATTAGTTTGACTAAGTTGCAAGCAGTTTGATCCAGATCTTATGTAAAGATTTGTATATTTCGGCCAAAAAGAAAGCCATTTGAGCAACGCACCAAATAGCTTTATGAAGAATCATTGAAAAGTGAAAAATGTAAAGATCGGGATCTGATCCTAAGATTTAGCTGCTTTCTCTTGCTCCGCTTTTTTCGGTGGATCTTCATCAAATTTCACCACTGGCACACAACTGCGGCAAGCGCCTTGATCGATCCCTAATTCTTTGCAAAATTCACTGTATTTATCCCATAATCTGCGCAGCACACCTTTTTGTTGATTTGCCATTATTTCCCCCTATTTTGCGATTTATTCTTTGCCTTATGTATTCCTTATCATAAAAGAATTTTTGGCTTTTGCAACCATCGTTTTACTTCTTCGCGACAAGCTTGCAACCATTGCTTTTTGCCCGTGTTTGGTAAGATTTTTTGTTCACAATACGCCGACAACAAAGGCAATGTTTCCCCTTGATTGCCCCATAATAAACGACGAATAGCCGGGATCGTGCTGGCTAAATTTCGCTGATAATGCGCAAAATAATGTAGCGCTTTGATGTCTTGCTCATTCAAGAAAAAATCCCTTTCTTGTTGTCCTTGTGGGCATAGCTGCGAGGCTAAAGGGTGAAAAGATAAAGGCATATCCCGCTCAAATTGCGCCACTAATTGTGCGCAAAAATCTTGCCCTGCACCACTTAATCCTTTTACGCTAATTGCACTATAACAACCGCTGCTGGCTTCTTTATGGCTGCCTAAATACACCAAATTAAACCCACACTTTTGCCAGAATTGAGCGAGCTCGAGCGTGTAGCCAAAACTCACCGATAAAAAATCTTGCGTGCGATCTTGGTTCTGCAGACTTGGCTCATTCACTTCTGCCATTAGCGCCTGCCCTATCCCTTGATGTTGCCATTTGGGTTGCACGGCAATGCGAGAAATGCGTGCAGAACTCAGCTTGCACGCCGATTCATTTAGGCTTGCTTGGCACAATATTTGCGCCACTAAATTGCCTTTCGGACGGCGGATACCTTGCATTATGCCTTCAATCAACGTGCTGTCCTTCATTCCCCCTTCATTCAGTAGCCAAAGCGCACCCAATAAATGCTGATTGAATTTTGCCAGTAAAAATTGCTGATGCTTGCCATCGAGCAAACGACGTAAATCCACGGGGGACGTTTTATAATGAGCGAGAGTTAGCAATCCGTAAAAATCTTCATATTCCCCTTGCTGAAAAAGGCCGTGGCTATGATGCCAATGAAAATGCAAGTCTGCATTCGGGACGAAATTAGGCTGAGCTAATTGGTTTTCTGCTTCTAATAAAAGCAAATCAGAAATAAAAGGCTCGATCAGATCATCAGCTCGCCAACGCAACGGGGTGCTGAGTTCAAAATGTTGCAAAGTGCGGTGATTTTTTTGCATAAATTTAAGCAAGAAACCGCGCCCCGTTCCTTCATAGCTTTGTATCGTGGTGGTACATAAAATCGCCCGAAAATGTGCTGTGAGCTGCATTAATAAAGGTAGCGGGATCATCGCTGCTTCATCAATGATCAACCAATGATCGTTAAATTTATCGGGCTCTTGTTGCACTTGTTGAGCGAGATCATCGGGCGCAATAAAAGGCAACTCTTTCTCAGCAAAATCTTGTAAAATTTGCACCGCACTTTTATTGGGCGCAGTGAGAATCACCTTGTCTAAATGGGCGGCAAATAATCCTGCCAAGGCGGATTTTCCCCGCCCACGCTTGGCGGTGATCACATTAATTTCTTTCGGAGCATTTAATAGCTGTTGCAAAATGCGTTGTTGCTCCTGCGTGGCAGAATGAAAGGACTGTATCGGCTCAATGGCTGAGTTATGCGGTGCGGGTAAAAAGCTATCGCCATTTTGTTGCTGATAAATAGGAAAGCCGTATTCACGCACTTTTTGTTGCATAAATTGGACAAAATTTGGTGTGCAAATGCCTTGCGGAACACCGCTCCAACGCTGGCTATCCAAATCAATTTGCGTGGCTAAATGTTGCCAATGGTTGAACAATAAATAAAGCTGCCCACCCGCTTGTAATGTACCTGCGGCAATGGCAAGGGCGTCAAGATTTAGGCTTTGTCTGGAATCGTAAATAATCAGGGAATGTTCGCGCCCAAGCTGATTTTTCGCTTTGCTAAAAGGAATGGGCGTGATGTTTTGAGCGGGCAAAAGTACGGTGCAATTTTCATCAAAAAAAAGCACCGCACTTTGTTTTTCAAAGCGATCTAAGCCAGAAAATAAGGGAGAAAGTTGAGTCTGTAACCACGCATTTTCCCCAACGAAGATACAAAGCTGACGTGGCTGCAAGGCTAGGCTTTTTCCGCTAAATAAGGATCGGCAAAGCCAAGATCTTGCATTATTTCCGTTTCAAGGCTTTCCATTTCTTCTGCTTCATCATCTTCAATGTGGTCGTAGCCCAGTAAATGCAAACAGCCGTGTACGACCATATGCGCCCAATGTGCCATTAAGGGTTTGCCTTGTTCTTGCGCTTCTCGTTCCACCACTTGGCGGCAAATAACTAAATCGCCGAGCAGCGGCAATTCCACTTCTTCAGGGCATTCAAAAGGAAAGGAAAGCACGTTGGTTGGATAATCCTTACCACGATAAGTGGCGTTTAAGCTTTGGCTTTCCGCTTCGTCCACCACGCGAATGGTGATCTCAGGTTGCAGGTTTTCTGCTTGCACAGCGGCGGTTGCCCATTGTTGGAATTGTTGTTCTGTGGGCAAGTTTTCGCTATTTTCTGCTGCGATTTGTAAATCAACGATGACATCTTTCATTCTGTTTCTTCTCGTTCTAAAGCCTGTTGTTTCGCCTGTTCTTGCTGACGCTGTAAGGCACGTTCTTGACGGCGAATTTCTTCCTGTTCGTCCCATTTATCATAGGCTTGCACCACTTTGGCAACCACTGGATGGCGAACAATGTCTTTACTGTCAAAATAATTAAAGCTCAATTCTGGCACATTTTCCAGCACTTCAATGGCGTGGCGTAAGCCTGATTTTTGGCTGCGTGGCAAGTCAATTTGCGTGATGTCGCCTGTTATCACCGCTTTAGAATTAAACCCAATACGAGTTAAAAACATTTTCATTTGCTCGGTAGTAGTATTTTGGCTTTCATCTAAAATGATAAAGCTATCATTCAGCGTGCGTCCACGCATATAAGCCAGCGGTGCGATTTCAATCACATTGCGCTCCATTAATTTCTGTACTTTTTCAAAGCCCAGCATTTCAAATAAAGCATCATAGAGCGGTCGTAAATAAGGCTCAATTTTTTGCCCTAAATCCCCCGGCAAAAAGCCCAATTTTTCCCCTGCTTCCACCGCAGGGCGAGTAAGCAAAATGCGGCGCACTTCTTGTCGCTCTAAGGCTTCCACCGCTGCAGCCACGGCAAGAAAAGTTTTCCCTGTGCCTGCTGGCCCAATACCAAAACTGATGTCATAACGCAAAATATTGTGCAAATATTGAATTTGATTTGCGCCACGAGGTTTAATTAAGCCACGCTTGGTTTTAATTGTGGTTTGATACACTTTTGGCACCGCATTTTGTTCTGCTTGTTCAGTATCTTGTTGTAATAACATTCGATTTTCCTGAATGGCTAAATGCACATCAGACAAATCAATTTCTTTCACCACGCCACGCACTGGTGCGGTTTCCAAATACAATGTTTGGATCAACGCCGCTACTTTATTTAACAATTTCGCGTGATGAGATTTTGGATTGGGATCCTTCGATTTCAGCGTAAAGGTAAAATTACGCCGTGCAATATCCAAGAAAAATTCTTTTTCGATCAACTGGATATTTTCATCAAATGCCCCGCACAACGCCTGCAAACGGGCATTATCTTGCGGTTCAAGAGTAAAGGTTTCGCTTAGTTCGCTCATTGGGGTGGACAAGTTGTGTTCCTTTCTATTTTTCAGTTGTTGGCAACATCATTTGATTGTTAGTGGGAATATTATCACGTTTTAAATACAGGCTCTAATGCTCTTTAAGAAATTCTCTTTTTGCAGAAATGTGAAAAATCTCTCATTTTTGATAGAAAATAAGAATAATTCTGTGAAGAATATCACGAAGTGAAATGATCCTTGTTTACTTCAAAATGGAGTAAAAATACTATCAAGCTTGAGATTTTCTCTATTTCACTTCAACAAAAAGGATGCCCTATGAAAAAAACAACATTGGCAGCTTTAATTTCTTCATGCCTTATCAGCCAATATGCCATGGCGAGTAGCGAAGGAATCTTAGATTTCAAATCAAACACTGAATTATTTAAACCAATTAATATTACAGAAACCTTCACTAAAAATGATGTCTTTAATTTAGAAAATGGTTCTTTAACTTTTGGTTTTAAAACCAATGCAGGGGATAATGTTTATTCTCTTTTAGGGGCTTCTACTCAAGGTGCTCACACAAATCACTATATTAATTTCTATATGTCAAGGAAACAAGGTACGGATACCTTTGGCTTAGAATTAAGAAATAAGAATAATTATTTAATTAATAACTCATTACTTACTGCTAAGATAAACAATAAGAATAAAGATTATCAAACTATTACCTATACCTTTGATAAAGAAAATAATCAAATTAAAATTTATGTAAATGGCGAATTAAAACAAACTCATAATAATTCAAAATTCTTCAAAGATATTGAGAACTTAAATATTGCTTATTTAGGAAAAACGCCAAGAAGTTCTGGTAATGATATGCGTTTTAGTGGAAATATTTATTCTGCGGGAGTTACCGAACAAGTATTATCAGAAGAAGAAATCAAAGCACTACACAAAGAGTTAGCCGAAACTTATCGCCGAAATGAAGTTGAGTTTGCTGATAAGCATCGCGCTTCGGGAGCAATGCTTACCGAAAAAGAATCGCTCTTTCAACCAAATCAAGATGGCGCAAGAAACTACCGTATTCCTTCTTTATTCACTACACAAAATGGCGTTGTTATTGCCGCTATCGACAAACGTTGGCAACATTCTGCCGACTGGGGAAATATTGACACAGCAATCCGCCGCAGTTTTGATGGTGGCTTAACTTGGCAAAAAAGCCAAACAGTGATTGATCTTGCTAGCCAATCTTATGGCGGTCAAAATTCCGCCTTCTTAATCGATCCACTTATGGTGCAAGACAAACGCAACGGGCGTGTCTTTATGATTGTAGATATGTTCCCTGAAACAAAAGGATTCTTTGGGATCAAAAATCAAAATGCCGAAGGTTCGGGTTATAAAAATATTGGTGGAAAATATTATCAATTATTAACTGACGAATATAACAATCGTTATACTATTCGTGAAAATGGTATTGTTTATAATGATAAAAATAAACCAACAGATTATCGTGTCGTTATTAATGGCAATCCTGAATTGGCATTTAAAGATCTTGGGGATTTATATCAAGGTGATATGCGTTTAGGCAATATTTATTTGCAAACTAAAAATCCAAATAATGATAGTGCGCCACTTAAATCAACTATCACCAGCAATTTATGGCTAACTTATAGTGATGATGACGGCGAAACTTGGTCTAATCCTGTCAATATCAATCCACAAGTGAAAGCAGATTGGATGCGCTTTATGGGAACAGGTCCCGGAACAGGGATTCAACTTAAAGACGGCTCTTTAGTGATGCCTGTTTACTACACCAATAGCAATAATAAACAAGCGGCTGCAGTGATTATCAGCAAAGACGGGGGAAAAACTTGGGAACGCGGTGAATCCCCAATTGATAGCAGATTTGCGGCACAAGGCGGATCACGTCTGCTTAACGGCACTTATGGCTATGAAATTACTGAATCCCAAGTGATTGAATTAGACAACGGACAATTAAAACTCTTTTCTCGTGTAACGCCGCATAATCGCGTTCATATTTCCACCAGTTATGATGGCGGTTACACTTGGGAAAAAGACATTATTTTAGATGATGTGCTATTAGAACCTTATTGCCAACTTTCCGTGATTAAATATTCCAAACGTATTAATGGCAAAGAACATATCCTTTTTGCTAATCCACATTCTAACGGTCGTAATAATGGCAAAGTTTGGCTCGGTGAAGTACAAGAAGATGGTTCTATCGAATGGAAATATACCACCACAATTACACCAAATAATTATGCCTATAGTAGCTTAACTGAATTACCAAATGGCGATATTGGCTTGCTTTATGAAGGTGCGGAAGGAAAAATTGAATTTGTCCGCTTAAATATTCAAGAGCTTGTTTGGAAAAATAATATCTTGCATCGTGATAAACGAAACACACCATTTGAATATGCCCGCAATAGTACCGCTGCTGAAACGTTCTATAAAATTGGTGATGGCGAAATTATTAAAATTGGTGAAGGTGTAAATCCTGCCAAAATCATTGTTAATGAAGGCACATTAGGTCTAAAACAGCAAGAAAAAGAAGGTAAAATCCAAGCCTATTCTGAAATTCTTGTAAACCCTGATGGCACAGTAAAATTATATGGTGAAAATCAAATTAAAGCCGAAAATCTTAGCTTAAATAAAGGAATGTTTGACTTAAATGGAAATAATTTCACCATTGAAAATGGTGAGGATAAAGGGCTGCAAGCCGCAACAATTAATGGAAATATTATTAATAGTAATTCCACTGACACTAGCACGCTCAACTATCTGCAATCTGGAGAAAGAAAAATTAAGGGCGAAATACTCGGTGATGATAAGGGTAAATTAAATTTTGCCTATAAACCGACCGCACTTAATAATAACCACTTAACTTTAGAAACAAACTCAACCTTAAACGAGCTTACCATCAATCAAGGTGAAATAATTTATGCACCTGATACTTCACATTTAACGCAAAATGCAAATTTAGCGAAGAATGCAACATTAAGCATAAAAGATAATGTAATTGCTCGCTTTGATAGCTTTGCACTTGATGACACCAGCCAAATTAATGCGGATATTAGTGCCGACCAAACAAGCCGTTTATTTGCAGATACGCAAGGTCAAGGTAGCTTAAGCAAAAATGGAGAGGGTACATTATATTTAATTGGTCAATTCAATCACACAGGAAAAACCTTGTTAAATCAAGGGGTAACTGTTTTAGAGGGTGAGCTTAATAATTCACCATTATATATTCAAGAAAATGCCAGTTTAGCGGGGGATGGTATAATTAATTCACACGCTTACTGGCGGGCTAATTCCCATATTATTCCTAATAAAAATCAGCAATTCACAAATGCCTCAAATGGCAATAAATCGGGGAATACTCATTTCCAACCAAAAACCTTGTCGTTTTCTGACGTTACTAATGAAGGAGCAGATATCACATTAAATGTAGATAATCCTTCCGAAAATATAGCTGAATGGCGATCAGATCGTGTACTTATTAATGGCAATCTAACGACTGAACAATCTATTCCTGTAAATATTAATTTACAGCATAATCATATTGGGCGCTCAGATATAAATAGCAATAATCGCTATGATGCCAATGAAGGGATTTCACTAATCCAAGTGAAAGGACAACCAAGTCGCCTTGATGCCTTTAATTTGGCGAAAGCTGTTCATAATGATGAAAGCCATATTAATCGCTACGCCTTAGTCAGCATTGAAAAAGGGGCAAGTGCGGCAAGTGAAAATAGTTTTGGTGAGAACAATAGCGATTTCTACGATTACCGCTTACAAACCTTGTTAATCAATGAAAAAGGTGAAGCGTTATCACCAATCATTAAAGCGCCTCAAGAGCCACCTAAAGAGGAAAGCCCTAAACCTGATGACACAGCTACACCTACTCCACCAACCGCAGATACGGCAGTAACCCCACCTGCAAATCAAGATGAAAGAAAGACTGATGGCAGCAGTGAACCTGCTTCCCCTGCGGATGATGCCACGGTAACTCAGCCTTCAAACAAAGATGAAGACAATGCCAATACGCCTTCCCCTGTAGATAACACTGCGACAACGCCATCTTCAGATCAAGATGAAGATAACGTAGATAACGCTACGGATAGCACTGTGCCTGCTGAGGATACTGCGGTAACCCCATCTTCAAATCAAAATGAAGATAGTGCAGATAACGCTACGGGTAGCAGCGTGCCTGCTGAGGATACCGCGGTAACGCCATTAGCAGGCGCAACAACTTCAAGTGCTTCAACCTATCGCCCAGCATTAAATAGCCAAGTGCCTGCCTATTTGGTAACGAATTTAGCTTTGTTAGAACATAGTTATATGCAGGCTCAGATCTTTGCGCAAAATATTACGCAAGGCACGAAAAATTTCTATGTTTTACAACAACATCGTAAAGCCACTTATAATAGCAATCTTGGCTTTGGAGATTATGGCTATGGCTACAAATCCACCACAAATAGCACTCTATTTGGCGGTCGTCTTGATCTCAACGATAAACATCACCTTCACTTAGGACTTGCTCTCAGTAAATTCTCAGTTGAACCAAAAACCACAGAAATTGAAGGCAGTAGTTCTGCAAAATATAACTCTGTGGGAGTATTGTTCACCTTAGAGAATCAACTGACCGAACAAAGCTATGTTAATCTTAATGGAAACTATCAATATATGCGCGGTAAAATTTCCACTTCACAACATAAAGATTTAGCCAAAGTGAGAGGCCATTCTTGGGGCATTGGTGCAGAAACAGGCTATCATTTCTTGATAAATGAAGTCCGTTTAACGCCGATTATTGCGTTACAATACCAAAGTAGTAAAGCCAATATTGAGGATCATACCTTCAGTTGGAATATCAATAATGATCGACAATATATTTTCACTCAACAAATTGGGGGTGAAATTGCGTGGAAATCATTGAAACTCCGTACAATGTATGAACACAATACAGGAAATACTCCTGTCTTAACCCTCAATGATGGAACAACCCAGCAATACAAAACGGGTAAATTAGGCAACTCCTTATTATTCTCTGCCAGCGCAGGTTATGATATTACGCCAAACCTAAACATCAGTGCCCAAATTAGTCATAGAAAATCCCTTTCTGACTATGGATTAAAACAAACTAATTTAGCTGTTAAATTAGAATATCAGTTCTAATAAACCATAAAGGGATGGCTTAAAAACCATCCCTTTAACTCATTAATCATTGGTGTAATACAATTTACCAATTTCAATTTTTTGTCTGCCGTTGGCTTCGCGCCATTTGTTGGTATCACGCAAGGAATAAACGCAGCCGCAATATTCTTGTTGGTAGAAACGTTCGCGTTTGCTGATTTCGATCATTCGTTGTGAACCACCGCCTTTACGCCAGTTGTAATCCCAATATTCCACATCATCATATTTTGCCGCCGCGCGGTGCCCGCAACCGTTAATTTGGTTCATATCTTTCCAGCGAGAAATGCCTAAACAACTTGTAAACACGGGGAAACCATTTTCGTGCGCATATTGTGCGGCTTTTTCAAAACGCATATCAAAGCACATTGTGCAGCGAATGCCACGCTCTGGCTCGTTTTCCATTCCTTTCGCACGATCGAACCAGTTTTGCCGATCATAATCTGCGTCAATAAAAGGAATGCCAAATTTTTCTGCAAAGCGGATATTTTCTTCTTTACGGATTAAATATTCTTTTAACGGGTGAATATTCGGGTTGTAGAAATAAATGGTAAATTCAATGCCTGAGGCCAAAATAGCTTCCATCACTTCACCCGAGCAAGGGGCGCAGCAAGAATGGAGCAGCAATTTTTGGTGTCCATTTGGCAAGGTTAATTTTTCACGCACAAAAGGCGCGTTCGGATCTTTTTTCGCTTTACGCGAAGTGCGGTGCGATTTTTGTGAAAATTCCACCGCACTTTTGTTTGTTTCGTGATTGGTTTGTTGTTCCATAATCAATAATAGCTAAAAATAAAATTAAGTTGTTCTATCCACTGATAAATAAGCCAAAGAAATCAGTGCTTGTTTATACTCACTTTCAGGCAAAATGGCAATGGCATCAATGGCTTTTTGTGCTTCTTGACGTGCGCGGTCGATGGTGTATTCAATGGAGCCATATTGCGCCATTATGGCAAGCACGTCATTTAAAATTTCACGTTGCCCACCTTGTTCAATGGCATTGCGAATAAGCTGGCGTTGGTTTTCATCGCTGTTATGCATTGCGTGTAATAATGGTAAGGTCGGTTTGCCTTCAGCAAGATCATCACCAATATTTTTGCCTAAGGTTTGCGCGTCTGCTTGATAATCCAACACATCATCAATAAGTTGGAATGCAGTGCCGAGATAGCGTCCGTATTGTTGCAATGCAAGCTCTTGCGCTTCGCTCGCCCCTGCGACAATGGCGGAACACTGCGTTGCTGCCTCAAATAAACGCGCAGTTTTGCTATAAATAACACGCATATAGCTTTCTTCTGTGGTATCAGGATCGTTCATATTCATCAATTGTTGAACTTCCCCTTCCGCAATCACATTGGTGGCATCAGACATTATTTTTAGAATTTTCAGCGAGTTAGTATCCGTCATTAGCTGAAAAGAGCGGGTATAAATGTAATCGCCCACCAACACGCTGGCCGCATTGCCAAATTCACTATTGGCCGTGGGTTTGCCGCGGCGCATTTCTGATTCGTCCACCACGTCATCGTGCAACAAGGTTGCAGTATGGGTAAACTCAATGAAAGTGGCACAATTAATATGCTCTTCCCCTTGATAACCCAGCGCATTAGCAGCCAACACGGCAAGCATTGGGCGAATGCGTTTGCCACCACTTTGAATTAAGTAATAACCCAGCTGATTAATCAGCGGTACGTCAGAATTAAGCTGCGCCAAAATTTTGGCATTAACTTTCTGCATATCCTCATTGATGAGCATTTGGATTGCATTTATATCCATAAGATTGCGTTTATCTATCATTGTGAATGTGTTTATCATTGCCTAAAGTGCGGTTGATTTTACCTGATTTTCTTGGCTTTCTGAAATCAAACCAGCGTAAATCTAACTTTTTTTATTTTATTGCAAATAAATTCTTGCTATCGGGTTTGTTTTTCCGTAGAATTTGCGACCTATTTATATGAATTTTGATGTGCTAAATGAATTAAACATTAAAGCACAATGTATAGCGGAGTATTTATGTACGCAGTTTTCCAAAGTGGCGGTAAACAACACCGAGTAAGCGAAGGTCAAGTTGTTCGTTTAGAGAAACTTGAAGTTTCAACTGGCGAAAGCGTTGAATTCGACTCAGTGTTAATGGTCGTTAATGGTGAAGATGTTAAAATCGGTGCGCCAGTTGTTGCTGGTGCGAAAGTAGTGGCTGAAGTGGTTTCACACGGTCGTGGCGATAAAGTTAAAATCGTTAAATTCCGTCGTCGTAAACACAGTCGTAAACAACAAGGTCATCGTCAGTGGTTCACAGAAGTGAAAATCACTGGGATTCAAGCATAATTTCAGAGGAGATCAAGTAGATGGCAACTAAAAAAGCTGGTGGTTCAACTCGTAACGGTCGCGATTCTGAAGCTAAACGCCTTGGTGTTAAACGCTTCGGTGGCGAATCTGTATTAGCAGGTAGCATCATCGTTCGTCAACGTGGTACTAAATTCCACGCAGGTGCTAACGTAGGTATGGGTAGAGATCACACTTTATTCGCAACTGCTGATGGTAAAGTAAAATTTGAAGTTAAAGGCGAAAAAAATCGTAAATACGTTAGTATCGTAGCTGAATAATTTTACAAATAAACAGAATAAAATGCCTCACAGTTTTGTGGGGCTTTTTTGTTATTAGCCTATATAATCCACATCATTTCAAAAAATTTTACGTGCAAATATAGAAATTGCCAAAGCTGCCCCCATATAGCAATTTCAACCGCGTAAAAGATAAAAAGAGAACATCACCCAGATTAAGGAGGAAATGTAATGAAGCAACAACCCCTATTAGGATTTACATTTGCCTTAATCACCGCAATGGCTTGGGGTTCACTGCCTATTGCTTTAAAGCAAGTGTTAAATGTAATGACACCACAAACGATTGTTTGGTATCGCTTTATTGTGGCCAGTTCCGCCCTACTGCTATTTTTAGGATTAAGCAAAAAATTGCCTAAGCTCTCACAGCTTAACCGCTATTATGTGGGCTTGCTAGTTTTTGGCATTATTGGGCTTTCAGGCAACTTCTCTTTATTTAATACCTCATTACAATTTATTGAACCCTCGGTAGCACAGATTTTTATCCACCTTTCTTCCTTTGCGATGCTGATTTGTGGCGTGATTGTTTTCAAAGAGCGGTTAGGTTTGCACCAAAAAATTGGACTGGTGATTTTAATTATTGGTTTAGGGCTATTTTTTAATGACAAGCTCGGCCAATTTACCCAGCTGAATGGGTATTTAATCGGGGTATTATTAAGCGTCTGCGCCGCCTTAATTTGGGTTGCTTATGGGTTGGCACAAAAATTGATGCTACGCCAATTCACAGCACAACAAGTGCTATTAATGTTTTATTTTGGTTGTGCAATGGTCTTTACGCCCTTTGCGCAGGTTTCACAAGTACAGGGACTAAGTGGTTTAACCTTAGCTTGTTTTATTTACTGTTGTTTAAATACATTGATCGGCTACGGCGCTTATGCCGAAGCCTTAAACCGCTGGGAAGTAGCAAAAGTGAGCGTAGTTGTAACACTGGTGCCATTATTTACCATTGCGTTTTCCCATTTGCTGCACGCGATCGATCCGCAAGAGTTTTCTGCGCCAGATCTCAACAACCTAAGCTATATTGGCGCGTTCGTGGTGGTGCTTGGTGCAATGTTCTCAGCAATTGGACACAAATTTATAAAGAATAAGAAATAGGAGAAAAAATGAAGTTTATTGATGAAGCCTTGATTCGTGTTGAGGCTGGTGATGGCGGAAACGGCTGTGTGAGTTTCCGCCGCGAAAAATTTATCCCGAAAGGCGGGCCTGATGGCGGTGATGGCGGTGATGGCGGCGATGTGTATCTTATTGCCGATGAAAACCTTAACACCCTGATCGACTACCGTTTTGAAAAACGTTTTGCCGCAGGACGTGGTGAAAATGGTCGCAGTTCAGACTGCACAGGGCGTCGTGGTAAAGACATCACACTAAGAGTGCCAGTAGGAACGCGTGCGATTGATAACGACACCAAAGAAATCCTCGGGGATTTAACCAAACACGGTGCCAAAATGCTGATTGCCAAAGGCGGCTATCACGGTTTAGGCAATGCCCGTTTTAAATCTTCCGTAAACCGAGCACCACGGCAAAAAACCAACGGCACAGCGGGCGAAAAACGTGATTTGTTATTGGAATTAATGTTGCTCGCTGATGTGGGTATGCTTGGCTTGCCGAATGCAGGAAAATCTACCTTTATTCGTGCTGTTTCCGCAGCCAAACCGAAAGTGGCAGATTACCCATTCACCACCCTTGTGCCAAGTTTAGGCGTAGCTCGGGTTGATGAAAACCGTAGCTTTGTAATTGCGGATATTCCAGGTTTAATCGAAGGTGCGTCTGAAGGGGCAGGCTTAGGTATTCGTTTCTTAAAACATTTAGAGCGTTGTCGCGTCCTCATTCACCTTGTGGACATCAACCCAATTGATGGTAGCGATCCTGCGGATAACATTGCCATTATTGAAAGCGAGCTTTTCCAATATAGCGGAAAACTTGCCGATAAAACCCAATGGCTGGTGTTTAACAAAATCGACACAATGTCCGATGAAGAAGCTCACGAGCGAGCAAAAGAAATCCTTGAACGCTTAGGTTGGGAGGGTGATTATTACCTCATTTCCGCTGCGACAGGAAAAAATGTGCCAGCACTCTGCCGTGATATTATGGATTATTTAGACGCTCACCCAAGAGAGGAAGAAAAACAACCAGAGAACCCAGAAGAAGTGAAGTTCAAATGGGATGACTATCATCAAGAACAACTTGCTGAACATCAATTTGATGAAGACGATGAAGATTGGGACGATTGGTCAGATGAAGATGATGAAGGTGTAGAAATTATTTATAAACCTTAATTTACTATCTTTAATATAAAAAATAAGGAAGGAGCAATCCTTCCTTTTTACTAAGATCTTACTATACTAAATACTACAATAGGGATTAATTAGTCTGCAGATTCCGATATTTTATGCATTACTACTTTTACACAATGCTCATTACTCATAATCCCAATCTCCCAAATGAATATTGTTAAAGCGTCTCTCTCTATCTTGATAATATAATTCTTGTGGCCCTATATAAAATTGAGAGAGAATAAGCATTTCCAACACGTCAATTCTATCCAGTATAACTTTATTAAGTTTGATAGCTAAAGTTGCATCACAAAACTGAGAATCGCATACAATCCTTTCCATATACGCCTTAAATGTTTGTTGAAAATGATAATAAGCTTTCTTTGTATTATTAAATAATTCTAACTGATCAGAATATAGCTCTTCTTCAATTAAACCATTCAAATGAGAAACCTCAGCATTCATTGCTTGCTCTTGTTCATAAAAATATGCATGCCTAACGTGTAAACTCGCTCTCCTTTTATGTTCTTCTGATAAAAATGCACTATCATCATGTACCAAAGGATGGATTCTTTCACTAACTAATGCTGGATATTTTTTCAAAAACACTCGCAATTCCTGTGGTTCAAAATTCCATTCGCGAAGCTCATTATCAGTGAGATAATCTAACATATTGATAGAATCTGCTAGTCCGCCTTGCTGAATAAAATCACTTAAACGAAGTACTTGTTGCTCTATAAATTTTGCTTTTAGCCGATTAATTTCTGAATTATCTCCATCACAATGATCATTAATAGATTGTTTTTCCGAGCATAGCGAATTGAGAAATTGAAAATAGCGATCCCTATATGTAATCCAAGCCCTTTGAACAGATTTAAAATATTTTCGAGAAACTAGATCAATTTCACCTAAAAACAACCTATAACTACGGTTCAATCCTCTATCTAGTGAATTCTGTTCAAGCTTATAACAATAATTTGCCTTTTCAGGCAACTTCATCTCAACAAAAGAACTTGTTAAAAAACATACTGTAAATAATCGTTCCCAAGGATAGTCATTTCGAGTATTCAAAAATTGTTCAGCCATTAAAGAGGGGGGAGTCAATAACAAAAGCAAAATAGATAGTAAAATTTTCATTATATCCTCCATTTCTTTTATCATTTATGCATATCAAAGTGCATTATTACATTGGAATAATGCTTGCTATAAACTTTTATTAAACTAACAAAAAATACCATTTTTTATTATCACCCTAATAAACGTTGTCTTGCTATCTCAAATAAACACACGCCAGTCGCAACCGATACATTCAGGGAAGAAACCGAGCCCGCCATTGGAATACTCACCAACTGATCGCAAGTTTCGCGAGTTAAGCGGCGCATTCCGTCCCCTTCTGCGCCCATTACTAACGCAAGCGCCCCCGTTAGTTTGCTTTGGTATAAGGTTTCCGTTGCTTCCCCTGCGGTGCCAACCACCCACATATTATAATGCTGTTGCAACTCTCTTAGGGTACGCGCTAAATTGGTTACACGAATCAATGGCACCACTTCTGCCGCCCCACACGCCACTTTGCGAGCGGTGGCATTAAGCTGTGCCGATTTATCTTTTGGCACGATCACCGCACACACGCCTGCCGCATCGGCGGTACGCAAACAGGCACCCAGATTATGCGGATCGGTTACGCCATCTAGCACCAATACAAGGGGATTTTGCTGATCGCGTAAAATACGATCCAGATCATTTTCATTTAATTCTTTAGCAGGTTGCACGCGGGCAATAATCCCTTGATGCACTTCGCCGTTGGCTTTTTTATCCAACGTTTCTCGGTTAAGGAATTGCACGGAAATGCCAAGCTGATAAAGCGTATTGAGAACAGGCTGTAAGCGTTTATCCTCACGTCCTTTTAGCACATAAACCTCAATCAACCGTTCAGGTGCATTTGCCAAAAACGCATTAACCGCATGGATTCCATAAATATTTTCAGACATTGTTATCCTTTAACATTGATACATAAAATAAGGCGGAATTATACGCTTGTTTGCCGTCTTTCCGCCAGTTTTCCGCAAGTGTATTTAATTAAGTGCGGTGCGATTTACGTTTATTTTTCTTAGCAGAAATTTCTGATTTTTTCACCGCACTTTTGTTTTTCGCTTTTTTCGTTGATTTAGTGGCGGATTTCCCTTTTTGTTTTTTCGCGCTTTCAGCATAGCGGAAGCCTTTTTTCGCTTTATCCTTGGCAGTTTTGCCTTCGCGGCGTGGCTTGCGTTCTGTGCTGATAAGTGAGAAATCCACTTGGCGTTGTTCAAGGCTAACGGCTTCTACACGCACTTCCACTTTATCGCCTAAACGATAAATCCGTCCGCTGTTTTCACCGATTAACTGCTGGCGGTTTACATCAAATTGATAATAATCATTATCCAAGGTTGAAATATGCACAAGCCCGTCAATGAACAAATCATCTAAACGGACAAATAAACCGAATCCTGTTACGGCAGAAATTACGCCAGTAAATTCTTCGCCAACGTGATCTTGCATATATTCACATTTGAGCCAGTCTGCCACTTCGCGAGTCGCGTCATCGGCGCGGCGTTCGGTCATTGAGCAATGTTCGCCTAGGTTATCCATTTCATCAAAGGAATAATGATAACCGCCTGAATCTGTGGTTTTGCGTTTTGAGCCTTGCAATTTAGCCAGTAAGTATTTGATTCCACGATGTAAAGTTAAATCGGGATAGCGGCGAATTGGCGAGGTGAAATGCGCATATTGCTCTAGCGCTAAGCCAAAATGCCCAATATTATCTGGGGAATAAATCGCTTGGCTGAGAGAGCGTAGCAACATGGTTTGGATAAGTTCGTGATCAGGGCGCGCTTTCACTTGTGCCAGTAATTTGGCGTAATCTTCTGTGGTTGGCTTTGCACCACCGCCTAGACTTAACCCTTGCTCTGCGAGGTAAGCACGGAAAGCACTGAGTTTTTCTTCACTTGGCCCTGCGTGAATACGATATAACGCAGGTTCATTGTGGGTTTCCATAAAATTCGCCGCGGCAATGTTGGCTAAAATCATACATTCTTCAATGATTTTATGGGCATCATTACGCACCACTGGCTCAATGCGTTCAATGCGTCCCATTTCATTAAACACAAATTTGCTTTCGATGGTTTCAAAATCAATCGCGCCACGTTGCTGGCGAGCTTTTACCAAGGCTTGATAAAGATGATGTAATTCTTGCAAATGGGGAACAAGGGGTTCATAGCGCTGTTGCAGTTCTTCATCACCTTCCAAAATGCGTGCCACTTTGGTGTAGGTTAAACGCGCGTGAGAATTCATCACGGCTTCGTAAAAGCGGTAATCGGTCATTTTGCCTTTTGGTGAAATACTGAGTTCACACACCATACATAAACGATCAACCTGTGGATTGAGCGAACACAAGCCGTTAGAGAGTACTTCTGGCAACATTGGCACAACGCGATTTGGGAAATACACCGAGTTTCCGCGATTATAGGCTTCGTTATCCAATGCAGTGCGCAGGCGAACATAGTAGCTCACATCGGCAATGGCAACCCAAAGTTTCCAGCCTCCTTTTCCTGTACGCTGGCAATACACCGCATCATCAAAATCTCGCGCATCTTCACCATCAATGGTGACTAAAGGAAGTTGGCGTAAGTCCACCCGCCCTTTTTTCGCCGCCTCAGGCACTTCTTTGGTGAATTTTTTTACTTGTTTTTGCACCGCACTTGGGAAAACGTGCGGAATATCGTGATTGCGAATGGCAATTTCGGTTTCCATTCCTTTTGCCATATTTTCGCCTAACACTTCAATAATCATTCCCACAGGGCGAGTAAACATTGCGGTGCGAGGTTTGAGTTCCACCACCACAACTTGCCCCATTCGTGCGCCGTGGCGATATTCATTAGGGATCAAAATATCACGATTGATTCGGCTGTCATCAGGCACAACATAGCCAATCCCTTCTTCTAAAAAGAAACGGCCCACAATATGCTTTTTGCGTCCTTCAAGTAAACGCACGATGCGCACTTCTTGACGCCCTTTGCGATCAAAACCGCTTGGCTGCGCAAGAACATAATCGCCGTGCATAACTTGCTTCATTTGTCCATTGGGAATGAATAAATCTTGCTTTGCACCGTCCACTTGTAAAAAGCCGTAGCCTTCTTTATGCCCAATCACCGTTCCTTTGATTAAGTCTAATTTTTCTGGCAAGGCATAGCGCTTACGCTTGGTAAAAACAAGTTGCCCTTCATTTTCCATCGCGCGTAAACGGCGGCGCATTGCTTCTTGGCGCTCTTCATCGTGAATTGCCAAAACAGCATATAATTCTTCTTTTGAGATTGGCGCATTATGATCACGAATAATATTGAGAATAAACTCACGACTTGGCACAGGGTTGCTATATTTTTTTAATTCCTGCTGATAATTTGGATCGGAAAGTGCGGTGGTTTTTTTTGTTATTTTTTTAGCCATAATGATTTCCTTATAAGGCATAGATTGCTGTAAGTTTGACATTGCAGGAAGGGGAAAGCAAGGAAAGAATTGGGGATATTTTAGGCAAAGTGCTTTTTATCGTTATTATTTGTAAAACAGCAAGGGGATAAAATACGCTTACAAACAAAAACCCAGCGCGCGCTGGGTTTTTTTATCTTATAAAAAGCTGTGATTATTCAGCAACTACGATAAGACGTAAGTTTGCGAATACTTCACCGTGAAGTTGGAAACGCACTTCGTGTTCACCAGTGGTACGGATTAAACCGTTTGGTAAACGAACTTCGCTTTTCGCTACTTCAACACCACGAGCTGTGATTGCATCAGCAATATCACGAGTACCGATAGAACCGAATAAACGGCCTTCATCACCCGCTTTACTTGCGATGGTTACAGACTCAAGGGCTTCAAGACGCTCTGCGCGATCCATTGCTGCCACAAGTGCTTTCGCTGCTTTTTCTTCTAATTCTGCACGACGTGCTTCAAAATATTCAATGTTAGCTTTAGTTGCCATAACTGCTTTACCTTGTGGGATTAAGAAGTTACGCGCATAACCAGATTTAACATTAACTTGATCACCTACATTACCAAGGTGAACAACTTTATCTAAAAGAATTACTTGCATTACCGTATTCTCCTTAATTACTGATTATCAGTGTATGGAAGTAACGCTAAGAAACGCGCGCGTTTGATTGCACGAGCTAATTGACGTTGATACTTCGCACGAGTACCGGTAATACGGCTTGGAACAATTTTGCCGCTCTCTGAAATATAGTTCTTTAACGTTGCGATATCTTTGTAATCGATTTCTTGAACGTTTTCCGCTGTAAAGCGGCAGAACTTACGACGACGGAAATAACGTGCCATTTGGCTAGTCTCCTAATCTATAAATTCGATTTGCTCGGCGTGTAATACTAATTGACTTAAACCATTTGCAGATTTATGTGAAGTGATAAACCCCACAATCAATAAATTACTGCCGACCGTAATGCTTTGAGTTTTTGCAATTAACTGATTGCCACTAACTTGAACTGCGATTTTACACCACGCTTGGCGGGGTAAGCCTGCCTCTTGTTGTTCAGAACGATGCTCTAAATAAAAACGGCAATGTTCAATTCCGTTAGGGCTTTTGCTTCGTTTGGGAAAGTCGCTGACTTGACCAATTAATGAGAAGCGATTATCAATCTTTGAATTACTCTTCAGCATCCTCAAAATCGTTGTTTTCAACTTCAGCTAAAGGTTTACGCTCTTCGCGTGCTTTAACCATTGGGGACGCTTCTGTTACGGCGTGCTTAGTACGAATAATTGCGTTACGAAGAACTGCGTCGTTGTAACGGAAAGTTGTTTCTAGCTCGTCGATGACTTCTTGAGGCGCTTCTACATTCATTAGCACATAGTGTGCTTTGTGTAATTTGTTGATTGGGTAAGCTAATTGACGGCGACCCCAATCTTCTAAACGATGGATTTGACCGCCCGCTTCTTTAATAGAATTGGTATAGCGCTCAATCATCGCTGGTACTTGTTCGCTTTGGTCCGGGTGAACCATAAACACGATTTCGTAGTGACGCATTACTGCTCCTTACGGGTTAATCAGCCTCCGACTGTAAGACCAGCTACCAATCTTGCGGAAGCAAGGAACGAAAATGATGATGTAGCTGTAAGGCGTGCGATTATACAGGATTAACGAAAAAGCACAAGGGGAAATTATGTTATTTTATAAGGAAATTTTGAGTTTCAAATTGCACACTTTTAATATATGTAAAAAGCGTCAATTTACTCAAAATTACTCAAAAAATTTCGCAAAAAACAACCGCACTTTTAATGGAACTCATTCAGTAAAGCCGATGAGCATTACAATTCAAAGATAGCTTGTAAAACTCAGGCTCTCGTCACCTCATCGCTAGCTTTGTAACCATTTGTATTTATAACCAAAGTGCGGTGCAATTTTTTGAATTTTTTAATAGCGAATAAAGCAAATAAATGAGTTACATCCACGCATTATTACGAATGATCCCTACCGCAATGCCTTCAATTTCAAATTGTTCTGTTTCAGCAAGATCAACCACAATTGGCTCAAACTCTTCATTTTCTGCGTGAAGATAAACAACCGAACCTTTGCGCTCAAAGCGTTTTACGGTAACATCGTCTTCAATGCGAGCCACGATCACTTGGCCATTGCGTACGTCTTTGGTGCTATGCACGGCTAATAAATCACCGTCTAAAATGCCGATGTCTTTCATTGATTGACCATAGACTTTCAGCAAGAAATCCGCTTGCGGTTTGAACATATTGGCATCTACTTTATAAGTGCCTTCAATATGCTGTTCTGCTAAAATTGGCTCACCCGCGGCAACACGTCCGATAAGCGGCAAGCCCTCTGATTCTTCTTCCGTATTTTCTTCTGCAAGCAAACGAATACCGCGCGATGCGCCTGGGATAATTTCAATTACCCCTTTTCGTGCAAGTGCTTTGAGATGTTCTTCTGCCGCATTTGGTGAGCGAAATCCCAATTCACGCGAAATTTCCGCACGGGTAGGCGGCATTCCTGTGGTTTCTAAATGGCGTTTTAGTAGATCATAAACTTCTTGCTGACGGGCTGTGAGGGCTTTCATCATTGTCATTTTACTCCCCTGTTTTTATATACATATTTACTGGCATTATATACAGAAACAGATTTGTTGCAACCGCTTTTCTTGTTTATGTGTTATTTTGTCGATTTTTCCGCAAATTAGAAAAATAGTTGCCTGAAAAATGGAAGTTCAGTCTTGAATTCAAAGCAAGGCAAATTTTTTGTGCTAAAATATCGTAATATTTTATTAAATTATTACAAAAATAATGGATAGTTATATGGCTAGCGTACTTAATTTATATAGAAAATTATTAGAATTACCCCTTTCTGTATTAGTTAAAAACAATCCGATTCCACATAATCCTATTGAAGAACTCGGGCTAAATATTCAACAGCCTATTGTTTATGTTTTACCTTATACTTCACAAACCGACTTGGTGATCTTCCGCCGTAACTGCTTAAGCGTGGGATTACCCGATCCCTTTGAAAACAACACATTTGGTGAGACTTCCCTACCGCGTTTTGTGTTTTTAGATGAAGGCCACCGCATTTTTAAATCTAAAGGTGCGAAAAAAGAAACCTTAGCGATCTTTAATAAATATTTAGAATTACACCGCACTTTACCCGATCTTGATGTGCAATTAATCCCAGTTTCCGTGCTATGGGGGCGTTCACCCGGCCACGAAAATAAAGCTGGCTTACCAAATTTGCGTTTATTAAACGGTATTCAAAAATTTGCCGCCGCAATTTGGTTCGGGCGCGATACCTTTGTGCGCTTTTCGCAAGCCGTTTCATTGCGTTATATGGTGAATGAACACGGCTCTGATGAAAAAATTGCGGCGAAATTAGCGCGAGTGGCAAAAATTCACTTTTCTAAACAACGCATTTCAGCCACAGGGCCGCGCTTGCCAAATCGCCAAGCAATGTTTAATAAATTGCTGCAATCCCCTGCGATTCTAAAAGCCATTGAAGATGAAGCGAAAAGCAAGAAAATTCCAATGGAAAAAGCGCAAAAAGAGGCCTATAAAATCTTAGATGAGATCGCCGCCAATGTGAGCTATGAAGGTTTGCGTGTGGCAGATCGTTTCTTACGTTGGCTATGGAATAAACTTTATCAAGGCATTGATGTGCAAAATGCCGATCGTGTGCGTAAGCTGGCACTTGAGGGACACGAAATTGTTTATGTGCCGTGTCACCGTAGCCATATTGACTATTTATTACTGTCTTATGTGTTATATCATCAAGGTTTGGTAACACCGCATATCGCCGCAGGCATTAACTTAAATTTCTGGCCTGTGGGCGCAATGTTCCGCCGTGGTGGTGCATTTTTTATTCGCCGTACATTTAAAGGCAACCGTCTGTATTCCACCATTTTCCGTGAATATTTAGGTGAATTATTCCATCGTGGTTACTCAGTTGAATATTTCATTGAAGGTGGGCGCTCTCGTACTGGGCGTTTACTTGCGCCAAAAACAGGAATGATGTCAATGACCTTGCAAGCCTTACAGCAGCGCCAAACGCGTCCGATTTCTGTCGTGCCTGTTTATGTGGGCTATGAACACGTTTTGGAAGTGGACACTTACGCCAAAGAATTGCGTGGTGCAGCAAAAGAGAAAGAAAATGCAGGGCTTGTATTACGCGTAATCAAAAAATTGCGTAATTTAGGTAAAGGCTATGTGAATTTTGGCGAGCCGATCGTGTTAAGCAACTATCTCAACCAGCATTTCCCTGAATGGAAAGAACAAACGCCAGAAGGGGAAAAATCACAATGGTTCAACAAGGCGGTGGATTCCGTTTCTAACCAAGTGATGATTAACATTAATAATGCCGCTGCCGTAAATGCAATGAATTTAACTGGATTAGCCTTGCTCTCTTCACGCCAACGCGCTTTAACCCGCGAGCAGCTTTTAGAACAGCTGGCTAGTTATCAGCAATTCTTACAAAATGTGCCTTATTCTCCAGATATTATCGTGCCTACGGAAACGCCTGAAGAAATGCTCGATCACGTTCTCAATCTAGATCGTGTGGGCGTGGTGCAAGAAAAAGATAACTTTGGTGAAATTATTCGCTTAGAACGCAATTATGCCGTGCTAATGACTTATTATCGCAACAATATCCAGCATCTGTTTGTCTTGCCATCATTGGTTGCGAGCATTGTGTTGCATTATGAAGCGATTCAAAAATCATTAGTTTTAGATGCCGTAAATAAAATTTATCCTTTCTTACAAAGAGAGCTATTTCTGCATTTCAGCCAACAAGAACTTAATGAACAAGTGGAAAAAATCATTGCCGAATTGCAACGCCAAAATATTATTCAATGCAATGAAAATATGCTGTCTATCAATAAACCACAAGTTCGTGCATTACAGTTATGGTCGGCTGGCGTGCGTGAAATCCTACAACGCTACTACATTACCGTGAGTATTTTACAAAACGATCCAAGCATCTCCCGTGGCATACTGGAAAAAGAAAGCCAATCTGTGGCACAACGTTTATCCGTATTGCACGGCATCAACGCACCTGAGTTTTTCGACAAAGCCGTATTCTCTGCGTTTGTTGCAAGCCTAAAAGAACAAGGCTACTTTGATGATGACAATCACATTGATATGCCACGTTTAAACGCACTCAGCGAAATTCTCTCCCATATGATCTCCGCAGAAGTCGGCCTAACAATCCGAAGTGCGGTAGAAAAAACCGAAGATTTTGTTGAACAAAGCGAATAAAAATCCCATAAAAAACACCCGCTCTTAATAAAGCGCGGGTGTTTTTTAATACATTTTATTTATTGTTGATTGTAATATTTATAGGCTTCATCAATGGAAGGAAAATCTAATAACTTGCCTTTTTCTAGCACCTTAGCACTATCACAATACTCACGAATTGCAGAAGGGCTGTGAGAAACGAGAATAATAGAGCGATCTTTGCGTTTTTCAAAAAGCTCATAACGACATTTATCACTAAAGCGCGAGTCCCCTACGGCAATCACTTCATCAATAAGATAGCAGTCAAATTCTACAGATAAGGATAACGCAAAGGCTAAACGTGCTTTCATTCCTGATGAATAACTTCTCACAGGTTCATAAAGGTAATTACCCAATTCTGAAAACTCTTCGGTAAAGGCTTTTACATAGTCAATATCGGCATTATAAATGCGACAAATAAAGCGCAAATTGTCCATTCCCGTTAAACTACCTTGGAATGCACCACTAAAGGCGAGCGGCCAAGATATGCTCATTTCACGGCGAATCGTGCCTGATGTTGGCGCTTCAACACCACTCATTAAGCGAATTAAGGTTGATTTCCCTGCACCGTTACGCCCCAAGATGCCAACTTTTTCCCCTTTCTCAAGTTTAAAATTAATATCATTTAAAACAGTTACTGGGCCTGTTCTTGTATGATATTTCTTATAAACATTTTCTACACTGATCATCTTGCGTTAATCCTATTACTAAAACTGCGTACCATTAATAATCCAATTAAAAGCATTACTAAATCACAGGCAAGAAGATAGCCGGGAGATTCCATTGTGACGACACTTGAACCAAAATAACCGTGTCTAAACATTTCCGTACCGTGAATCATTGGAAACCATAGCAACATAGATTGCACATTACTAGGCAAACTGCTTACTAAAAAGAATGCCCCCGAAATAGGAAACATCAAGAATGTTAATGTTCCCCAGATCTTGCCAAAAAATTCTAAATAATAAGATAGTGAGCAAATAATCAAGCCTAGACCAATGGCAAATAGCGCCATTAAGAACCAAGCAAAGAGCATATATAGCACATCGCTTGGCATTTCAACCCAGCCGATTATCACAAGAAAGGCAAGCATTAAAATCTGTGCAACGGTCGCCCCCATAATTTCCAATGTCATTCTAGAAAAAAGCGTATCTAAAGGGCGAACATTACGGTGATATAACAACGCCATATTGGCATCAATTGCACCAATTGCTCTATTCGAGGCATTACGCCACATCATCAATAAGGGATAGCCTGTGATTGCAAAAGCAACAATATTTAGCGTAGAGAACCTATCTGCCCTAAAAAAGTGCCACATTAATACAATCACAAGGGTCATCATAAAGGGTTCGACAAATAACCATAAGAACCCTAAATTCTTACGCCCATAACGAGTAATGATTTCGCGTAGCAATAATGCTTTCAGCACTCGCCACTGAATTTGAAATGATTCTCGCAATGAGGTTTGTTCGCCATACTGCATTAGTTTTTATGCTCTCTCACACCTGCTAATAATAGTGTTAATACACCATAAAGCACCAAGCCAAGAATTAACGTTGCCAAAATATTGTATAAACGATGCGGCTCTAAGGCTAAATCTGGACGATTCGGCTTAGCAATAATTTCCAAATATAGCTGCTGTCTGCCTGCTTCTTCTTTTGCGCTTTGCAACGCTGACATCGCAGCAGTTAATTGTTGTTTCGCTAAGGTATCATCTAAAATCAAACGTTGATACTCAGCAGATTGGGTGGTTAACGATTTTTTCCCTTCAAAAACTACATCTAACTGCTGTGATAACTCTTCTCGAATACTTTTTTGTCTTGCTCTTAACACTTTAACCTGAGGGTTATTGGGTGATAACGCTCTGACTTGATCAAGCTGAGTTTGAATTGAAATTAATTCATTTTGTAATTTCTGTACCAAGGTCAAAACTGATTCTGATTGGCTTGCCACATCAAAAATTTCATTTTTAACACGATATTGGCTTAATGCGACAGAAGTTTCAGTTAAATGATTCTCTGCTTCATTAACCGATTGTTCTGCGAATTTAATGGTATCCCTACGCGCACGATCATTAAGCTGATTCACTAATTTTTCAGCGAGATTGAGCAAGGCATTATTAATTTCTTGCGCTGATGCTGGATCAAAAGTACGCACCCTTAATGTTGCAATACCCGATAGTGAATCAATACTAATGGATAAATGATCGCGAAAATATTGATAGAACGCTTCTTGCGAATCAAATAATCCTAGTGGATCAAAGCGACTGAAAAAATCCCCTTCGTCATAATATTTTCTAAGCGGCAAATCAGTTTCTAAGGTGCTTAAAGCATTGCGAGAATGCATAAACTCTTGCACAGTAAATGTGTCATCTTGAGAGCGTGCAAAGCCGATACTTTGCAACAATGCCCCCATTCCACCTAAACTAGCCTGGCTACGTGAAGAACGCACAATAAAGCTAGATTCAGAAATATAGACATCTGAAGCCCAGATCGAAAAATAGAAAATTGAACAAAAAGTAGGAATAATCACCGTTATCCACAATAATGGATTAAGTTTTTTTAAATTCAATTTTTTCTTACGTCTTGCAATAGGCTGTTCAATATTTTGTTCCATTCTTCACACCTACATATTATTAATGCTATTGATAGTGGATAATGCTGGACTAGTTGAACCAAAAATCATACGAAGGAATTTTTGGAATTCAGCCAATGGTGCATTAGACACATAAACAATATCTTTATCTTTTATCGGAAACTGCTGAATCCAAAATATTGATTGTGGTTCCAATAAGTTCGCTTGATATACCGTTGGAATCTTCATTCCATTATGGAACCCTTTTTCCTGCCATTGTTGCTGATCGGCAAGTGATAATTCTTCAAATGGAATATAACGGAAAATAAAAACCCCACGCGGATCTGCTCGGTTATCGTTTAATCCACCAAGACGACCTATCGCTTCAGCCAAGCTCAAACCTTCAGCTGAAAAACGAATTTCTTTACTATTTCCTACCGCACCCATCGCAGTAAATGAAAGTGGATTATTTAGTAAACTTAATACATCACCAGAACGCAGAAGGATATTCTCTTGCGGTTCACGAGCTAACTTAGCTAAGGAAATGGTCTTCACTTGATTATTGCGCGTAAGCTGAACTGAAATATCTTGTAAATCACCACTAACACCACCAGCCGCAGTTACCGCATCAAGAACTCTTTCACCATACGTTGTTAAAGGCATACGCACTGCTGCCGCTTTAGTAAGCACTGTTACATTCGCAGAATTGTTTTTGACAACGCGTACAATAGCTTGTGGCTGATTAGCAATAGATTGTAAGCGATTGACAATATCAGTTTGAATTTGCTCTGGCGTTTTTCCTGCTACACGTAAAGAACCAATAAATGGAATGGTAACACGTCCATTATTGTTAACCATTTGCTCTGGCAAACGAGTACTTTGACTAGCAGAAACCCCACTTTCATCTAACACGCTACCAAATAAAATTGCTGGCGGTGCTTCCCAAAGAGTAATATCAAGCAAATCACCAGAACTGACCACACCTTGGTAACGTTGCTTAGAAGAACCTAATTGCTTAAAAGATTGAACTTGAAAAGGCGTATTGCCTACAGCTTTGTCATCTAATTTAATTAATTGAACAGCAGGAACATTAGTATTTTGCTGTTCCACTTTTTCAATGCTGTCTTTATTTGGCCCTGATGTGGGTAAATTGGCGCAGGATACAAGTAAACAACAACTGATAGTAATGAAAGATTTGCGCATATGTTTCCTTATAACTATTATTGGGTATTTAAACGTAAAAATGATAGATAGTCAAAAATTCTGAGCATTATAATGCATAAATCTCATTTATGGGGATTTTTTTGTTTAAAGCAGTAACTAGTTGAAATAGTTAATGAATATTAATCTCCTAGAATTTCTATACAAAAAATCATGTTTGACTACCAGTAAATAGGAAAGTAGAATTATACGGTTAAAAATTTGAAATGGATGAATTTAGCTGAATAATTTACTGTACAATCAAGTAACTAAAATGAATATCGCTAAACTAAAGAAATTATTTCGGGAACCAGGTATATTTTTACGTGATTATTTCAATAAAAAATATCCAGTCTATAACGTAGAGCAACGCGTTACTGAGGAAGATGAGCTAGCTATCATTGAAAATAGCTTGCATCTCGCAGATTTAGAAAGCAATATTCAGCTTGAACCTTTTAACGTTGATGTTGTTTTTACTTGGGTTAATAATCAAGATCTGAAATGGCAGCAACGTCGGCGTCAATTTGCTGAGATAGCTGAGCAAACTGCGCTTTATGGTAATGATGAAGCTCGTTTTAGTAATCACAATGAGCTTTATTATTCTCTACATAGTGTGCGCTCTTTTCTCCCTTGGGTAAATCACATTTATATTGTTACAGATAATCAAATTCCCGAATGGTTTACGCCAGAGAATTATCCAAATGTAAGTATTGTTGATCATGCTCAAATTATTGATGAACAATATTTGCCTACGTTTAATTCACATGTCATTGAGGCACATTTGCATAATATACCTAATTTAAGTGAGTATTTTATCTATTTTAATGATGATGTATTTGTTGCTCGTCCTTTACCGAAAGAGCATTTTTTTCACCCTAATGGGATAGCTTCACTTTTTATTGCAGATAAAAGTTTAAAAAAAATGGCTATGAAAGGTAAATTAACACCAACACTTGCTGCATCACAAAACAGTATAGCCTTACTAAACAAGTATTATTTAAATCAAATCGATCGACCACTGGTTCATACATATGTTCCATTGAGAAAAAGTGCTTTTCAAGCTACTTGGCAAAGGTATAATTCAGAGATTTTAGCTTTTTTATCTAATAGGTTTCGTACAAATCAGGATCTAAACTTGGCTACTTTCCTTGTTCCGTGGCTAATGTACTTAAATGGTCAATCGGCAGTGGGGACTGAAATATGCTATTATTTTAATATCCGTTCCAATAAGGCCCCTACTCAATACAGGAAATTATTAGAGAAAGAGAGATATGGTCATCAACCTCATTCTTTTTGCATCAATGATGTCTATTCAGGAGAAAAATTAAACTCTCATAAAGAATTACTTACAAATATGCTGCAAAAATATTATAACCTAATAAATCTTTAAGGATCTTTTAAAATGTATAAAAAATATATTTTTAGTATTATTATGCCAATTTATAATGTTGATAAATGGCTAGAGGAAGCTATCAATAGTGTTATTGAACAGCAAGGTTTTTCTTTTCAAAAAAGTGTTCAGCTTATATTAGTTAACGACTGTAGCCCTGATAATAGCGAGGAAATTTGTCTTAAATACCAGAAAAAATATCCAAATAATGTTCTTTATATCAAGAATGAGCATAATATGGGGTTATCAAAGACCCGTAATAATGGGTTAAAACATGCCCAAGGAGAATATATAAACTTCTTTGATCCTGATGATATTTTGTCTTCTAATGTATTATTAGAAGTTTATAAATTTTTCTTAAATGCAAAGAAAAATAATATAAACCTTGCTCATGTTTCTATACCTCTAGAATTCTTTGAGGCGGCTAATGGATTACATCCTAAATATACAATTTTAGGGGAAAAGAATAGAATTATTGATCTAAATAATGAAGGATATAACTTTATTTTATCCTCTGCTAGCACGTTCTACCCTTATGAAGTCATTAAAAATAAAAAATATGATCATAGCTTGTTTGGTGAAGAGGATACTTTATTTAATTTTGAGATCTATCAAAAAATTAAGAAATTAGGTTATGTAATAGAAAATGGAGTTCGTTATTATTATCGCAAGAGACGCGAGGGAGGCTCACAAGTTGATCAGAGCCGTATAAAACCTCAAGCATTTTATACTCCAATTAATCTAATACAGAAAGTTAAAATTAATAGAAATAGCACATTATTTTATGAATTATGTATATATGAACTCCGCTCAAGACTAAAAACTATAAAACCTAGTATTTTCAAAGATGAAAGTGAATATTATTACATAATTAATGAGTACCGTAAAATTATGAATAATGTTCCTATAGATTTCGTGCTTAAAAATACAAAATTTATTACTGATATTGATGATAAGGTTGCATTTATCACTCTTTTGTACTCAAAACCATTATATATAAATAAAAATGGTATGGTCCAAATTGAAGGCAAAGATATATTTACAATCAATAACATTCCTGTACATGTTAAGCACATTTCTCTAGAGGGAAATATATTAGTAATAGAAACACTGTTTAATAATTATAACATGGAAGATTTATCTATTGTGTTATATACAGATTCAAAGAAAGTTATTTTACCTACTAATGCATATTATACTGAGAGCGTGTATATTCAATCTAAAGCGGGGATTCAATCTAATTCTCAAGTACTTTATTCTAAGTTTGAAATTCCAGCATCTCAAATAGGAAGATATAAGTTATATATAAAACGTAAAAGCAATGGGCATCTTCATGTAGCAAGTGTAATTAGAACATATAGTGAGAGTCCTTTTCTTGGTAATGGAGTATTTAATTCAAATGTATTTAAAATATATTCGGGAGTAAAGACTTCTGTTAGCCTTTATAAGAAAGTTTTTATAATAGAGAAATTTACAAAATGGAAAAAATTCACTACCAGAATGCGGGCTTTCTTTATTATCAAGAAACAGCATAATAAGTTTAAATGGTTAAGGCTTTTAAAATTAAAGCAAGCAAAATATTGGTTATTTAATGATCGTCCTATTAATGCTAATGATAATGCTGAATACTTCTTTGAATATATTAATAAAAATCATAAGGATATTGCTAAAAATTCTTATTTTGTTTTAAGTAAAAAATCAACTGACATAGATAGAATAAAAAAAATTGGTAATGTAGTGATACAGAATAGTTTGAAGCATAAATTCTTATATTTAAATGCTAAATATGTATTTACATCTCATTTAGCCACAAGCTTTTTTAAACCGATATCATTTAAATTCCTTAAATATTATAATGATTTATTAGAGGCAAAGCTCATATGGTTGCAACATGGAATTACTATGAATGATATTGAATCTGCTGCAAATAAATTTAATAAGCAAGTTTCAAAGGTCGTAATGTCTGCAAGTTTTGAGAAACAAATATTTTCGCAAAGGAAATTTTTTTACTCTTCTAAGGATATTATCCCGACAGGATTCCCACGTCATGATAAGTTATCGCACAGTAAAGAGAATATTATCTTGATTATGCCAACCTGGAGAGCTTATCTAAGTGGAAAAATTCTTTCAAATGGATTACATGCAGAAAAGAAAGGATTTAAGAACTCTCTATTTTATAAAAATTATGCTGAGTTATTATCAAACAGAAAATTACTTAATCTACTAAATTTTTATAATTATAAAATAATATTTGTACTGCATCCTGGATTTAAGCAGTATAACCATTATTTTAATAAATTTGAAAATAAACATGTTAACATTAAAAAAGAAAACTCTTTTTCGTATAATAAATTATTTAATAAGTCTGCCTTATTGATAACTGATTATTCGAGTGTATTCTTTGATTTTTCATATACAATGAAACCTTGTCTTTTTTTTCAGTTTGATAAAGATGATTTTTATGGGCAACATTATAAAAAAGGTATGTTTGATTTTGATAGTATGGCTCCCGGTCCTGTATTTGATAAAGTTGATACATTAATTGCAAATATAGAAGTGCTTTTAAAAAACAATATGATAGTAGACAAAAAATTTATAAAACGAATTGAATCTATGTATAAATATACAGATAATAACAATTCTGAACGTTTATTTAGAGAGATAACAAAGAATGATTGAGAAAAGACAGATTAGACTTAAAGAATTTAGTCCCGACATCACAAAAGTTCATACTCCGACTGATGAATATCGCCAAAGAGCTCCTCGCTTAGAAAAAGGAAAATCTTTCTTTCAGAGAACAAATTCCTTTGGATTTATAGAGACTCATCTAAATTATCAGGCCGAATCAAAAGTTATCCTTATTGGTGATTCTTTTATTGAGAATATTTTTGTGGATGAATCTAGCCGAATTTCATCAAGAATAGAGTATGAATTTCTTAGACATAATAAAAAAATAAAAGTTTATAATGCTGGGGTTTCGGGAGCAACGGGGTTAGGTTTGATTAACTTAGTTCTAAATAAAATTATTCCTCTAAAACCAGATTTAATTATTTATACTCAACCATCTTGTGATTTTTCAGCTTTACTTTATAAAAGTGGTTATTATAATGACTCTAAGTTTTTTGGAAATATTTTTCCGTTTTCAGGAAAAGATAAACAATGCTATGAAACAATCCAAGAAAATAGTTACCAACTAGAAAATAACTTAATTATTTTATCAACAATGTGTAAGATATATAATATTCCTTTATGTATAGCGACATGTTGTTCAAACTCATCAAAAAGACAGCTGAAAATAATGAATGATATCATTAGAAAAGGAGATCAATATGATATTATTGATTTAGATGAAATAATGCCTAGAAATGATTGTAATTTTTATGATAAGCAGCATCTTACTCAGATTGGGGCAAATTATATTTCAAATATATTTTATAATTATCTTTCGTCAAAACTCATGGTTAGAGAAAATGCTCAGCTATCTGTTTATAGCATATATTTCGAACATGTTGATATACAGAAAAATATTCTTTTATCCAATGCTATAACTACTCATACCAAAAGTAGTTCATCAATTAGTTTAAAGATAAAAAATAATTTAGATAAGGATATCAATGTTGAGTTAAAATTAATTGATATCGTTAGGGGGGGGGAGGAAATTACTCTTCTTGAAATTAACTTACCTGCGCTTAACGTAATAGATTTTTCAAGCTATATACCAGAAAATGTCAATACATTTAATATTAAGTTGTGCTGTGGTGTAAATATATCTAATTCAATAGATATTATTCAATCTGATTTATACGAAATAATATAATTTTTCTTATTTTAACTATAAATTTCATTTATTGATGGCTCCTTTTAGAATCTTTTCCTCCGGAATCAAAAAAATCCCTAACCTATCCAATTTTCTAAAGGATAGCCCAACATTTTCCTTTGAAAATTCTGTGATAGGTTGGGGATTTCGTCCAACGGCAAACAAAGCGCGGGATTATGCGGTAAAGCATAATCTTCGTTATATTGCGCTTGAAGATGGCTTTCTTCGCTCTATCGGACTAGGGGTTGAAGGATTTCCGCCATTTTCTTTGGTTGTGGACGATGTGGGCATTTACTACGCAGCCGAAAAACCTTCACGACTAGAAAAGTTAATTGCTGGTTGCAGCTTAAATGATGAGCAAGCGCAACAATCTCATCAAGCAATGGCATTGATTCGTGAATGGCAATTATCCAAGTATAATCACGCACCTTGCGAGCCAGTAGCCGCAGAACATAAAAATCCAACTGTATTAGTTATTGATCAAACATTTGGTGATATGGCGGTGCAATATGGCTTGGCTGATGAAGATAGTTTTCGTCAGATGTTGCAAGCGGCATTGCAAGAAAATCCCGATGCTGAGATTTGGGTGAAAACACACCCTGATGTAATTGCAGGGAAGAAACGGGGATATTTAACGGATTTATTAGATCAACCGCGTGTGAGAATTATTAGTCAAGACATTAATCCACCCACCTTGTTATCGCAGGTGGATAAAGTGTATTGCGTTACTTCACAAATGGGATTTGAAGCATTGCTACAAGGTAAAGAGGTGGTAACCTTTGGCGTACCTTGGTTCGCAGGCTGGGGATTAACCGATGATCGCCACCCTTTTGTTGCTGAACTGATCACACAACAACGCCGCAAGCCCCGATCGTTAAATGAGGTTTTCTATGCTGCTTATTTTCAGTATAGCCGTTACATTAACCCATTTACTGGTGAGGTAGGCAATATTTTTGATGTCATTCATTATTTAAATTGGGTTAAACATTGGCAATCCGTATTAGTGGGTGATTTTTATTGCATTGGGCTTTCTTTGTGGAAAAAAACGGTGTTAAAACCTTTCTTTCATTTGCCAAACTGTCGTTTACATTTTGTTTCTTCTCTTACCAAGTTTAAAAAAATTCAACTGCGTGAGAATCCGAAGTTATTGCTATGGGGGCAAGGCAAGCCTGAATTCATCGCTTATGCAGAACAAAATAATATTCCGATTTGGAGAATGGAAGATGGCTTTATTCGCTCTGTTGGATTAGGCTCAAACCTTGTTGCGCCACTTTCTTTAGTGGTTGATCCTTTGGGAATTTATTTTAATCCGCAGCAACTTTCGCAGCTAGAATCTATTTTGCAGAATACGGTTTTCTCAGAAAAAGATGAAGATTTAGCTCGAGAAATACAGCAACAGCTGATCCAAGCCAATATTGGTAAATATAATGTAGGATCTACTGGCTTTGCTCGCCCAAATACGGAGAAAAAAGTTCTTTTAGTGCCAGGGCAAGTGGAAGATGATGCTTCTATTCGCTTTGGTTCACCTCAGTGTCAATCTAATCTCACTTTGCTGCAGCAGGTTAGACAAGCTCACCCTGATGCTTACATTATTTATAAACCACACCCAGATGTGTTAAGTGGTAACCGAAAAGGTAATGTAGCACAAGAGCAAGCATTGATTTACGCTGATCAAATTGTTACTGAGGCGAATATTTTAGATTGCATTCAAGCAGTCGATGAAGTCCATACAATGACATCTTTAGCTGGCTTTGAAGCACTCTTGCGCGGTAAAAGGGTATATTGTTACGGTTCACCTTTTTATGCCCATTGGGGATTAACGATTGATGCCTATGCCTTACCGCGTAGAAAAAGAAAATTGACATTAGCGCAGTTAATTGCAGGAACTCTGTTATACTATCCACTTTATCTTAACCCTAATACAATGCAATTAACCAATGCAAGCACTGCAGTTAAGATATTGCTAGAGCAAAAAAATCAATTGAAAGATACGGGCTTATATAAGAGTTGGTTAAGCAAAAAAATAGGGAAATATTGTTACTTTGTACGCACTTTTTGGCTGAAATAGCTATTTATACCTAAGGGAACAAAATGATTGTTAATAATTTAAACGAGTTAGTAGCAAGCTCACAACGAATTTTATTATTACAAGGGCCTATTGGACATTTTTTCAAAGAGTTGGCGGATTGGTTATCTGAAACACAGCAAAAAACGGTTTATAAATTAAATTTTAACCCTGGTGATAAATTATTTTTTTCCGCTGCACTTCATAATCAATTTATTTTTGATTACAACAGCAAATTAGAATATTTTGATGTTTTCTTATTACAATTTTGCAAAGATCATAACATTGATACAATAGTGTGCTTTGGCGATAATCGCCGTTACCATCGTATCGCAAAAGCAGTAACTAAAAAATTAGGGTGTGCCTTTTGGGTATTTGAAGAAGGCTATTTTCGTCCGCATTATGTTACCTTAGAAAAAGAAGGCGTGAATGCCTATTCACCGTTACCAAGAGATAAGCAATTTTTTTTAAAACAAGCTGAAGAACTTCCCCAAATTTCTCAGCCAATTCCTGTTGCAAACGGTTTTTTTCCAATGGCAAAACTAGCTACACAATATTATGTAATCTCCAGATACAAAGAAAAAGAATTCCCTTATTATAAACATCATCGAGTCTATAACCTCAATTATTATATAAAATTATGGCTTATTTCAGGAATGAAGCGTGTTTGCCATTGGATAAAAGAGCAATGTTTCATTCGTAAAATTAAGAAAAATAAATTAGGTGATTTTTATATTTTACCGCTGCAAGTTTATGATGACAGCCAAGTAAGAGTGCATTGTGATTTCGATAGTGTAGAGCAATTTTTGATCTATGTGTTAGATTCTTTTGTAAAAAATGCCCCGACTTCGCTAAAATTAATCGTAAAACATCACCCAATGGATCGAGGATTTATCAGCTATAAACAGGTTATTCAGCGTTATCTCTCAGAACACCCAGAACTCCAAGGGCGTTTGTTTTATGTCTATGACATACCAATGCCTGTGTTACTTCGCCACGGCAAAGGAATGGTAACGCTTAACAGCACCAGCGGCTTATCCGCATTAATCCATAATATGCCCGTAATTACACTAGGACGCGCGCATTACGACATTCCAGATATAACCCACCAAGGCTCATTAGAAGAATTTTGGCATAATCCACAACAACCCGATGCCGCTGCATTTAAGGCATATCATCTTTATCATTTACACAAAACCCAAATCAACGGCAGCTTTTATAATAAGGTGATTTTGCCTAAGGAAAAAATTGATTAATTATTTTATTTAGGCATAAATTTAAAATATTTTTAATTACGCTATCGTTATTTGGCTAATTACTTTTCTTTGGAATAACTAACAGATTTCGCTCATTGTGCGACCTACTTTCTTTTGTTTGCTCAAAAGAAAGTAGGCAAAGAAAAAAGCCCCCGACTAAATTGCTAATCTTCATTTTTAACAAATTTTCTTCACGAAAAGTAAGCCTGATGTTCGCTTCGCTCTCGCTCGGCGTTACTTTTCTAAAAATTTGTTAAAAATAAAGGCAATTTACACGGGAATTTAATTTTTCCTTTCATAGATTAAAGGGGAGGAATTATGATACGCTTTCATATTTCATAGTACGCTTGTTTTTAAGCCAATCTTTAGTAAAGAGGAGTTGGGGAGATTTATTCTTAAAGTAATTTTTTTTATCTTTCTTAAAATCTCCAAAAAATCACCGCACTTCAAAATTCAACCTAACCTATTGAAATAGAACCTAGCGATATTTTTCTGAACTAAAAGTGCGGGTGTTTTTTTACAAATTTTACCCCCTTGGGTGATACCTTTCGTGTAGGTGTTTTAGGCGTTCTTTGGCGACGTGGGTGTAGATTTGGGTAGTGGAGAGATCGCTGTGGCCTAAGAGCATTTGTACCACGCGGAGATCTGCACCATGATTGACTAGATGCGTGGCAAAAGCGTGTCGTAATACGTGAGGCGAGAGCGCTTCGCTGTCAATATCCGCTAAAATGGCGTAATGTTTAATCCGGTGCCAAAAGGTTTGGCGAGTCATTTGAGTGCCGCGCCGACTGGGAAATAGCACATCAGAAGGCTGTCCGTCTAGCAATGCGGCCCGACCATAAAGCATAAATTGTTTGATCCAATAGGCAGCTTCTTCGCCCATTGGCACAATGCGTTCTTTGTTGCCTTTGCCGATAACACGCACCACGCCTTGTTGCACGCTGATGTTGTCAAGGGTGAGTGAAACCAGTTCGGTAACCCGTAAACCTGTGGCGTAAAGCAATTCCAGCATTGCTTTATCGCGTAATTCTAACGGCACTTCCACGCAGGGGGTGTTGAGCAAATCCGTAACCTGCTGTTCGGTGAGATATTTGGGCAATCGGCTCGGTAATTTTGGCGAAGTTAGCACCGCACTTGGGTCGTCTGTGCGATATTTCTCCCGATATAAATATTGAAAGAATTTACGCAACGCGCTCAATAATCGTGCTGTGCTTGTGGCTTTGTAGCCCAAGTTCAATCGCTCGCCAAGAAAGCTTTGCAAATCAATGGCATCTAAGGTTTCAAAAGTGAGATTTTGCATTTCGAGCCAATTTGCTACCGCACTAAGATCCAAACGGTAGGATTGAATGGTATTCTCCGAAAGCCCTTTTTCTAGCCATTGTTCATTGAGAAAAAGATCAATTAAGGCGCTGTCTTTCATCAAAAAGGCTACTCCACACGTCGAATCAAAAATGCTTCTACCTTGCGCGGAATAATCGGCAACGCGAGTAAGGCAAAAATCATCATTGAGGTAAATGCCATTTGTGGCGAAATTGGGTATAACACGCCAGCCAACGCAGTGAGCAAGGCGATCACTGCTGAGCCTGAAATGCCGTTATACAAGCCTTGCAATTTCGCCATTGCATTTTGTGGTTGCGTGGTGATGTAACGCACCATTGCGTAATGACCAAGGGCATAAGTTAAGCTGTGCAATAATTGCACTAAGGCAATTAGCCAAAGGCTTGTCGCACTGCCTAACACGCCCCAACGCACCACGCAGGCGATAGCAGCGCAGTAAAACAGGGTGCTGACCTTCCAGAAACGAAATAATTTGGTGGAAAAGAAAAAGAGCAAAATTTCCGCCACCACGCTTAATCCCCACAGTAAACTGGTTGTCTGCACAGAAATGCCGATGCTTTGCCAATACAGCACGCTATAAGCATAATAAGCGGCGTGCGAACCTTGAATAAGAGAAATGGCAATAATTAAACGTAACGTACATTTATTTTTTAATAACTGCAAAAACCCAACGGAATTTTCCACCGCACTTGTCTGTGTATCTTGTGGCAAAATCTTTGGTGTGGTCATTTGCATTATGGCATAAAGGGCTAACAATGCGGTTAAAATCCATACTGTATAATTTTCGCCAATAAAGCCAATAATATTGCCAAACAGCGTTACGCCCACCACAAAGGCAGCGGAACCAATCAATCGCGCTTTGCCATAATCCAAATTTATTTGCTGTTGCCAAGTTGTCGCAAGGGTGTCGCTTAACGGCATTCCTGCCGCATTAATCATGGCAAATAAGGCTATACCAAGGCAAAGCAAGGGGAAGCTTTCCGCCACAAAGCTCATATAAAGCATTACGCCACAACTTGCCCAAGCGAGATACCGTAAGGCATTGAGCAAATGCCCTGCTTTTTTAATCATTGCGGAGAAAACGATCCCACCTAAAAAGCGGAAGACATAAGAACTGGCAATAATAAAGCCGATGATTTCTTCGTTGTAAGATTGCGATTTCAACCACGCGGGGAAAAATGGCACAAACACGCCATAGGCGCAGTAATAGCCGAAAAAGCTCAAGGCTAACCAATTAAAAGGGCTGATTTTCATCAAAATAATTTTTCCATTTCTTGTGAACGTTGCACGCAGGCTTCAATGGCTTGCTGTACGGTTTGGGATAATTGTTGTTGCTGGAAAACATTAAGCGCCGCGGCTGTTGTGCCGCCTTTTGATGTTACATTTTCACGCAAGGTTGAAATGGCCACATCAGGCTGTTGTTGCACCATTTTGGCTGCCCCAAGCGCCGATTGTTGCACCAACATTCGTGCGGTTTGTGCATCTAAATTAAGCGCTTTCAGCGCGTTTTCCATCGCTTCCATAAATAAGAAAAAATACGCAGGGCTGCTGCCAGAACCTGCGGTAATCAAGTGCATTTCATCTTCTTGATCAACCCAACAAGATTGCCCTACGGCACTCATTAAATCTTGTGCGAAGGCTTTGAGATCGGCTGGAACATTGTGTTCCGCAAATAAACCTGCCATTCCTTCCGATACCAAGGCTGGCGTATTCGGCATTACGCGGATAATATGGTGCGCGCTAGGCAAAAGTGCGGTAAGTTTTTGCACAGAAATTGCCGCTGCAATAGAGATCACTAATTTTTCAGAAAAATCCACCGCACTTAAAAGCTGGCACACTTCCGCAAGAGCTTGTGGTTTCACCGCTAACACTACCACTTCGGCATTTTGTACCGCTTGCACATTATCTTGCGAAATATTCACTTGACGCTCAGCAAACAATGCCAATTTATCCGCATTCGGATCGCTAACGGTAATTTTTTGCGCAGGATACCCTTGTTTCAATAAACCAAACACAATAGCTTGCGCCATATTTCCGCCGCCGATGAAAGTAATTAATTTCTGTTGCATAGTTTCGCCTTTATTCGATTAAATGCCGATATTTTATAGCAATTATAAAAAAACGCCTTATCAAATTTTACCTTGATAAAGCGTTATCACAACTTATTAATTTAATAGTTAATTACGCAGCCACCATCACCATTGCAGGGCGAATCACTCTGCCGTTTAGCAAATAGCCTTTTTGTAATACGGCAGTGATTTGGTTGCTTTCAAACCCTTCACTTGGTTGCATTGAAATGGCCTGGTGTAAATCAGGGTTGAAGGTTTCCCCTACTTCGCCCACGGCTTCCACACCGAAACGCGCAACCGTTGCCAATAAACCTTTTAAAGTTAATTCTACACCATCTAGCACGCCTTTTAAACTCTCATCTTCTGTGCTAACTGGGGTTGCTAGCGCACGCTCTAGGTTATCAATGGTTTCAAGCAGATCTTTAGCAAATTTTTCTAAGGCAAATTTATGCGCCTTTTCCACATCTTGCTCAGCACGGCGGCGGATATTATCCATTTCCGCACGGCTGCGTAACAAAATGTCTTGCTCTTTTTTTGCTGTTTCAGCGAGCTGTTCTTCAAGCTCTTGCACGCGAGCAATCGCTTCTTCTAAAGCATCTCCTTCAAGATTTTCAGCGTTTTCCTGCTGCTCAGCGGTTTCTTGTGCCTTCTCTGCTTGTTCCACTTGTTCCGTTTGTTCTTGATCTAATTCGTTTTTTTCCACTTGTTGTTCTTGTTCTGACATTGTTTTCTCCATCTGTTCAAAAGTTTGCGTTATTGTAACAAAAAACATAAAAATTGACAGTTGCTGGGTCTGTTGATAACTCAAATACAAAATGAATTATCAACAGACCCTAAGACTAGCCACTGACACAGTTTATGTGTAATATAGCCCCTAATTTCTTGAATTCAAGTGCGGTCTGTTTTTCGCATAAAAATAAATATTATGTCCACAACTCATTTAATCGACAACAAAACCTTGCATAATTCTTTCCATACCATTGGATTGGTAGGGCGTCCGCGCAATGATGTGAATTTGCAAATGCACAAAAATTTATTTCAATGGCTGTCCGAAAAAGGCTATCAAGTGCTAGTGGAAAAGGGGGTTGGTGAGCGTTTAAATTTGCCAGCACAACATCTTGCAGGGTTAGATGAAATTGGTACGCGCGCGCAATTAGCTATCGTGATTGGTGGTGATGGCAATATGCTTGGGCGAGCCAGAATCTTGGCGAAATACAATATTGCATTAATTGGTATTAACCGTGGCAATTTAGGTTTTCTCACAGATATTGATCCAAAAAATGCTTATGCTCAGCTGGAAGCCTGTTTAGATCGTGGTGAGTTTTTCGTGGAAGAACGCTTTCTTTTGGAAACTGCGATCGAACACGAAGGGCAAATTATTGCCACCAGCAATGCGGTAAATGAAGCGGTAATTCACCCTGCCAAAATTGCGCATATGATCGATTTCCACGTTTATATTGATGATAAACTGGCATTTTCACAGCGTTCTGACGGCTTGATTATTTCAACTCCAACAGGCTCAACGGCTTATTCCCTTTCGGCTGGCGGCCCTATACTTACCCCACAATTAAACGCCATTGCCCTTGTGCCAATGTTTCCGCACACCCTTTCTTCTCGCCCATTGGTTATTGACGGTGAAAGTAAGATTTCCATACGCTTTGCCGATTACAACACGCCGCAATTAGAAGTGGGTTGTGATAGCCAAGTTGCCCTGCCATTTACCCCTGATGATGTGGTGCATATTTATAAAAGCAAACATAAACTGCGTTTATTGCACTTAAAAAATTATAATTATTACAATGTGTTAAGTACAAAATTAGGTTGGTTGAGAAATTCTGCATAAAAAATTTGCACAAAACTCTTTACTGTATATAAAAACAGTTATAAACTGATATCTATACAGTTAAACGGGAGTGTATTATGCTTACTCAACTTACGATTAATAATTTTGCCATTGTTCATCATCTTGATATTGAATTAGCACAGGGAATGTCCGTCATCACGGGTGAAACGGGTGCGGGAAAATCCATTGCCATTGACGCTCTTGGCGTGTGTTTAGGGCAACGTACCGAAAGTGCGATGCTGCGTGAGGGGCAAAACCATGCGGATATTTGTGCCACATTCCACATTGTGCCAAACAGCCCTGCGGATAAATGGCTCAAAGCCCAAGAATTGCAAGATGAAGATAATCCAGAAAACTGTATTTTACGCCGTGTGATAAGCGCAGATGGGCGCTCCAAAGGCTTTATTAATAGTATTCCCGTTTCTGCCAGCCAGCTTAAAGAGCTGGGCCAGTTTTTAATCCAAGTGAACGGACAACATTCCTCACAACGTCTGCTAAAAAATGACTATCAACTCACTTTATTAGATCGCTATTGCGCTCATAATGATCTCCTTACCAAAGTGCAAAAGCACTATCGCCAATGGAAAGATGTGCAACAACAAGTGGCAAACTTCCAACAAAAATGCGCAGAAAATGAAGCAAAAAAACAACTTTTGCAATATCAGGTAGAAGAACTTGATGAATTCAATTTACAAGAAAATGAATTTTCTGAATTAGAAGAAGAATACAACCGCCTTGCCAACAGTGAAGAGCTTACCGCCCTTTCTCAATCCGTATTGAATTTATTAAGTGAAAATGATGAACTAAACGCTGATAGCCTGCTCTATCGTGCGGTGCAAAATTTAGAAGAATTGCACGCACTTGATCCACACTACAATGATGCACTCACAATGTTGCAAGAAGCGCTGATTCAAGTGCAAGAAGCCAGCTCTGAGATCCAACATCTATCTAGCAATATTGAACCTGATCCTTATCGCTTACAAGAAGTAGAAAGCAGAATGAGCCAAGCTCTTCAACTTGCGCGTAAACACAATGTAAAAGCCGAAGAATTGGTTGTGTTACATCGCTCCTTAAGACAAGAACTTGATCAGCTGGTAGATTTTGCGGATAGTGAAGATGCGCTCATTGAACAGGAAAAACAAGCTTACGCACAGCTGTTAGAAAATGCGCAAGCTTTGAGTGCAAGCCGTCAAAAAGGGGCAGAAAAGCTCTCCGCGCAAGTTAGCAAAGGGATTAAACAACTAGCAATGGAAAATGCTGAATTTTCTATTCGTGTGGAACAAGCGGAAAATAAACTGACCGCTCACGGAATGGATCAGGTGCAATTTATTCTACAAGCGAACCTTGGACAATCTGCTCAGCCTTTGGCAAAAGTGGCATCGGGTGGGGAGCTTTCTCGTATCGCTTTAGTGTTACAGGTGCTGACCTCTGATAAATCCGCCATTCCAACGCTTATTTTTGATGAAATTGATGTAGGAATCAGCGGAGCTACCGCAAGTGTGGTAGGGAAATTATTACGCAAGTTAGGGCAAAAATGCCAAGTTATCTGCGTTACCCATTTACCACAAGTGGCCTGCTGTGGTCATCAGCATTTTTCTGTAGAAAAACAAACCATTGACGGAAAAACTGAAACAAAAATGACCGCACTTTCTCAGCAACAGCGTGTGAAAGCCTTAGCCAGATTGCTTGGCTCAACTAAAGTTACCGAAAGCGCCTTAGCCAATGCGGAAGAAATGCTGCGTTTGATTGCATAGCTGATCCTATAGCTAATTATATCGCTTTTATATAAAAGCCTGATTAACCGCTAAGGTAAGGCATAACAAACCAAAAATTAGGGAAACGGAATAAGCACAAGAAGCGCAAAAAAGTAAGAGATAAGAGAAAGGAAAAAAGAAAAACAGAAAAATCAGCAAAAATTGCCCCGCACTTTGTGTTTAGATTATCACTCAAAAGTGCGGGGGAAATTTAATAAATTTTGCAATAAAAAAGTAAAAAGAAAGAAAAGTAAAAAGAAAGAATACCAAACGCGTGGATTTGTTATTCCCCCTTTGGTTTACTCACCATAATCTCAATGACTTGGCGATCGGTGTATTGCATACTGCGTGAAGCAATGTTGCAAAGGTTATTAATTGAACGATCGATGCAATGTTCTACAATGCCCTCGTTGCCGGTAACTTGCATATTATCCAATGCCATTAGTACCGCTTTATAGCTTGAGGTTACACTGGTGGATACTTTCATTGCACAGCTATTTGCTGCGCCATCACAAATAATGCCGCTAATATCGCCAATCATACTGCTGATTGCCATACTTACAGTTTCAAATTTGCCCGTAAGCAACCAAGCAATGCCCGCACAACTACCCATTGCTGCGGTGGTCGCCGCACATAATGCGGAAAGTTTTGGCAGTTTGCTATGGATATAAATCGCCATTAAGTGCGAAAGAAATAACGCACGGGTGAGTTGTTCATCAGTAGCGTTAATATGTTTTGCGACCACCACAACAGGCATTGTCGCTGCAATCCCCTGATTACCAGAGCCAGAATTACTCATTGCAGGCAGATTTGCGCCCCCCATTCTGGCATCAGAGGCTGCGGTGGTTTCGATAATAATGCGGTTCATTAAATCATCACCGAGCAATCCTGTGGCAATTTGTTTTTGCAATGTGCGCCCAATGTGCAAGCCATAATCTTGTCGTAAGCCCTCTTGTGAAAGGGCTGAATTTAGCCTTTCAGCTTCATTAATAAATTTGATCTTGGCCAGATCCACTTGGGTGGAAAAATCAAAAATCGCTTTCGCTGAAAGTGCGGTGAAAATTTCATACAAATTCTCACTTTCTACCGCGCAAGGTTTGGTGAAAATCACCTGATCATTTTTGGCAATATAAATCACATTGGTATGATGTGCCGCAATGCGCACGCACACTTTGTCCTGCTGATGAAAAAGCGTAGCTTCAGAATACAAAATATGCTCCGTTTCAAAAATTGAAACGGAAACTCTATCTTCCTTGATCATTTGTTTTGCTTGCTCGGTTTGTTCTGGTGTGATGTTTTTCAGCACTTCCAATCCAGCATTCGGATCGCCACCAATCGCCCCGATGGCCGCTGCCATTGTCAGCCCTAAAGTTCCCGTCCCCGGTACGGTTACGCCCATTCCATTTTTCATTAAATTCGGCGAAACTTTTGCTTCAATACGTTCGGGCATTGCGTTTAAATATTGCCGTGCGGTTGCCGCCGCTAAAGCAAGGGAAATGGGTTCGGTGCAGCCTAAGGCTGGCACAACTTCTTGTTTTACAATATCCAATAGGGCTTGTTCGGTATCTGCTTGAAAATTCATAATGTTCCTTTATTTTGCTGTGTGGTAATTATTTCTGTTCAGCGAGCCATTTTTTCATTCGCTCTATGCCTTCGCGTAAATGGGCAATCTCTCTGGTGTAGGCAAAGCGGAGATAATGCTTGGTGCCATTTTCCCCAAAATCGATCCCTGGGGTGGCTGCTACTTGAATTTCAGCCAGCATTTTTTTCGCAAATTCATAGCTATCTTGCGTGTAATCAGACACATCTGCCCAAAGATAAAATGCCCCTTGTGGTTTAAACTCGATCTTGAATAAGGCTTTTAATTCGTTATACAGAAAATCTCGCCGTTCTTGGAAAATGCCTTTAATTTCATCAAGATAATCATAATCAAAGGCCGCCAGCGCCCCGTATTGGCTCAATGTGGGCGCAGAAATAAAAATGTTTTGCGCCACAATTTCCGCTTCTCTTGCCTTTTCTTCTGGCACGATAATCCAGCCTAAACGCATTCCCGGCATACAAAAATACTTAGAAAACCCGTTAATCACATAGGCACTCGGATTAAATTGCAAGGCGGTTGCAGCTTGCTCATCATAAACCAAGCCGTGATAAAGCTCATCAGAAATAAAAGCAATTTGATTAGCAATGCAATATTCATTCAGCGCTTGCAGACGTTCAGGCGTATAAATATTGCCCGTTGGATTGGCGGGGGAAGAAATTTGCAAAGCTTTAATTTGGCGATTTTCAAGTTGTTGTGGTGCAAGCTGATAACAATCTTGCTTATCGACAGGAATAAATTCAGGCTGAATATCCATCATATAAGCGAAATTTTTATAGCACGGATAAGCCGGATCTGTCAGCCCCAGTTTATCCCCTTGGTTAAGCGTTAAGGCATAGGCGACAAGAAATGCGCCACTTGTACCAGGGGTAAGAATAATGCGATGCGGCGCAACGTCCACTTGATAAGTGCGGTGGTAAAATTCACGAATTTTTTCACGCAATGCGGGCAAGCCAAGGCTTTCCGTATAACTAAATTGATTGTCTTCAATGGCTTGTTGCAAGGCTTGTTTGACTTTCGGTGATGGCGGTAAATCAGGTTGACCAATTTCAAAATGAATGGCATTAGGGTATTTCGCCGCTTCACGCACAATATCCATCACAATAAATGCCGACATATTTTCACAACGCATTATTTTTTCCTTTTTGCCTATCTTAAGATTCTCTTAATATTTCTTTGTTTTAATGTTCCCAACAAGACAGCCGTCTTGTCATTTGAAAGGAGTTTAACAATGAAAAAACTTAGTTTAGCAACAATTTTACTATTATCAACTGCTAGCCTTGTGGTTAGCGCAGAGAATTTACCAGCAGCTAATGAACAAGCTGCAGCAGTGGAACAAAAAGCGCAAATCGTACCAGATGCGGAAAAAGCAGAAAAAGCGCAGAAAAAGCATCATCATAAACATAAAAAAGAGCACAAAAAACGCGGTGGATTTGTTGATCCAACTAATCCACAACCGCAAACCAAGGATAAAAAATCCTTTGCGAATAATTTACCTGTAAGCCAAATTAGCGAGCAAGCTGCTTGGAAAGATGATCAACGCATTGTTTTACAAGGAAATATTGTTAAACAATTAAGCAAAGATGATTTCTTATTCCGTGATAAGAGCGGTGAAATTGAAGTGGAAATTGAGCCGCATGCGTGGCGTGGCAAAACGATCACGCCAAATGATGAAGTGAAAATTCTTGCGGAAGTGGAAAAATCCGACAAAAAATTAGAATTGGAAGTTCAACGCGTTGCAAAAGTGGCAAAAAGCCATTAATTGCGAAAAGATTCCATTCGCAAATTTATCTTTTTAGGCTAAACTCAATGGGCATTTTGCTCATTGGGTTTATGTAGTAAATGGGACAAGATGGCATTATTTACTTCAACATAAAAGGAAAATCAAATGCTTACCGTAGAAAACCTGATCGCCCAAAGCCAGCCTTATTGGGATAATTATATCCAACATTCCTTTGTGCAGCAGCTCGCCGCAGGTCGTCTGCCACGCCAATGCTTTCAACATTATTTACAGCAAGATTATCTCTATCTTTTTCAATACAGCCGTGCGTTATCACTAGGTATTTTCAAAGCGGATAATTTTGCTGAAATTCACACTGCTCACCAAGCCAATGACGTGTTGCTGAAAGAAATTCAATTGCACATCGCATTCTGTCAAGAATGGGGCATTTCCGAGCAAGATCTGCAAAAAGTGCCTGAGTCCACCGCTTGTGTGGCCTACACGCGTTATGTACTGGATTGTGGCATCAAAGGCGGACTTGCGGAACTTTATACTGCCCTTGCGCCTTGTATGTTGGGCTATGCAGCAATCGGCAAAATGCTCGGCAGCCAAGCGCCAACGCCGAATAATCCTTATCAGAAATGGATCGATACTTACGCCGCACCAGATTTTCAACAAGCTGCGGCGGAGTTTAGCGCAATGCTCAACGGATTATTTGAAAATGTTGCAGCAAAACAACAGCAACAATTACAACATATTTTCACCACGGCGACACGAATGGAAATTAACTTCTGGCAAATGGGGCTGGATTTAAGCTAACTAAAGTGCGGTTAAAATTATGCGAATTTTATTAATTGAAGACGATCCTTTAATCGGTGATGGGCTTAACATTGGGCTAGGCAAATCAGGTTTCAGTGTCGATTGGTTTCAAGACGGCGAAAGCGGTATGCAAGCCTTGGCTTCCGCCCCTTATGATGCCGTGGTGCTCGATCTCACCTTGCCGAAAAAAGATGGCTTGCAGGTGTTGCAACAATGGCGCAAAGCCAATCAAGATGTACCTGTACTTATTTTAACCGCACGAGATAGCTTAGAACAACGTATTGAAGGTTTGCAGCTCGGTGCGGACGATTATCTCGGCAAGCCCTTTGCTCTGGGCGAAGTGGTTGCCCGCTTACAAGCGCTCATTCGCCGCCGTTATGGCCAAGCGCAATCGCTGCTCACCCACGGTGCGGTGAGCCTTGATCTGGGGCAGCACAAAGCCTTTTTGCGTAATCAAGAAGTTTCCCTCACGGGGACGGAATACAAGCTACTTGAGCTATTTATGCACAACAAAGAGCGGGTGCTTTCTCGCGGATTTATTGAAGAAAAGCTCTATACTTGGAATGATGAAGTGAGTAGCAATGCGTTGGAAGTGCATATTTACAATTTACGCCAAAAACTCGGCAAACCGTTTATTCGCACGATACACGGCGTAGGCTATGCCCTTGGCACAATCGAGGAATAAAATGAAACCACGCAGCTTACGTCTTCGTCTAATTCTTATACTTTCCCTGTTAGCCTGTGCAATTTGGCTGGTTTCTACTGCGATTGCGTGGTCGGCAGCGCGTAGCCAAGTAAACGAAGTTTTTGATACACAACAGATTTTATTCGCCAAACGGCTAGCCACTTCGCATTTAAGAAGTATTTTAATTGAGCGCTACCGCCCCGAAGGAAAAAATTATCGTCAAAAACCACCGCACTTTCGCAAAAGACAAAATTACGATGATGACGCCCTTGCCTTTGCGATTTTTAATCACAATGGTGAAATGTTGCTCAGTGATAGCGAAAACGGCAACAATTTCATTTATGAACCGAAAAGGGGCTTTAATAACACCACCTTGCAAGGTGATGACGATGAATGGCGAATTTTTTGGCTGCCCGCGGCGGAAGGCAGATTAATGATCGCCGTGGGACAAGAGCTGGAATATCGCCAAGAATTAGTCGAAAAAATGGTGCTAGGTCAAATGTGGATTTGGTTTGCTAGCCTGCCTGTGTTACTTGCCGTGATTATTTGGGCCATTAGCCGCGAACTGTCTATATTGCGCAATGTGAGCGAACAGGTGAGCCAGCGTAGCCCTGATGATGAACAACCGCTCGACACGCAGCAAGTGCCAAAAGAAATCTTGCCATTAGTGCAAAATTTAAATCAATTTTTTACCCGCACTGCAACCAGCCTACTTAGAGAGCGGCGTTTTACATCTGATGCAGCGCACGAATTGCGCAGCCCGCTCACTGCGTTGCGTATTCAAACTGAACTCGCACAAATGGCAGGTGATGATGAAACAATGCGTAATCAAGCATTGCAAAACCTTACGCTAGGTATCGATCGCGCAAGCCAATTGGTGGAACAGTTGCTTACACTCTCGCGCTTAGACAATCTCAATGAATTAGCCCATCTTAACACCATTGAATGGGATAAATTAATCACCGAGCTTGTAGCTGAGCGTTATTTAAAAGCCGAAAAAGCAGGGATCTCATTAATTTTTGAAACGCTAAGCAAACCCAATACGCAACAAGGCGAATCATTATTGATTTCTTTAATGTTACGCAATCTGATCGACAACGCCATTGCCTATTACCCTAAAGGCAGCGAAATTCGCCTTATTTTACAACAAGATAAACTCATCATTGCCGACAATGGTGGTGGCGTCCCTGATGATGCCCTAGATAAACTCGGCCAACGCTTCTACCGCCCCGCAGGCCAAAATGAAAAAGGCAGCGGTTTGGGATTATCTATCGTACAACGCATCGCCCAATTACATCACTACCAAGTGCGGTATAAAAATGCCGAGAATTCGCGTGGGGAGAAAGGATTTTGGGTGGAGATTTTATTGAATAAAAAAGCACCTTAAACGTCCTTAAGGTGCTAACATTATTATTGCTGTGACTATTGTTCGCTTAATACACGCGGGAATAAGATATTATTTTCTGTGTGAATATGCTCTTGCAGATCATCACAAAACTCTTGAATACCTTGGTAGAGATTACGCCAAGAAGTGCAAGCATCGGCAGGTGGTGTCATATTGTGAGTAAGAGTGCGTAGCACTTCAATCGTTGCGCCATGTTCATCGTGTTCAAATTCCATTACCTGAATAGGCATTCGAGCCATCATATAATTACCTGCTTGGATCATTGGGAACAAGATTTGTTCTTCTTTCATCATATGGCTAGACAAATCTGCATAGGCATTTTTTAACGCGTCAGCTAAACCTTTTGGGCAATCTGGGTGATCACCGTGGCGTTCTTCAACTTTTTCTGCAAGGGGAATTAGCTCTTGCAATTGTTCACGATGACGTTGATGAAAGCGTGACAGAATATGCGAGATAGTATCCTGATAACTGGCACTTTGCCATTGTTGATCGGCTTGTTTCATTCTATTTTCTAATGACATAATTTGACCTTAATGTGAGTAGTTTAAATCCGAGTAAAATAGTAAGGTACTTGTATCAAAATACAAAATCATTTTAGGAAAAAAGCACAATGTTTATGATCTATATCAGGTTTTAAGTTTAGATGATTGAATAGTGCGGTGATTTTTTTATCAAATTTTTTGATGATTATATGTTATGTTGTGGATAGATTTAGTCTATTCTGGACTGATAAGATTTTCGTGAGCGATTTCGATGATTACCAAAAAATAAGTGAAGAGGAAGCCATGCAATTTATAAAATCAACTAAATCATAATGGCAAAAATAAAAAACGCCACTGAGTTCCCTCAATGGCGTTCTTCTTTTATTCAAAACCTGGCGGTGTCCTACTCTCACATGGGGATTCCCCACACTACCATCGGCGTTACAGCGTTTCACTTCTAAGTTCGGCATGGATTTAGGTGGGTCCACTGCACTAACGCCGCCAAGATAATTCTTTAAATTCTTTATCTGTCTTTATGTCTTTTTTATTCGTTCTTCACTTCTTTAACAAAAACAAGCCAAAACCCTTGAGCGTTGTATAGTTAAGCCTCTCGGGCAATTAGTACTGGTTAGCTCAACGGCTCACACCGCTTACACACCCAGCCTATCTACGTCTTAGTCTCAAACAACCCTTACAGTCTTATAGACTGGGAGAACTCATCTCAAGGCAAGTTTCGTGCTTAGATGCTTTCAGCACTTATCTCTTCCGCATTTAGCTACCCAGCTGTGCCTCTGGCGAGACAACTGGTACACCAGTGATGCGTCCACTCCGGTCCTCTCGTACTAGGAGCAGCCCCTCTCAATTCTCCAACGCCCACGGCAGATAGGGACCGAACTGTCTCACGACGTTCTAAACCCAGCTCGCGTACCACTTTAAATGGCGAACAGCCATACCCTTGGGACCTACTTCAGCCCCAGGATGTGATGAGCCGACATCGAGGTGCCAAACACCGCCGTCGATATGAACTCTTGGGCGGTATCAGCCTGTTATCCCCGGAGTACCTTTTATCCGTTGAGCGATGGCCCTTCCATTCAGAACCACCGGATCACTATGACCTGCTTTCGCACCTGCTCGACTTGTCTGTCTCGCAGTTAAGCTTGCTTATACCATTGCACTAACCTGACGATGTCCGACCGTCATTAGCAAACCTTCGTGCTCCTCCGTTACGCTTTGGGAGGAGACCGCCCCAGTCAAACTACCCACCAGACACTGTCCGAACACCCGTTTCAGGCGCTTCGTTAGAACATCAAACGTTAAAGGGTGGTATTTCAACAACGACTCCACGATAACTGGCGTTACCGCTTCATAGTCTCCCACCTATCCTACACATCAAAATTCAAGGTTCAGTGTCAAGCTATAGTAAAGGTTCACGGGGTCTTTCCGTCTAGCCGCGGGTACACCGCATCTTCACGGCGATTTCAATTTCACTGAGTCTCGGGTGGAGACAGCCTGGCCATCATTATGCCATTCGTGCAGGTCGGAACTTACCCGACAAGGAATTTCGCTACCTTAGGACCGTTATAGTTACGGCCGCCGTTTACTGGGGCTTCGATCAGGAGCTTCTCTTTCGATTACACCATCAATTAACCTTCCAGCACCGGGCAGGCATCACACCCTATACGTCCACTTTCGTGTTTGCAGAGTGCTGTGTTTTTAATAAACAGTTGCAGCCAGCTGGTATCTTCGACTGGTTCATGCTCCATCCGTAAAGAACTTCACACTACGCCAGCGCACCTTCTCCCGAAGTTACGGTGCTATTTTGCCTAGTTCCTTCACCCGAGTTCTCTCAAGCGCCTGAGTATTCTCTACCTGACCACCTGTGTCGGTTTTCAGTACGGTTTAGTAAAGCCTGAAGCTTAGTGGCTTTTCCTGGAAGTGTGGTATCAGTTACTTCAGCACCTTAGTGCCTCGTCATCATCTCTCAGTGTTAACGGTGAGCCGGATTTGCCTAACTCACCCACCTACCAACTTAAACGACCATTTCCAACAGGTCGATAACCTAACCTACTCCGTCCCCACATCGCAGCTTTACCAAGTACGGGAATATTAACCCGTTTCCCATCGACTACGCTTTTCAGCCTCGCCTTAGGGGCCGACTCACCCTGCCCCGATTAACGTTGGACAGGAACCCTTGGTCTTCCGGCGAACGGGTTTTTCACCCGTTTTATCGTTACTTATGTCAGCATTCGCACTTGTGATATCTCCAACAGACTTCTCAATCCATCTTCATCGACTTACACAACGCTCCCCTACCCAACAGACGTATCACTAATATCCCTCTTCGATTCTTTGCCATTACACTCAACGTGT